>NZ_JBMBWH010000010.1:0-140533 GCF_048606435.1 Knoellia terrae | reverse complement strand
GCACGTCGGGGTCGCCAAGGCGCTGGTGACCGAGCTGCCGATGACGATGGCCGCGTTGGAGCGGGGCGAGATCAGCGAGCGTCGGGCCACGATCGTCGTGCGGGAGACGGCCTGCCTCAGCAGGGAGCGCCGGGGCGAGGTCGACCGCCGGCTCGCGGCCACCATCGGCTCCTTGGGTGACAAGGCCCTCGCAGCGGCCGCCCGTCGAGCCGGTGCCGCACTGGACTCGGAGTCGCTGGCTGAGCGCGCCCGCCGGGCCGTCGTCTCCCGGCGGGTGTCGGTGCGCCCCGCGGCGGACGGGATGGCGTGGGGTCTCGCCGGTAGGTGTCCGAGCGCCGCAGTCCCATCCGCGCTTGCGCGCTGAGCGCGCATCGCGCTCCCGCCAGACCTAGCCAGCGGCGCTCAGACACCTACCCGCTCTCGCGGGGCTCCGACCTCAGCCGGGGCAGGGGCGCCTGGTTGGCCGACCGGGCCCTCGAGCTCCTCAGCGGACGCGCCAAGGGCCAGCCGCAGCCGGTCGAGGTGTCACTGGTGATGACCGACCGGACCCTGCTGCCCGCCGCCTTCGGCGGGACCGCACCCGTCGACGACTGCGCCACCATCCCCGGGTGGGGACCCGTCCCCGGGACCGAAGCCCGAGCCCACCTCGCATCCCTGCTCGACCACGAGGGAGGTGACGGCGACGGCGCCATGGTGTGGCTGCGGCGGCTGTTCACCGACCCCACCGGTCGCGACCTCGTCGCCCTCGACTCCCGGCGCCGCCGCTTCCACGGCGGGCTACGCCGGTTCCTCGAGCTGCGCGACCCCACCTGCCGCATCCCCTTCTGCGACGCCCCTGGTGTCGAGTCGGACCACGCGCACCGAGCCACCGACGGCGGCGCCACCGACGCGGTGAACGGCACCCGCCTGTGCCAGCGGCACAACCTCGTCAAGGAGCTCGACGGCTGGCACGTCCACGTCGAGTCCACCGGACTGGACGGCACCGGAGCACACGGCATACGCCTCACCACACCCACCGGACGAACGCACGACGCGGCCGCCCCACCGATCCTTGGCCACGGATGGACACCACCCCCACCCGACGACCAGGCCGACCACGCCCACCCACCCGAACCGATCGAGGACTGGTGGCCTGACGACGACGCCTACTGGGCGGCCTGACCGGTTCCCGGAGGGTTACGTCGTGAGCCAGACGACGGCGTAGGGCTCGAGCCAGACGTTCCCGTCCTCACCCCACGTGAGCGACGCGCCGGTGAGCTCGTCACGGGAGGAGTCGACGCCCAGCTCGTGGGCCCGGTGGCCGGGCCACGACCTCCACGTCGGGGTGACGTTGTGCAGCCCCACGAAGGTGCCGAGCGGGTGCTCACGCACCGTGACGAGCACGCCGGGGTCGTCGACGGGTCCGATCCGTGACTCGATGCTCCCGTGCAGGTGGGGCAGCGCGCTGCGGACCCGGATGAGCCCCCGGAGGTCGTCGAAGACCCGCCCCGCCGTCGTGGAGAGGTCGTGCCGGGCATCGTGCCGCTCACGGTCCAGCCGCGGACGGTGCGCCCACCGGTTGTCGTCCTCGTGGCCCGGCTGCTCGGCCCAGTTCGGGTCGTTCGACTGGCCGAGCTCGTCACCGCTCCAGATGACAGGGATGCCGCCCCAGCCGATGACGAGCGCGTGGGCGAGCCGCAGCGCGCGGGCGGCGAGGTCGACCTCGGCGTCGCTCTGCGCCGTGGCGAGGCCGAGAAGGCTGGCGGCGCTGCCGCTGGTGCGGCCGTCATCGGTGGCGGGGTTGTACTGGAAGACCAGGCCGTCGGCGTTCGACCCGGGGAACTGGCCGGCATACCAGCGCGTGAGGAAGCTGCGGTGCGCATGGCCCTCGACGCCGACGGCCGCCGCGTCCTCGTCCTGGATCGCCCACCCGATGTCGTCGTGGCAGCGCAGGTAGGTCAGCCACGTCGAGCTCGCCGGCTTCGTCGGCAGGTGCGAGAGGGCATGGGCGGCGAGCCGGACGTCGCGGGTGGCGAGCATCGACCAGACCTGCACCATGAGGCTGTTGTGGTACGCGAGGTCGCTCACCTTGCCGGTGTAGCGCCCCTGCCCCAGGTAGGCGAGCAGCTTGCTCGGCGCCACGATGGCCTCGGCCTTGAACGCGACTGCGGGACAAGCGATGCGGGTCACGGCGCGCAGCGCCTGCGTGATGGCGTGGACCTCGGGCTGGCCCTGGCAGTCGGTGCCCATCCGCTTCCACATGAAGGCGATGGCGTCGAGCCGGAACACGTCGACGCCGCGGTTGGCCAGCGCGAGGATGATCGAGGCGAACTCCTCGAGCACCGCCGGGTTCGCCCAGTTGAGGTCCCACTGCCACTCGTTGAACGTCGTCCACACCCAGCCGTCGACCTCGTCGTCCCAGGTGAAGCTGCCCGGCGCGAAGTCCGGGAAGACCTCGGGGAGGGTCTGCTCGTACTGGTCGGGCAGCGTCCGGTCCGGGAAGACATGGAAGAACTCCCGGTGCGCCGTGTCACCCGACCGTGCGGCCCGGGCCCACGCGTGCTCACGGGCGACGTGGTTGAGGACGAGGTCGAGGACCAGGCTGATGCCGTCCCCGTGCAGTGACGCGGCGAGGTCCTCGAGGTCGTCCATGCTGCCGAGGTCAGGGCGCACCGAGCGGTAGTCGGCGACGGCGTAGCCACCGTCGTTGTCGCCCTCGCGCGGCTGGAGCAGGGGCATGAGGTGGAGGTACGTGACGCCGAGATCGCTCAGGTAGGGGATCTCGGCGGCCACCCCGCGCAGGTCGCCCGCGAAGCGCTCGGTGTAGGCGGCATATCCCACCATCGACGGCTCCTGGAGCCAGTCGGGCCGCAGCATGCGCTGCAGGTCCCGCCGGTGCAGGGCGGCCGAGCGGTCCCGGAAGGCCTGTGCCGCAAGGGAGACGAGCTGCGCCCCCCGTGACGTGGCCTCGCGGCCGTAGAGGCTGGTCAGGGCGTCATGCAGGTCCGGCCACCAGCGGTGCAGCCGCTGGGTGAACATCTCCTGGCGCTCGGCCGACAGGTCGCCGAGGGCGACCGGGGGTGGGGGCGGTGTCGTCACGCCCGCCATTGTGGCCTTCGCGTGGTGGGATGGGCGGATGCTGCCCTTCCGACAGGTCGACGTGTTCAGCAGCCGGGCATGGCTGGGCAACGCCCTCGCCGTCGTCCATGACGCCGACGGCCTCACCGACGCCCAGATGGCGGAGTTCGCCCGCTGGACCAACCTGTCCGAGACGACCTTCCTCTGCCGTCCGACCGATCCGGGCGCCGACTACCGCGTCCGCATCTGGACGACGAGCGGCGAGCTGCCGTTCGCCGGTCACCCGACCCTCGGCAGCGCGCACGCCTGGCTCGAGGCGGGCGGCCGGGCCCGTGGTGAGGACGTCGTGCAGCAGTGCGAGGCGGGCCTGGTCATGGTCCGGCGTGCGCCGCGGCTCGGGTTCGCCGCACCCCCGCTGCGGCGCTCGGGCGAGGTCGACGGCGCCCTGCGTGACCGTGTCACCACCGCGCTGGGCGTCGACGAGCGCGACGTGGAGGCCATGGCGTGGGTCGACAACGGCCCCGGCTGGGTGGGGGTCGACCTCGGCTCCGCGCGATCGGTGCTGCAGGTCGTGCCCGACGTCGCCGCGTTCGCGGACCTCAAGGTCGCGATCGTCGGGCGGTGGGACAGCGCCACCGCCCGGAGCATCGGCGCCGACGTCGAGGTGCGTGCGTTCTATGCGGCGGGACAGGACTTCGGCGAGGACCCGGTGACCGGCAGCGCGAACGCCGGGCTGGCCCAGTGGCTCATCGGCGCCGGCGCGCTCCCGGACTCCTACGTGGCCCGTCAGGGCAGCGTCGTCGGATGTGACGGCCGGGTGTGGGTCGAGGCACGCGACGGCGAGGTCTGGGTCTCCGGTGACACGGTCACCCGGATCGAGGGACGGGTCGACCTCTAGCCGCGCAGCGCCCGCTCGAGGGCGCCCACGTCGGTGACCGGTGCGTCACAGACGAACCCACGGCACACGTATGCCGTCGGCTCGCCTCCCACGAGCGGGCGCGAGGCGAGCAGTGGCTGGCCGGGGGCGTCGGGCTGGCCGTGGGCGAGGACGAGCCCGGGGGAGTCGCTCCGCCGGACAGCAGCCAGCATGGCCTCTGCGGTCGGCCCCTCGCCGACGACCGCCACCTGCAGCGGACCGGCGACGGCGGCCTCGGCCACGGCGAGGGCCCACCCGGCGAAGCGGGGGTCCCGGGCGGCGATCGACCCGACGCTCGCCAGGGCCTCGTCGGCGATCTCCCGGTGCGAGGTGGAGCCGGTGAGCGCCGCGTGGGTGAGCCAGGCCCCGGCGAGCGACGAGACCCCGGACGGCTCCGCGTTGTCGGACTGGCTGCGAGGCCGGGTGAACAGCTGCTCGGCGTCGTCGGCGGTGTCGTGGACGAGCCCTTGCGCGTCGCGGAAGTGCGTCGCGGCCACCGCGAGCAGGTCGCCTGCGGCGGTCAGCCAGCGTGGGTCACCGGTCGCCTGGTGGAGAGCGAGAAGTCCCTCCGCGAGGTTGCCGTGGTCGTCGGCGACCCCAGCCGCGGCACCGACGACGCCGTGCCGAGACGCCCTGCGGAGCCGCCCGTCGACGACGTGCGTCGTGATGATGAGCTCAGCGCATCCGACCGCCGCGGCGACGAGCTCGGGCCGGTCGAGCAGCGCTCCCGCGTCCGCGAGCCCGGCGATGGCGAGGCCGTTCCACGATGTGACGACCTTGTCGTCGAGCCCGGGCTGGGGACGGACGTCACGGGCCGCCAGCAAGGTCTGCCGCACCCGCTCCCACCAGACGGGGTCGTCCGGGTCCTGCCGCAGCTGGAGCGTCGACGAGCCGTGCTCGAACGTCCCGCGATCGGTGACGCTGAGCAGCGATGCCGCCCGGGCGCCGTCCTCCGGTCCCAGCACCTCGGCGAGCTGGGCCGGGGTCCAGACGTAGGTGGCACCTTCGACCCCGGCGCCGTCCACGACGGTGTCGGCGTCGAAGGCCGAGGCGAAGCCGCCCTCCTCCGTGCCGAGGTCCCGGACGATGAAGTCCGCCGTCTCGGAGGCGACGCGGCGAGCCAGCGGGTCACCGGTTCTCCGCCACAGGTGCGTGTAGACGCGGAGGAGCTGGGCGTTGTCGTAGAGCATCTTCTCGAAGTGCGGCACGACCCAGTCCGCGTCGACGGCATACCGCGCGAAGCCTCCCGCGAGCTGGTCGTAGATGCCGCCGCGCGCCATCGCCTCGGCGGTGCCGCGCGCCATCGCCAGCGCGTCGGCGTCACCCGTGCGCGCGTGGTGGCGCAGGAGGAACTCGAGCACCATGGAGGGCGGGAACTTCGGAGCACCGCCGAACCCTCCGCGGGCGATGTCGTAGTGGCGGCGCAGCAGCGCGACCGCCGTGTCGAGCGTCTCGGACGCGAGGGGGTCGACCGTGCCCGCCTCGGTCATCTCGCGCAGCCGTCCGGCGATGTGCGCCCCGGAGGCGAGCACGTCGGCCCGCTGTTGTGTCCACACCTGCGTGACGTTGGTGAGCAGGGAGAGGAACTGCTCGCGCGGGAAGTACGTACCGGCGAAGAAGGGGTCCCCGTCGGGCGTGAGGATGCAGGTCATCGGCCAGCCGCCGTGACCCGTGAGCGCCGTCGTCGCGTTCATGTAGACCGCATCGACGTCCGGTCGCTCCTCACGGTCCACCTTGACCGCGACGAAGCCGGCGTTGACCACGGCAGCCACGTCGTCGTCCTCGAACGACTCGTGGGCCATGACATGGCACCAGTGGCACGCGGCATACCCGATCGACAGCAGGATCGGCACGTCGCGGCGACGCGCCTCCGCGAAGGCGTCCTGCCCCCACTCCCACCAGTCGACCGGGTTGTCGGCGTGCTGGAGCAGGTAGGGCGAGGTGGACTGGGCGAGCCGGTTGGCCATGCCCCCACCGTATGCCGGGTGCGCCCCTGTGCGGTCCGGCTCAGTCCTCCAGCGCCTTGAGCAGGGTGAGGTTGCGGGACAGCTCGTCGGCGTTCCCGCCGAACGCCGCCCAGAGGATCTCGACCCCGCAGCGGACGATGCTCCACAGGCGGCCGACCTCGTCGTCGAGGCCGGCGGCGTCGCAGGTGACCTCGAGACGGTGCCGGACCGACCACCGCATGGCAGGACCGGTGCCGAGCTCGTCGAACCTGTTGCGCAGCAACGGCTGCAGCTCGTAGGCAGGGTGGCCGGCCAGCGGCTTCGGGTCGATCGCCAACCACGGCGCGCGCTCGGCCGCGAGGACGTTCTGGAAGTGCAGGTCGGTGTGGAGCAGCACGCCGGGATGGGGGTCGGCGAGCAGGTCGCGCGCCAGTCCGGTGACGCGGGTGACGATGCGACGGGGGATGTCGGTGCGCTGGCGCAGCTGTGTGAGGTACGGGTCGAGGTAGGCCGTGAGCGGGCGGATCGTCGGCGGAGCGGGGACGTGGAGCTCACGGTAGAGGGCGCCGACGACCGCGCACGCCTCGTCGATGTCGACGGAGTCGAGGTCCCGCGTGGAGTCGAGGCGTTCGAGGAGCAGTGCGCCACGGGACGGGTCGGCCGCCACCAGCCGCACGGCTCCGCGGCCGTTCCAGCTGCGGAGCGCGAGGTGCTCCTGGGCCGACTCGGCATGCGGCCACCCCACCTTGAGGACGAGCGCCTGGGTCGCGTCACCGCTGCGGCGCTGCACCGGGTGCACGACCGCCGTCCACCCTGTCATCGCGGCTCCCACGGGCACGAGGTCCCACTCGCGCAGGCACTCACGGGTGAGCCGGTCGACGTCCGCGGCCCAGTCGGCGCCGGTCGGCCCGCCCTCCGACGGCAGCCGGCTCATCCAGGCGAGCCAGTCGCGGGGCGCGTGCGCCTCGGGCACCGGGCCCCGGCTCACGTGAGCCCGGGGAAGGCCGTCAACGGGGTGCCACCCAGGTGCGCCTCAGCGGCGACGCTGCCCATCCACCGAGGCAGGTCGGCGAACGCCGCCTCCGGGTCGGTCGCGGTGAGGCCGCCGAGCTCCGCCCCGAAGGTGCCCAGGAGCGTGGCGCGCGTCTGCGTCGCGAACGCGGCGGCCTGCGCGGGCGTGGTCACCGGCTGGGGCAGGGGGTACCCGAGCTCGGGCACCGGAGCCGCGTCGCCGGCCGCCTCCGCGATCTCGGCGGTCAGGGCCTCGAGCCGGGCGATCCCGTCCCGGGCCGTGCGCTGACCCCTGGCCGTGCTGCGGGCGGCGGCCACCTCGAGGAAGTACGTCGCCCTGCGGGTGGCCTCGACCAGGGGGACGAGCAGCTCGGGCGCTGACCATGTCGGCGCGGCGGTGGGGGCCTCGGCGCGGGAGCCCGTCGCCAGCTCCATCGCCGCGTGGGCCTGGGCGAGCAGGGCCACGAGGGGTGGACGCAGCACCGGTTCGGCCTGCGCGCAGCCCGACGACGCCGCGAGGATCGAGCCCTCCACCGCGGGCATCCCGAGAGCCGGGGGGACGGCCGGGGGAGCGGTCGGTGAGGGTGACGCCGTCGGGCTCGTGGGCGCCGTCGGGCTCGCGGTCGCCGTCGGGCTCGCCGAGGGCGACGGCGAGGGCAGGGCCGCCTCGGGGACACCGCGCTGACGGAGGGCGTCGCGCAGGACGTCGGCCTGGCGCCGGTGGAGCGGCGCGAGCGCGGGTGAGAGTGGCACCGTGGGGTCTGCCGGGGCGAGCGACGCGGCCCGGACCGCCCCGAGCAGGCGCAGGAGCGGCTCCTCCCCGGGGATCGGCTCGCGGGTCGGGACGAGCGGCACCCGGGGCGCGTCATCCTCGAGCCGGATGCCGCACCCGGCCAGGACGGTGGCGACGACCCCCAGCGAGCCCAGGCCCACGAGGCGCCGGGTCGGCGCCGAGGCCGGCGGCGTCGGGTCACCCATGGCGGCATCCTCGCACGCGTGGAAGGACCCGCAGCGGCCCGGCTAGAGTGGTCGTCGCCGCAGCAGGTGGAGCGGCACGAGAACTACAGAGAGGGAGATCGATGACCCGCGACACCGCAGTGCAGGAGCTGCTCGACGGTGCACTGGACGGCTCGGGAGTCGTCCTCGAGGAGCTCGTCGTGACCCCCGCCGGTCGCCGGCGCGTCGTGAGAGTCGTCGTGGACCGGGCTCTCGAGACCTCCGGTGACGTCACCGAGACGGTCGAGTCGCTCTCGCTCGACGAGATCGCCGCCGCGACCCGCACCATCAGCGACGTCCTCGACGAGTCGGACGTCCTGGGGGAGCAGCCCTACACCCTCGAGGTCACCTCGCCCGGCGTCTCCCGCCCGCTCACCAGCCCGCACCACTTCCAGCGCAACGTCGGCCGCCTCGTCGTCCTCACGATGAGGGGCGCCGAGCCGGTGACCGGACGCATCGCCCGTGCCGGCACCGACGACCTCACCCTCACCATTCCCGCGCTCAAGAAGGTTCCCGCCCGGGACGAGACCCATGCGTATGCCGCGATCGACCGTGGCGACGTGCAGGTCGAGTTCTCGCGCAAGGACGACCCGTCGACCGTGGCCGGCGACAGCGCCGATGCCGAGAACCACCACGACGCCGCCGACGCGTCGGGCGACAAGGAGAACTGACCCATGGACATCGACCTCGCCGTCCTGCGGGGAGTCGAGCGCGAGCGCGACATCTCGCTCGACGTGCTCATCCCCGCCATCGAGCAGGCCCTGCTCCTCGCCTACCAGCGCACCGACGGCTCCTCCCGCAACGCCCGGGCCGAGCTCGACCGCAAGACCGGGCACGTCACCATCTGGGCGCGCGAGGAGTTCGAGGTTCCGGTCGAGGAGGAGCCGACCGACGTCGCGACCTCCGAGGCGGCCGGGACCGCGGACGACACGGACGCCGACTCCGCCGCCTCCTCCGCCGCCGACGGCGCGACCGGGGACGACGCGTCCGAGGCCGCCCCCGCCGAGCCGGCCCCGCCGCGGATGCGTCGCGAGTACGGCCCCGAGTTCGACGACACCCCGAGCGACTTCGGCCGCGTCGCCGCCGCCACCGCTCGCCAGGTCATCGTGCAACGCCTGCGCGACATCGAGGACGACGCGATCATGGGCGACTTCAAGGGACGCGAGGGCGACATCGTCGCCGGCGTCATCCAGCAGAGCCCGGACCCCCGCCACGTCACCGTGGACTTCGGCTCCGTCGAGGGCATCCTGCCGCTGGCCGAGCAGGTCCCCGGCGAGAGGTACGTCCACGGCCAGCGGCTGCGGACCTACGTCGTGAGCGTCAAGCGCGGCATGCGCGGTCCGCAGATCGGGCTGTCGCGCACGCACCCCAACCTCGTCCGCAAGCTGTTCGCCCTCGAGGTCCCGGAGATCGCCGACGGGAGCGTCGAGATCGCCGCCCTCGCCCGCGAGGCCGGCCACCGCACCAAGATCGCCGTCCACACCAAGGTGCCGGGCCTCAACGCCAAGGGCGCCTGCATCGGCCCGATGGGCGCCCGCGTGCGCGCGGTCATGGCCGAGCTCCACGGCGAGAAGATCGACATCGTCGACTTCAGCGAGGACCCGGCGACGTTCATCGCCTCCGCCCTGAGCCCCTCACGGGTCCAGTCGGTCGAGGTCGTGGACCGCCAGCTGCGCGCCGCCCGAGTCGTCGTGCCCGACTACCAGCTCTCCCTGGCCATCGGCCGCGAGGGCCAGAACGCGCGGCTCGCCGCCAAGCTGACGGGGTGGCGGATCGACATCCGCTCCGACAACCCCTCGACGACACCCGCCCGTGGAGCCGGTGAGGGCGGTCCCGAGCGGTCCGATGACGCTCGCGACCCCCGCTAGGCGCTAGAATGGACGGGACCGACCGGACTGGACCCCGGACCCGGACGTCACACACCTCGGCACGCACACGGCATACCCCGTCCTCGACGGAGCCGGTGCGCACCTGTGTGGGATGCAGGGTTCCGGATAGCCGGTCGGCACTCCTGCGAGTGGTCGTCGGAGGACACGGGGACCTGGTCCCCGACCTCAGGCGGTGTCTTCCGGGGCGTGGCGCATGGCTGCACCCCACCGGAGACTGTTTCGACCTCGCCGTCCGACGACGGGCGTTCGGGCGTGCACTGCGAGTCAGTGGGCACCTGGATCCCAGCGCCGTGGCGGAGCAGATCGCCATCCACGAGCAGACCACCGACCATCCCCAGGGAACCGAAAGCGGGTTTGACGCTGATGAGCACCCGATGAGAACTCAGTAATGAGCTCCCCCCCCAGATAGCGGTCCGCGCCCTTCCTCAGGTCGCACGGACCAGAAGAAGGAGAAACGTGGCAAAGGTTCGAGTCAGTGCACTCGCCAAGGAAGTGGGAGTGACCAGCAAGGTCCTCCTCGAGCGCCTCAACGGCATGGGTGAGTACGTCAAGTCGGCGTCCTCCACCGTCGAGGCGCCGGTCGTTCGCCGGTACCAGGAGAAGTTCCCCGTGGACACGCCGGCACCCGCGAAGACCGCGGCCAAGCCCGGCGGCAAGGCGCCCGCCGCCCCGTCGGCGACCCCCGGTCCCCAGGCTCCCGCGGCTCCGGCAGCTCCGGCGCCTGCTGCGGCTGCCCCGACGGCCCCCGCTCCCGGTCCGGCCGCCCCCGCTGCACCTGCGGCCCCCGCTGCGCCCGCGGCCCCCGCCGCGAAGGCAGCGCCGGCTCCCGCAGCCCCGGCTCCCGCCGCACCGGCTCCGGCCGCTCCCGCGGCCCCGGCCGCCAAGGCGTCCCCCACGCCGTCGGCCCCCGCGCCCGCCGCACCCGCGGCCAAGGCGCCCGAGTCGGGCACGCGCCCGGCACCCCGCCCCGGTGCGGGCTCCCCGCGCCCCGGCAACAACCCCTTCGCTCCGAGCCAGGGCATGCGCCAGGGCCGCGACGGAGGCCGCGAGGCCGCCCGTGAGGGTGGGCGCGAGGGTGGCGCCGCAGCACGTCCCGGCAACAACCCCTTCGCCCCGAGCCAGGGGATGCCGCGTCCGCGCAGCGCCCCCCGTCCCGGTGGCGCCGCGGCCGGCGCGGCAGGTCCGCGTCCCGGTGGTGCCCGTCCCAGCCCCGGCATGATGCCGTCCTCCAGTGCGGTCGCCCGTCCGGGTGAGCGTCCCGGTGGTCGTGGCGGTCGTCCCGGCGCCGGTGGCGCTCCCGGTCGCCCCGGTGGCGGCACGGGTGGTCCCGGTGCAGGAGGCGGCTTCGCCGGTCGTCCCGGTGGCGGCGGCTTCCGTGGTGGAGCCGGTCGCGGCTCGACCGCCGGTGCCTTCGGCCGCGGTGGTGGCCGACCCGGCCGTGCCCGCAAGTCCAAGCGCGCCAAGCGCATGGAGTTCGAGGAGATGCAGGCGCCGTCGATCGGTGGCGTGAGCGTTCCCCGCGGTGACGGCACGACCGTCATCCAGGTGCGCCAGGGTGCCTCCCTCACCGACTTCGCCGACAAGATCAACGCCAACCCGGGTTCGCTCGTCACGGTGATGTTCCACCTCGGTGAGATGGCGACCGCGACGCAGAGCCTCGACGAGGACACCTTCCGCCTGCTCGGCGCCGAGCTCGGCTACGACATCCGCATGGTCTCGCCGGAGGAGGAGGAGAAGGAGCTGTTCGACGCCTTCTCCATCAACCTCGAGATCGGCGTCGACGCCGAGGACGAGGACGACCTCGCGGCCCGCCCGCCGGTCGTCACCGTCATGGGTCACGTCGACCACGGAAAGACGCGCCTGCTCGACGCGATCCGCAACGAGAACGTCGCGGGTGGCGAGTCCGGTGGCATCACCCAGCACATCGGTGCCTACCAGATCCACAAGCAGCACGAGGGCGTCGACCGTCCGATCACCTTCATCGACACCCCGGGTCACGAGGCGTTCACCGCCATGCGTGCCCGTGGCGCGAAGGTGACCGACATCGCGATCCTCGTCGTCGCTGCCGACGACGGCGTCATGCCGCAGACCATCGAGGCGCTCAACCACGCCCAGGCGGCGGACGTCCCGATCGTCGTCGCGGTCAACAAGATCGACGTCGAGGGCGCCAACCCGTCCAAGATCCGTCAGCAGCTCACCGAGTACAACCTCGTCGCCGAGGAGTACGGCGGCGAGACGATGTTCGTCGACGTCTCCGCCAAGCAGGGCGAGAACATCGACGCACTGCTCGAGGCCGTCCTGCTCACCGCGGACGCCGCCCTCGACCTGCGGGCCAACCCCGACCGTGACGCCCGTGGTGTCGCGATCGAGGCCAACCTCGACAAGGGCCGCGGTGCGACCGCGACCGTGCTCATCCAGTCCGGCACGCTCCACGTCGGGGACGCCATCGTCACCGGCAGCTCCTACGGCCGCGTGCGGGCCATGCTCGACGAGCACGGCCAGAACCTCACCGAGGCGACCCCGTCGCGTCCGGTGCAGGTGCTCGGCCTCTCCTCGGTCCCGAGGGCCGGCGACACCTTCGTCGTCGCCCCGGACGACCGCACCGCCCGCCAGATCGCGGAGCGTCGCGAGTCGGCCGACCGTCAGGCGAGCCTGGCCAAGGCCCGCAAGCGCATCTCGCTCGAGGACCTCAACGAGGCCATCGCGCAGGGCAAGGTCGACACCCTCAACCTCATCCTCAAGGGTGACGTGTCGGGTTCCGTCGAAGCCCTCGAGGACGCGCTGCTGCAGATCGACGTCGGCGACGACGTGGACCTGCGGATCATCGACCGCGGCGTCGGTGCGATCACGATGAACAACATCAACCTCGCGGTCGCCTCCAACGCGATCATCATCGGCTTCAACGTCCGGGCCGAGGGCCAGAACGCTGACTACGCCGAGCGCGAGGGCGTCGAGATCCGCTACTACTCGGTGATCTACCAGGCCATCGAGGAGATCGAGGCATCGCTCAAGGGCATGCTCAAGCCCGAGTACGAAGAGGTGGAGCTCGGCACGGCCGAGATCCGCGAGATCTTCCGCTCGAGCAAGTTCGGCAACATCGCCGGGTCGATCGTCCGCAGCGGCGAGATCAAGCGCGGCACCCGGGCACGGATCACCCGCAACGGGGTCGTCGTGTCCGAGAACGTCGAGATCGCCGGTCTGCGCCGGTTCAAGGACGATGTCACCGAGGTCCGCGAGGGCTTCGAGTGCGGCATCAACCTCGGGTCCTACAACGACCTGCAGATCGAGGACATGATCAGCACCTACGAGATGCGCGAGAAGCCCCGCGCGTGATGCGCCGGGTCCCACGCTCTGCGTGGGCGAAGCCCCGCGCCTGACGCATCGCACCTGAGGTGAGCGGCCGGCATACCGACACTCGGTATGCCGGCCGCTCCCGTCCGTGACGAGATCGGGGGACACGCGGGTGCCCGGCTGCGTTCGCCCGCGTGTCGCCCGATCTCGACCTCCCCGTGCCGGTTCGTCCCGAGTCCGTCCGCCGCCTAGGGTGGTCGGGCACAACGTTTCCCAGAGAAGGAGCTGTCGTGGCTGACGCCGCCCGCGCCCGCAAGGTCGCCGACCGGATCAAGACCCTCATCGCCGCAGGGCTCGACCCGATCGTCAAGGACCCCGACCTGGGGTTCGTGACCATCACCGACGTCCGGGTGACCAACGACCTCCAGCACGCGTCGGTGTTCTACACGGTCTTCGGCGACGAGGACCAGCGCGCGAAGACCTCCTACCTCCTGGAGACCAACCGCGGGAAGCTGCGCAGCCACGTCGGCAAGCAGCTCGGCATCCGGCTCACGCCGACGCTGGAGTTCATCGCCGACGCGATCCCCGAGACGGCCGCCCACCTCGAGGTCCTCCTGCAGGAGGCGCGCGAGCGTGACGCCCAGGTGGCTGCCGCGGCCGCCGGTGCCTCCTACGCGGGCGACACCGACCCCTACCGCCGCGATGACGAGGCCGCGGACGACGACACCGCAGCCGACAGCACCGCGCCGGCCGACACCGACCGGGCGTGAGCGAGGTCGTCGACGGGCTCCTCGTCGTCGACAAGCCGCAGGACTGGACCAGCCACGACGTCGTCGCGCGCGCGCGCCGCCTCTGCGGCACCCGCAAGGTGGGCCACGCCGGCACCCTCGACCCGATGGCGACCGGCGTGCTCGTGCTCGGTGTCGGGCGCGCCACGCGGCTGCTCACCTTCCTCGTCGGCTGCGACAAGGACTACGCGACGACGATCCGGCTCGGGCAGGGCACCCTGACCGACGACGCCGAGGGTGAGGTGACCAGCGCCCCCGGCGCCGCCGGCCTCGCCGACGAGGCCCTCACGGCCGCCGTCGCCACGCTCACCGGTGACACCCAGCAGGTGCCGAGCTCGGTGAGCGCCATCAAGGTCAAGGGCGAGCGGTCCTACCACCGGGCCCGGGCGGGGGAGTCGGTCGACCTGCCCCCGCGACCGGTGACCGTGTCGCGCTTCGAACTGAGGGACGTGCGCCGCCTGGTCGTGGACGGGCTCGACGTCGTCGACCTCGACGCCGAGGTCACGGTGTCGTCCGGCACCTACGTGCGGGCGCTGGCCCGCGACCTCGGGAGCGCCCTGGGCTCCGCCGGCCACCTCACGGCGCTGCGCCGCACGCGCGTCGGTGGCTTCGGGCTCGACCGCGCCCACCCGCTCGCCCACCTCGAGGCCCGTCAGGGCGAGCCGATGCCGGTGGTCCCGCTCGCCGAGGCCGCCCGAGCGGCCTTCGACGCCCGCGAGCTCAGTGACGACGAGGCCCGCACCATCGGCTTCGGGCAGCGCGTGCCGTCGGCCGTGCCGGGCCGCGCGGAACCCGTCGCGGCCTTCGCCCCCGACGGCTCCCTCGTCGCCATGCTCGACGAGTCCGGCGCCACGGCCCGGAGCCACGTCGTGTTCGCCCCGTCGAGTTCGTAGAGTGTCCAGCGTGCACCGGTTCACCGACCCCGCAGCCACCCCCGACGAGCTGCGGCCCTGCGTCGTCACCATGGGCAACTTCGACGGCGTCCACCGGGGGCACCGAGCCGTGCTCGCCCAGCTCCTCGAGACCGGCGCCGAGCTCGACCTGCCGACGGTCGCCGTGACCTTCGAACCGCACCCGGTCGCGGTGCTCCACCCCGAGCGCGCCCCCGAGCTCATCGCCCCCGGGTCCCTGCGCGACGACCTGCTCGAGACGACCGGGATCGACGGGTTGCTCGTCCTGCCCTTCACGACCGAGTTCGCCCGCCAGACCCCCGAGGAGTTCGTCCGGCGCACCTTCGTCGACGGCCTCCAGGCGCACGCCGTCGTCGTGGGTGTCGACACGCGGTTCGGCTACAAGAACTCGGGCGACGTCGCGACCCTGCGGGACCTCGGCGCCACCCTGGGCTTCAAGGTCGTGGTGCTCGAGGACGTCGGCGAGGGGGAGCGCTGGTCCTCGACCTCGGTCCGGCAGGCCCTCGCCGCCGGCGACGTCGCCGCGGCGGCGCGCGTCCTCGGCCGTCCCCACCGGGTGGTCGGCTCGGTCGTCCACGGCCACCACCGCGGCCGCGAGCTCGGCTACCCCACGGCCAACCTGTCATCCGACTCCGAGGGCCTCGTGCCGGCGGAGGGCGTCTACGCCGGCTGGCTCACCCGTCTCGGCCTGACCGACGGCGAGCCGGACCGCACCATGCCGGCCGCGGTGTCGATCGGCACCAACCCGACCTTCGACACCGAGGATCGGCGCACCGTCGAGGCCTACGTCCTCGACCGCGACGACCTCGACCTCTACGACGAGCGCGTGATGGTCGAGTTCGTCGAGCACATCCGGCCGACCCTGCGCTTCGACAGCATCGACGACCTCCTCGTCGCCATGGCCAAGGACGTCGAGCAGTGCCGCACGGTGCTCACCCAGATCGTCCACTCCTGACCCGCTGGCTCCGGCAGGACGTCGGCCTCCTCGTCGGGGCGGGCGGCACCTCGCTCGTCGGTGCCCTATTGGTCTGGTCGGCGACCCACCAGGCCGCCGGGACGGCATACCTCGCCCGTCACCTGCTCAACACGGCCGTCGGCATGGCGCTGGCCGTCGGCGTGACCCGCCTCGGGCACCACGGCCTGCGGCTCGTCGCCCCGTGGATCTACGGCGTCTCGCTGCTCGGACTCCTGGCCGTGCTCACCCCGCTGGGGCTGACGGTCAACGGGTCGCGCTCGTGGATCCCGGTCGCGGCCGGCTTCACGGTGCAGCCGTCGGAGTTCGCCAAGGTCGGCCTCGTGCTCGTCCTCGCGTTCGTGCTCGCCGAGCGCTGGGAGCGCCGCGTGGCGCCCACCGGACGCGACGTGGCGCTGGCCTGGGTGCTCGCAGCCGTGCCGGTCGCGCTCATCATGCTCCAACCCGACCTCGGCTCGGCCGTCGTGCTCGGGGCGCTGGCCTTCGTCGTCATCGCCGTCGCGGGCGCCCCCCGGCGATGGGTCGCCGGGGTGGCGCTCGCGGCCGCCGCGCTCGTCGTCGCCGCCCTGACCACGCCCCTGCTGTCCGAGTACCAGCGCGACCGCCTCGTCGCCTTCGCCGACCCGAGCGCCGACCCCGAGGGCATCGGCTACCAGACCCGCCAAGTCCGGCTGGCCATCGGCTCGGGTGGCTGGGGCGGGCAGGGGTTCATGGAGGGCCGGCAGACGCAGGGCGGGTTCATCCCGTACCAGCTCAACGACTTCATCTTCTCGGTGGCGGGGGAGGAGCTCGGCTTCGTGGGAGCCGCCGGGCTGCTCGTGCTCCTGTCCTTCCTCGTCATCCGCGTCTTCGTCGTGGCCGGTCGCTCCGACGACGCGTTCGGCCGCTTCGTCGGCATCGGGGTCGGGACGTGGCTGGTCTTCCAGGTCTTCCAGAACGTCGGCATGAACCTCGGCCTCCTGCCCGTCACCGGGCTGCCGCTGCCGTTCGTCTCCTACGGTGGGTCGTCGATGTTCGCGTCCTGGCTCGCGATCGGTGTCGTCAACGCGGCGTATGCCGCCGGACAGCGCCACCGCCCGGCCTGAGCCCTCGAGGGGCTGGGTTACCCGTGGGTCACGTTTGGGCTGAGCAGGTCCCCAACGCGCCCGGCCTGTGGCACCATTCCGCCCAAGCGCTCCCCAAGGACGAGGAACACGACATGCCTGCTGCAACCCCCCAGACCCACTCCCCGGCCGACGAGTCGGTCGACCACCGCCTGATCGAGGAGCGCGCCGCCAGTGTCGGCCACCTCTTCCGGCAGCGGGTGACGGCGACCCCTGACTCCGACGCCTTCATGTACGCGAAGGTCAAGGAGTCCGGGGACGAGTGGGTGACGGTCACGTGGGCCGAGGTCAAGCAGACGGTCTACGCGATCGGCGCCGGCCTCGTCGCCCTCGGCGTCGGGCCGGAGGAGCGCGTCGCGGTCGCGTCGTCGACCCGCTACGAGTGGGCGCTCGCCGACCTCAGCACCATGGTGGCCGGTGGGGTGACGACGACGATCTACCCGACGACCATCGACGACGACGTCGCCTTCATCCTCAGCGACTCCCAGAGCAAGGTGGTCTTCGCCGAGGACGCCGAGCAGGTCGCCAAGCTGCGCCGCATCGCCTCCGCCGTCCCGGGAGTGATCAAGGTCGTCACCTTCGACCCCGAGGCCGCGACCGGGGAGGACGACTGGGTCATCAGCCTCGACTCGCTCGAAGCGCTCGGTCGCACCGGCCTGGAGCGCAACCCCGGGCTCATCGACGAGCGGATCGACGCCCTCACCCCTGACCGGCTCGCCACCATCATCTACACCTCCGGCACGACCGGCCGGCCCAAGGGCGTGCGCCTGCTCCACAAGTCGTGGACCTACGAGGCCGCCGCGACCGACTCGACCGGCATCCTGCGCGACGACGACCTGCAGTACCTCTGGCTCCCGCTGGCCCACGTCTTCGGCAAGCTGCTCCTCACGCTCCCGCTGCAGATCGGCTTCCCCACCGCGATCGACGGGCGCATCGACAAGATCGTCGACAACCTCGCCGTCGTGAAGCCGACCTTCATGGGCGCCGCCCCCCGCATCTTCGAGAAGGCCTACAACCGCGTCCAGATGATGGTGGAGGCCGACGGGGGGGTGAAGCTCAAGCTCTTCCGCTGGGCCGAGGGCGTCGGACGAGAGGTGAGCGAGCTGCGCGCGGAGGGCAAGGACCCGAGCGGCTTGCTCGCCACGAAGTACGCCCTGGCCGACAAGCTCGTCATGAGCAAGGTGCGCGACCGCTTCGGGGGACGGGTGCGCCTGTTCATCTCCGGATCCGCGGCGCTCAACCAGGACGTCGGCCGCTGGTTCGACTCCATGGGCATGCTCGTCGGGGAGGGCTACGGCCTCACCGAGTCCTCCGCGGCGACGACGGTCAACCGCCCGAGTGCCTACAGGTACGGCAGCGTCGGCTGGCCCCTGCCGGGGACCGAGGTGCGCATCGCCGAGGACGGCGAGGTGCTCCTGCGCGGCGAGGGCATCATGGACGGCTACCACAACAACCCCGAGGCGACGGCCGAGGTCCTCGGCCCGGACGGCTGGTTCCACACCGGCGACATCGGTGAGCTCGACGACCGTGGCTTCCTGCGGATCACCGACCGCAAGAAGGACCTCTTCAAGACCTCGAACGGCAAGTACGTCGCGCCCTCGATCATCGAGTCGCAGTTCAAGGGCATGTGCCCCTACGTCAGCCAGTTCGTCGTCCACGGGGCCGACCGCAACTTCGTCTCCGCGCTCGTCACACTGGACCCCGAGGCCATCACCGCCTGGGCGGCCGAGAACGGGATGGAGGGGCGCAGCTACTCCGAAATCGTCACCTCGGACGCGGCGCACACGATGGTCCAGGGCTACGTCGACCAGCTCAACGCCGGTCTCAACCGGTGGGAGACGGTCAAGAAGTTCACGATCCTCGACCGGGACCTCACGGTCGACGGCGGCGAGCTCACGCCGAGCCTCAAGCTCAAGCGCAAGGTCGTGTCCGAGCGCTACAAGGACGCGCTCGACGCCCACTACGCCGGCGGCTGAGCCGGCGGTGCGTCCTCGATGAGGGGGACGAAGCGGTAGGACCCGTGGACCTCGACCCCGGCATCGCCGGTGGCCTCGCCGTCGCCGTCGAAGCCCGGGTCGCGGGTCACCCGGTGCATCCACCCCTTGACCGGGAGAACCATGACGCCCCCGGGCACGAGCTGGTCGACCAGCGCCCGGGGGAGGGTCTGCGCCTCGGCCGACACGAGGATCCGGTCGTACGGTCCCTCGCCCGGCGCGCCCAGCACCCCGGGCGTGGCGAGCGTGAGGCGAGCCCACGGCATACGCGCCTGTTCGAGGTTCGCCGCGCCTGCGGCGGCGATCTCGGGAACCCGCTCCACGCCCAGGACGGAGCCCGTCGGGCCGGTGAGGTGGGCGAGCAGGGCCGTCGTCCAGGCCGAGCCGGCACCGACGTCGAGCACCCGGTCGCCGGCACGGACGTCGAGCAGCTCGAGCATCGCGGCCACCGTGCGCGGCTGGGAGTTCGTCTGACCGTGCCCGATCGGCAGCGGGCCGTCACGTCCGGCGTGGCGCCGTTCACGGCGGGGCAGGAAGTCGCGGCGCGGGCACGCGGCCATCGCCTCTTCGACCCGCTGTGCGGCGCCCATGCCGCCAGTGTGCTCCGTTGGGGCCTGCCGCGCGGCGAACGTACCCTTGACCCATGCAGACCCGTACCGCTGGCGCCCCCCTGTTCCCCGAGCTCGAGCCCCTGCTCGAGCAGGTGAGCAAGCCGATCCAGTACGTCGGGGGCGAGCTCAACTCCACCGTCAAGGACTGGGACTGCGGCGGGGAGCACACCGTCCGCTGGGCGCTGATGTACCCCGACGCCTACGAGGTCGGCGTTCCCAACCAGGGCTCGATGATCCTGTACGAGGTGCTCAACGAGCGTCCGGACGTGCTCTGCGAGCGGACGTATGCCGTGTGGCCCGACATGGAGGCCCTCATGCGCGAGAGCGGGGTCCCGCAGTTCACCGTGGACTCGCACCGCGCGGTCGGCGACTTCGACCTGCTCGGGCTGTCGTTCTCGACCGAGCTCGGCTACACCAACATGCTCACCGCGCTCGACCTCGCCGGGATCCCGCTGCACGCCCGCGACCGCACCGACGGCGACACGATCGTCGTCGCTGGCGGGCACGCCGCCTTCAACCCCGAGACCATCGCCGACTTCATCGACGCCGCGATCATCGGCGACGGCGAGGAGGCGGTGCTCATGGTGAGCCAGCTCGTCGCCGCCTGGAAGCGCGAGGGTATGCCGGGTGGCCGGCGTGAGCTGCTGCTGCGCCTCGCGCGCACCGGCGGCGTCTACGTGCCCGCGTTCTACGACGTGTCCTACCTGCCCGACGGGCGCATCCAGCGGATCGCCCCCACCGAGACCGGCGTGCCGTGGCGGGTGTCCAAGCACACGGTCATGGACCTCGACGAGTGGCCGTACCCGAAGCAGCCGCTCGTGCCGCTCGCCGAGTCGGTGCACGAGCGCATGTCGGTCGAGATCTTCCGCGGCTGCACCCGCGGCTGCCGCTTCTGCCAGGCCGGCATGATCACCCGCCCCGTGCGCGAGCGCTCCATCACCGGCATCGGCGAGATGGTCGAGCGCGGGCTGGCGGCGACGGGGTTCGAGGAGGTCGGACTGCTGTCGCTGTCGAGCGCGGACCACTCCGAGATCGCCGACATCACCAAGGGTCTGGCCGACCGCTACGAGGGGACCCAGACCGGTCTGTCGCTGCCGTCGACCCGGGTCGACGCCTTCAACATCGACCTGGCCAACGAGCTGACCCGCAACGGGCGGCGCTCCGGCCTCACCTTCGCGCCCGAGGGCGGCAGCGAGCGGATCCGCAAGGTCATCAACAAGATGGTCACCGAGGACGACCTCATCAGCACCGTCGCCGCGGCCTACGGCGCGGGCTGGCGCAACGTCAAGCTCTATTTCATGTGCGGGCTGCCGACCGAGACCGACGAGGACGTCCTCCAGATCGCCGAGCTGGCCAAGCGCGTCATCGAGACCGGTCGGCAGGTCAGTGGCCGCAAGGACATCCGTTGCACCGTGTCGATCGGGGGGTTCGTGCCCAAGCCGCACACGCCCTTCCAGTGGGTCAGCCAGCTCTCCGCCGACGAGACCGACGCCCGGCTCGAGAAGCTGCGCAACGCCATCCGCGCCGACCGCCGCTACGGCTCCTCGATCGGGTTCCGCTACCACGACGGCAAGCCGGGCATCGTCGAGGGACTGCTGTCGCGCGGTGACCGGCGGGTCGGCGCCGTCATCGAGCAGGTGTGGCGTGACGGTGGTCGCTTCGACGGCTGGAGCGAGCACTTCTCCTACGACCTGTGGATGGCGTCCGCCGAGAAGGCCTTCGCTGCGAGCGAGTGGCCGATCGACGTCGACTGGTACACCACGCGGGAGCGCCAGGAGTCCGAGGTCCTGGCCTGGGACGTCGTCGACTCCGGCCTCGACAAGGAGTGGCTCTGGCAGGACTGGCTCGACGCCCTTGACGAGACCGAGGTCGACGACTGCCGCTGGACGCCCTGCTTCGACTGCGGCGTCTGCCCGCAGCTGGGCACCGAGATCGAGATCGGGCCCACCGGCAAGGTGCTGCTCCCGCTCACGGTCCTCGGGGCCGGCAGGGCGGGCATGGCCGAGGCCCACTCGCACGCCTGACCTCGAGGGGTGGCGGGGTGTCGGCGGGCGGTGCCACGCTGGACGGGACCGATCTCCCCCGTGGAAGGGGCTCCTCATGGGCCGCACGTTCCAGGTGACCTTCGACGCCCACGACCCGCGGGCCCTGTCGACCTTCTGGCGCGACGCGCTGGGCTACGTCCACCCGCCGCCGCCCGGCGTCGAGCTCCCGCCCGGGGCCGACCCGCTCGCGGCGTGGGACGACGTGCTCGCGCAGATGGGCGTCCCCGAGGACCAGCGCAACAGCCGCTCCGCCATCGAGGACCCCGACGGCGCCGGCCCCCGGGTGTTCTTCCAGCAGGTGCCCGAGGACAAGGTCGCCAAGAACCGCGTCCACCTCGACCTGCGTGCGGCGCCGGGTTTGGAGGGCGAGGCCAGGATGGACGCCCTCGAGGCCGAGTGCGCCCGGCTCGTCGAGCTGGGTGCGACGCGCGACCACCGGGTCGAGCCGAAGCCGCCGATGGAGCTCGGCTTCCTCGTCATGGCCGACCCCGAGGGCAACGAGTTCTGCCTCGACTGAGGGTGGGCGGACGTCACCCTGCGCTGAGCGCTGACGAACACGTGCGTTCGTCAGCGGTCCGCGGTATCGACCCGGCGCTCGTCCGGCTTCCGACGCTCGTCACGGCGACGGGAGAGCAGGCTCGTCGTCGTCACCGTCGCGAGGATGGCGATGATGACGCCGAGGGAGAGCAGGGTCGGGATCTCGGGCACCCACGTCCACACGTCGTGCGCCCAGTGCAGGACGAGCTTGACGCCGATGAACGCGAGGATCGCGGCCAGACCGTGCCCGAGGTGCGCCAGGGAGCCGAGGGCCCCCTGGAGGACGAAGTACAGGGCGCGCAGGCCGAGCAGGGCGAAGGCGTTCGTCGCGAAGACGAGGTAGGGGTCCTCGGTGATCCCGTAGACCGCCGGCACGGAGTCGATCGCGAAGACGACGTCGGTGCCGAGGATGGCGACGACGACGAGCGCCATCGGGGTGAGGACCCGACGGCCGTTCTCGCGGACGGACAAGCGGGTCCCGCGGTACTCCTTGGTGACCGGCCAGAAGCGGCGGACCAGCCGGACCGAGCGGAGCGTCGAGATGTCGACCTCGTGGTCGGAGTGCGAGAGCGCGTCCCGGAGCACCTTCACCGCGGTGAGCAGCAGGATGACGCCGAAGAGGAGGAACGCCCAGGAGAAGGCGGAGATCAGCTGCGCGCCGAGCGCGATGAAGATGCCACGGAGCACCAGGGCTCCGGCGACGCCGATGAGCAGCACGCGCTGCTGGTACTCCTTCGGCACCGCGAACGCCGTGAGCAGCAGGAGGAAGACGAAGAGGTTGTCGACCGACAGCGACTTCTCGACGAGGTAGCCGGCGTAGTACTCGACGCCGCGCTCACCGCCGTGGGCCGACCAGACCCACACACCGAAGGCCACCGGCAGCGCGACGTAGAACGTCGACCAGCCGACCGCCTCGCGCATCGACACCTCGTGCGGGCGGCGGGTGATGAGGAAGTCCAGGACGAGCAGGGCGAGCACGCCGGCGATCGTCAGGAACCACAGGGTGGGGGTGCCGACCGACTCGGGGGCGGCAGCAGGCAGGAGGGAGAGCATCACAGGGTCCTCACCAGATCAGTGGTGAGGTCTCCTTCACCGGCCACGTGGCCGGCGCCGCACCGGAGCCACCGTCTGGGTGGCCGAACTGACCGGTGCGAGCTTGGGAAGTACTCCCCTCGAGCCGGAGTGTAGGTGCTCACGCGGCTTCGGGCAAAGTCCGGCGCCGGACCGCGTCCTGTCGGGGCCGCGAGGGTAGGAAGGAGGAGTGCAGACGTTCCTCCCCTACGCCGACCCGCGCCGCAGTGCCGCCGTGCTCGACGACCGCCGCCTCGGCAAGCAGCGGGTCGAGACCTTCCAGGTCCTGCGGGCCCTGACCTGGCCGGCCTACGGCTGGAAGAACCACCCGGCCACGCGGATGTGGCGCGGCTTCGTCCCCGGCCTCGTCGCCTACGGGCTGGCCTGCGTCGACGAGTGGCGGGCCCGCGGCCGGGCCGACGCCACCCGGGCAGCGCTCCTCGAGTTCACCGGCGGCGTCGAGCCCGACTGGGACCGCCTCCACGACGACGGCCGGCTGCCGCCATGGCTCGGCGACGAGGCCCTCCACCTCAGCCACCGGTCCGCGCTGGTGCGCAAGGACCCCGACCACTACCGGCCGATCTTCGGCGACGTGCCGGACGACCTGCCCTACGTGTGGCCCGACCCCACCTTTCCCCGGTGGCCGGTCCTTCGCGGTGCCGGGCAGCCCCTCGCGCCTGCCGAGGCGGCCGCCCTGCTCGGGCTTGAGGCTGTCCCTCCCGGTGCCGACGAGCTGGTGGGCCGGCTCGCCGCCGGGCACGACGTGCGGCTCGCCACCGAGGACGCACCCGCGACCAGGCTCATCGGTCTGCTCGCCGGGCTCTGCACCCCCGGCACGACGATCTGGGTCGTCGACCTGCCCCCGCTCGAGCCCAGCGGTCCGCCCCCACGGCCCCGCGAGACCGCCGGCGCGGTGAGCTCCTCGATCGCCCGGGCGCCGTCACCGGCCGACCGGCTGGCGATGACGGAGGAGGCGGAGGCGGTGCCGGAGTTCCACTTCGTCCGCCACGGCCTCGTGACGGCGCGACTGGCCGACGAGCTGGGTGCCGGGCTGGTCGTCAGTCCGGCGAGCGTGGACCCGGGCCCGTCCGTGGGACGGCCCCTGCTCATGCTGCCCTAGGGTGACCGCACCATGGCTCGCCGCATCCCCGAAGGTCCTCCGCCGCCCCCGGCGGTCCAGAAGCTCCGCATCCGCTACGCCAAGCGTGGCCGGCTGCGCTTCTCGTCCACCCGCGACTTCGCTCGAGCCCTCGAGCGGGCGCTGCGGCGCTCGGGCGTGCCGATGGCGTTCTCGGCCGGCTTCCACCCCCACCCCAAGATCAGCTACGCCAACGCCGCCCCGACCGGCACCGCGAGCGAGGCCGAGTACTTCGAGATCTCGGTGACCGAGCGCGTCGACCCGCAGGCGCTGCGCCTCGCGCTGGACGAGGCCCTGCCGCCGGACCTCGACGTCGTCGAGGTGGTCGAGGCCGGCCCGGGCAGCCTCGCCGAGCGCCTCGAGGCGAGTGTCTGGCACCTCGAGATGCGCTCGGTGACCGTCGACACCCTGACGTATGCCGTCGAGCGCTTTCTCGGAGTCGAACACGCCGAGGTGACCCGCACGTTCAAGACCGGCCCCCGCACCTTCGACGTGCGCTCGGCGGTCGTGTCGATGGTCGTCACCGAGAGCGAGGACCCCTCGTGTGCGATACTGACGATGGTCGTTCGGCACACCACACCGTCCGTTCGCCCCGATGACATCCTGACCGCACTGCACGCAGTCTCCGAGCTCAGTCCACCGGTGCCACCACTGGTGACCCGGCTGGCCCAGGGCCCACTGCTTGCTGCAGCTGCCGGGGTGGCCGATCCACTGGCCGCCGACAAGGACGCCATTGGTCCCTGATCGGTGCCGCTGCGGATCAGAAAGCCGCGCGAACTGCACCAGGGACAGCACACGACTTCCGTGTCGGGCAACTTCACCCGACACGATCACGACACGAGCCCCACGGGGCCGACAGGTTCGGGCAACGGCCCGGACGGTGTGGCTGGAGGCCACGTGGCGCCGAAAGGGCCACGCACATGGCTGAACAGGACCTCCCCACGACACCCGAGGGTGACGCCCCCACGCTGGACGTCGGCATCACGGAGTCCGCTCCGGCCGCCGCTCCCCGTCGCCGCCGCGCGACGAAGAAGGCCGCCGCGCCGGTGACGACGCCCGACCAGGGCACCAGGGGTGACGAGACCCCCGAGGTCCACGAGGCTCCCGAGGCGGACGCCCCGGTCAAGAAGGCCGCGAAGAAGACGGCGAAGAAGGCCGTGAAGAAGACGGCGAAGAAGGCCACCCGCGCCACGAAGGCGGCCGCCGCCCCCACGGCCGAGAGCGCGTCCACCGAGCCGGCTCCCGACCCCGAGGTCGTCGAGCCGGAGATTCTGGAACCCGCCGTCGGTCAGGCCGTCATCGACCCCGAGGCCGAGGTGGACGAGGACGTCGAGCAGGTCGTGGCGGAGCCCGCCGCGGCCGAGGCCCCCGCCGCACCGTCGTTCGGGCTGCTCTTCCAGGCTCCCGACGTCAGCGCCCCGCGCCGCCGTCGCGCCACATCTCCGGCGCAGGCCCCGACCGAGCGCCCCGCCCCGCCCGTGGCGCAGGAGCCGGCACCGGCCGACGACACCGACCAGCCGACCGCCGAGCGCACCGACGACGCGTCCGCCGACGACAGCCAGGACGGGGGCCGCCGCCGACGTCGCGGGGGTCGTGGCCGCCGTGGTCGCGGAGCCGGCGACAAGGCGGAGACGACCGACTCGGGCCCCGCCGAGGACACCGACGAGGGGGACGAGGCCGCCACCGCCGAGAACGGCGACACCGGCCCGGACGAGGCGTCCGACACCGAGGCGGGCGACGACGGCACGAGCCGCCGCCGTCGGCGCCGCCGCCGCTCCGGCTCGGCGGGTGAGAACGAGGACCCGCCCGGAACCGTGACCCGGGTCCGCGAGCCCCGCAAGGAGCGTGACGAGCCCACCGCCGTCAAGGGCTCCACCCGGCTCGAGGCCAAGAAGCAGCGCCGCCGCGAGGGCCGCGAGGCCGGTCGCCGACGCACGATCATCACCGAGGCGGAGTTCCTCGCCCGCCGCGAGTCGGTCGAGCGGATCATGGCCGTGCGCGGCAAGGGCGACAAGACCCAGATCGCCGTCCTCGAGGACGGGGTGCTCGTCGAGCACTACGTCTCCCGCGAGTCCAACGCGTCGATGGCCGGCAACGTCTACCTCGGTCGCGTGCAGAACGTCCTGCCCTCGATGGAGGCCGCCTTCGTCGACATCGGCAAGGGCCGCAACGCCGTGCTCTACGCCGGTGAGGTCAACTGGGACGCGGCCGGCCTCGAGCAGCACCAGGCCAAGCGCATCGAGAACGCCCTCGGCTCCGGCGACACGGTGCTCTGCCAGGTCACCAAGGACCCGATCGGGCACAAGGGCGCCCGGCTGACGAGCCAGATCTCGCTCCCGGGCCGCTACCTCGTCTACGTCCCCGAGGGGTCGATGACGGGCATCTCGCGCAAGCTCCCCGACACCGAGCGGGCGCGACTCAAGGCCATCCTCAAGGAGGTCGTCCCGGACTCCGCCGGCGTCATCGTGCGCACCGCGGCAGAGGGCGCCTCCGAGGAGGAGCTGCGCGCCGACGTCGAGCGCCTCACGAAGGCCTGGGACGCGATCCAGGCGAAGGCCAAGGCGGCCGCGAACAAGAAGGGCGGCAACGGGGGAGCGCCCGTGCTGCTGCACGGCGAGGCCGACCTCACCGTCCGCGTCATCCGCGACGTCTTCACCGAGGACTTCAGCCAGCTCATCGTCTCGGGCGACCAGGCGTGGAGCGAGGTCAGCGGCTACGTCGAGGACGTCGCACCCGACCTCGCCAGGCGCCTCACGCACTGGACCGCCGAGGAGGACCTGTTCACTCACCACCGCGTGGACGAGCAGATCGCCAAGGCGATGGACCGCAAGGTCTGGCTGCCCTCCGGTGGCTCGCTGGTCATCGACCGCACCGAGGCCATGACCGTGGTCGACGTCAACACCGGCAAGTTCGTCGGCTCCGGGGGCAACCTCGAGGAGACCGTCACCAAGAACAACATCGAGGCCGCCGAGGAGATCGTCCGTCAGCTCCGCCTGCGTGACATCGGCGGGATCATCGTCATCGACTTCATCGACATGGTCCTCGAGTCCAACCGCGACCTCGTCGTCCGGCGGCTCCTCGAGTGCCTGGGGCGTGACCGCACCAAGCACCAGGTCGCCGAGGTCACCTCGCTCGGTCTCGTCCAGATGACCCGCAAGCGGGTCGGCTCCGGCCTGATCGAGGTCTTCTCCGAGCCGTGCGAGCACTGCGCCGGCCGCGGCATCATCGTCCAGGCCGAGCCGGTCGACCGGTCCGAGGGCCAGGGCGGCGACTCCCACGGCCACAACGGCAACCACGGCAGCGACCGGGGCGCGGGATCCTCCGCCCGCGGCGGTCGCAGCCGTCGTGGCAAGGGCGAGCCCGCCCCTGCTTCGGCCCAGCGGGAGACCGCGGCCGAGGCACCGTCCACGCCGTCGGGCCCGACGGCCGCCCAGATCGCCGCCGCGGCCCACGCCGCAGCGATCAAGTCGATGTCGGGGGAGCCCGCCGACGACGACGTCGCCGACCTCAGCGATCCCGTCACCGACGAGACCACCTCGCCGCAGCCCGAGACCGAGCCTGGCGACGAGACCGGCACGCCCGAACAGGTCACGCCTGCCACGGCCGCCGAGGATCTGCCTTTCGCCGCCCCGGTCGAGCAGTCCGCGCCCGAGGCTCCCGCGCCTCCCGTCGAGGCCGAGCCCGCCCCGCTCGACCAGCCGGTCGTGCGGGCGCGGCGCAAGCGTGGCCGCGTGGTCGCACCGGCCGGCCCCCCGAAGGCCGCTGATTTGGAGCAGTCCGAGGGCGACCGCTAAACTCATCAGTCGGTGCGCCCACCGAGCCGATGTCCTGTGTCACTGGGGTAGCTGTTGGCCGGTCACCAGAGCGAGCGCATCCTGAACCGAAAGTGAGCACCACTGTGTACGCGATTGTTCGCGCAGGCGGTCGGCAGGAGAAGGTCTCCGTGGGAGACATTCTTCTGATCGACAAGATCGGCCAGGACGGCGACAGCATCGACCTGACCCCGCTTCTCGTCGTCGACGGCTCGACCGTCACCTCCGACGCCTCGAAGCTGGCGAAGGTCTCCGTCAAGGCTGAGGTCCTCAAGTCCGCCAAGGGCCCCAAGATCACGATCATGAAGTACAAGAACAAGACCGGTTACCGCAAGCGTCAGGGCCACCGCCAGCCGCTGACCCAGGTCAAGATCACCTCGATCGACGCCTGAGCGTCCCGTCCACAGACTCACGAAGGTAGGCAGACATGGCACACAAGAAGGGTGCGTCCTCGACCCGTAACGGTCGCGACAGCAACTCCCAGCGACTCGGCGTCAAGCGCTTCGGCGGCCAGCTCGTCAACGCGGGAGAGATCCTCGTCCGCCAGCGCGGCACGCACTTCCACCCCGGTGAGGGTGTCGGCCGCGGTGGCGACGACACGCTGTTCGCGCTCGTCGCGGGCAACGTCGAGTTCGGCACGCGGCGTCGCCGCAAGGTCGTCAACATCGTTCCCGTGGAGACCGTTTCCGCGTCGTGACCGCAGCGTCACCACCAAGGCGCCCGTATGCCGCGTGCTTCCCGCACGGCATACGGGCGCTTTTCGGTTCGCCGTAGACTTCCCCCGCACGCCAGCTTCGTCGAAAGAGGAACCCCCCATGGCCGTCAACTTCGTGGACCGCGTCGTCCTGCACGTCGCGGCCGGTGACGGTGGGCACGGGGTGGCGTCGGTCAAGCGAGAGAAGTTCAAGCCGCTCGGCGGCCCGGACGGCGGCAACGGCGGCAAGGGTGGCTCCGTCGTCCTCGCCGTCGACCCGCAGGTGACGACGCTGCTCGACTACCACCACACGCCGCACCGGCGCGCACCCAACGGCAAGCCGGGTGCCGGCGACGAGCGCAACGGTGGTGACGGCGCCGACCTCGTGCTGCCCGTCCCGGAGGGCACGGTCGTCAAGAACGCCGCGGGTGAGGTCCTCGCCGACCTCGTCGGCCACGACACGACGTTCGTCGTCGCCCAGGGTGGCCGCGGCGGGCTCGGCAACAAGGCACTCGCCTCCGCGCGGCGCGTGGCCCCCGGCTTCGCCCTGCTCGGTGAGCCCGGAGGGTCGCTCGAGATCGTCCTCGAGCTCAAGTCGCTCGCCGACGTCGCCCTCATCGGCTTCCCGAGCGCGGGCAAGTCCTCGCTCGTGTCGGTCGTGAGCGCGGCCAAGCCCAAGATCGCCGACTACCCCTTCACGACCCTCATCCCCAACCTCGGTGTCGTCACGGCCGGGGCGGCCCGCTTCACCATCGCCGACGTCCCGGGCCTCATCCCGGGTGCCAGCGAGGGCAAGGGGCTCGGCCTGGAGTTCCTGCGCCACGTCGAGCGCTGCTCGGTGCTCGTCCACGTCGTCGACTGCGCGACGCTGGAGCCGAACCGCGACCCGATGAGCGACCTCGACGTCATCGAGGCCGAGCTCGCGGCCTACGTGCCCGACAACAGCCTCGGCGGCCGGCCCCTGTCCGAGCGCACCCGCATCGTCGTCCTCAACAAGGCCGATGTGCCCGACGCGCGTGACCTGGCCGAGATGGTCAAGCCCGACCTCGAGGAGCGCGGGCTCGAGGTCCACATCGTCAGTGCCGTCGCCCACACCGGGCTCAAGGAGCTGACCTTCTCGCTCGCCAGGCACGTCGCGGCGGCCCGAGCCGAGATGGAGGCCCTCGTCGTCGAGCGGCCGCGCGCCGTCGTGCGGCCCAAGGCCGTCGACGACGCCGGCTTCACCGTCAAGCGCGAGAACACCTCCGACGGCGAGATCTTCCGGGTCCTCGGTGACCGGCCGACCCGCTGGATCCACCAGACCGACTTCTCCAACGACGAGGCCGTCGGCTACCTCGCCGACCGGCTCAGCCGCCTCGGCGTCGAGGAGCAGCTCTACAAGGCCGGGGCCGTCGCCGGGTCCACCGTGGTCATCGGTCCCGAGGAGAACTCGGTCGTCTTCGACTGGGAGCCGACCATGGCGGCCGGCGCCGAGCTGCTCACCGGCCCGCGCGGCACCGACCTGCGCCTCGGCGAGAACGACCGCAAGACCCGTGGCGAGAAGCGCAACGAGTTCCACGGCCGCAAGGACGCGCAGACCGCCGCGCGCGACCAGCTCGCGGCCGAGCGCAAGGCCGGGCACTGGGCCACGGTCCGCGGCGACGACTCCGACGACGAGTGAGCGGTGGGCACTGAGGCGCTGCTGCGCGCCGCCATCGGTGGGGCCCGTCGCGTCGTCGTCAAGGTCGGCTCGTCCTCGCTGACGGGCCCGGGCGGCGGGACGATCGACGACTCCCGCCTCGTCGCGCTCGTCGACCACCTCGCCGCGGTGCGGGCCCGCGGGGGAGAGGTCGTCCTCGTCTCCTCCGGTGCGATCGCCGCCGGCCTGGGGCCGCTGGGACTGACCGCGCGCCCGCGTGACCTCGCGACCCAGCAGGCCGCGGCCTCGGTCGGGCAGGGCGCCCTCGTCGCGGCGTACGCGCGGGCGTTCGCCGCCCACCAGCTCACGGTCGGCCAGGTGCTGCTCACCGCCGACGACGTCACCCGGCGCACCCACTACACCAACGCCCGTCGCACCCTGACCCGGCTGCTCGACCTCGGCATCGTCCCCGTGGTCAACGAGAACGACACGGTCGCCACTCACGAGATCCGATTCGGCGACAACGACCGCCTCGCCGCGCTGGTCTCGCACCTCGTCGGTGCCGACGCGCTCGTGCTGCTCACCGACATCGACGCGCTCTACGACGGTCCGCCGTCCCGCCCGGGGTCGAGCCGCATCTCGGCGGTGCTGTCACCGGCCGACCTCGACGGCGTCGAGATCGGCGGCACCGGCAGCTCGGTCGGCAGCGGAGGGATGGCCACCAAGGTGGAGTCGGCCGGCATCGCGGGGGCGGCCGGCATACCGACCGTCCTGTCCCGGCTCTCCGACGCCGGGCACGCGCTGGCCGGGGAGGACGTCGGCACGGTCTTCGCGCCCCGGTCCCGCTCGCGGGCCTCCCGCCAGCTGTGGATCGCGCACGCCACGACCCCGCGGGGCCGGCTCCTCGTCGACGCCGGTGCCGTCACGGCGCTCACGACGCGGCGCGTGTCGCTGCTGCCGGCCGGCATCGTCGAGGTGCAGGGCAGCTTCAGCGGCGGCGACCCGGTCGACGTGTGCGCTCCGGACGGTCGGGCCATCGCCAGAGGGCTCGTCAACTACTCCTCGAGCGAGCTGCCGCCGATGCTCGGCCGGACCACGCACGACCTGGCCCGGGACCTCGGTGCCGCGTACGAGCGCGAGGTCATCCACCGCGACGACCTCGTCATGCTCTGAGCCGAGCCACCCTCAGCTGAGGCGCTGGACCTCGAACTGCATGCGCGGGTGCGCGATCTCCTCCTGCGACTGCACGAGCTGGAGCTCGCGCCGGCCGGAGTCGAGCGTGCGCTGGAGCAGGTCGAAGACGCTCGACACCGTGCGGCCGAGGGCCACGCCGGCGTCACCGGTCTCGAGGAGGTGGGCGGTGAAGAGGGCGGCGGTGACGTCGCCGGAGCCGTTGGCCTTCATGGGCAGCTGCGGCGTCCGGACGATCCACGCGCCGTCGCCGTTCACGGCCAGCATCTCGATGGTGCCCTCGGGGCGGTCCGGGCGCAGCACCGAGGTGACGAGGACGGTCGAGGGGCCCATCTCTCGGGCCCGCTCGACGGAGGCGAGGGTGTCCTCGAGGCTCTCGGGCTGGGTCTCGGTGAGGAAGCCGAGCTCGAACTGGTTGGGCGTGATGAGGTCGGCCTGCGGGACCACGCGCTCGCGCAGCAGCACCGGGATGGCCGGGTGCACGAAGCAGCCCGAGGTCGCGTTGCCCATGACGGGGTCGCACGCGTAGATCGCCCCGGGGTTCGCGGCCTTGACCCGGGCGACGGCGTCGAGGATGACGTCGCCGATGGCCTCGCCGCCCTGGTAGCCCGACAGCACCGCGTCGATCTCCGGCATCGCGTCTCGCTCCTCGACCCCCGTGATGACCTCACGGACGTCGTCGGCGGCGAGCAGCGGGCCGCGCCAGGCGCCGTAGCCGGTGTGGTTGCTGAAGTTCACCGTGTGGACCGGCCACACCTCGACGCCGAGACGCTGCAGCGGGAAGACGGCCGCGCTGTTGCCGACGTGGCCGTAGGCGACCGAGGACTGGATGGAGAGGATCGTCGTCACGCCCGCCATCCTTCCACCACGCAGGGCCGGGATGAGATGCCCGTATGCCGCCCGCTGCCGCAACCTACGCTGGAGGCATGCCCGCGCCCGCCGCCGCTCCCGTCAGCACCGACGACGTCGCCCGCGTCGCCGACCTCGCTGCCCGCGCCCGGGTCGCGTCGCGGCGCCTGGCCCTGCTGAGCCGGGCCGACAAGGACGCCGCGCTGCGGGCGCTCGCCGACGCCCTCGACGCCGCGAGCGACGAGATCGTCGCCGCGAACGCCGAGGACGTCGAGCGCGGCCGGAGCTCCGGCATGGACGAGGGCCTCGTCGACCGCCTCACCCTGACCGGCGAGCGGCTCGCCTCGGTGGCCGGTGCCCTGCGCGACATCGCCGCCCTGCCCGACCCCGTCGGCGAGGTGGTGCGCGGCTCGACGCTCGCCAACGGCCTCGAGATCCGGCAGGTGCGCGTGCCGATGGGGGTGGTGGGGATGATCTACGAGGCTCGCCCCAACGTCACCGTCGACGCCGCCGGGCTGGCCCTCAAGTCGGGCAACGCCGTCATCCTCCGCGGCGGGTCCGCAGCCGAGTCGACCAACCGCGCCCTCGTCGCGACGATGCGCGCGGCCCTCGAGACGCAGGGCCTGCCCGCCGACGCGGTCGGACTGCTCGACGGCGGCCGCGATGCCGTGCGCGCGCTGCTCACCGCTCGCGGCCAGGTCGACCTCATCATCCCGCGCGGGGGAGCGGGCCTCATCCAGACCGTCGTCACCGAGTCGACCGTGCCGGTCATCGAGACCGGGGTCGGCAACTGCCACGTCTACGTCGACGCGGCCGCTGACCTCGACAAGGCGATCGCGATCGCGGTCAACGCCAAGACCCACCGGCCGAGTGTGTGCAACGCGGCCGAGTCGCTGCTCGTGCACGAGTCGCTCCGTGCGACCTTCCTGCCCCGGGTCCTCGCCGAGCTCTCCCGCGCCGGGGTGGTGCTGCACACCGACCCGCAGGCTGCGAAGGCGGCGGAGGCGGCCGGCATACCCCACGTCCCGGCGACGGAGGAGGACTGGGACACCGAGTACCTCGCGCTCGAGATGGCCGTCGCGGTGGTCCCGGACCTCGACGCCGCGCTGGAGCACGTGCACGCGCACTCCAGCGGCCACACGGAGGCGATCGTCACCGAGGACCGGGCGGCCGCGCGCCGCTTCACCACGGAGGTCGACGCCGCCGCGGTCATGGTCAACGCGTCGACCCGCTTCACCGACGGCGGCGAGTTCGGGTTCGGCGCCGAGATCGGCATCTCCACGCAGAAGCTGCACGCCCGCGGGCCGATGGCACTGCCCGAGCTGACGACGACCAAGTGGATCGTCGAGGGCGATGGGCAGGTCCGCTGACCGCCCGTCATCTCGCACTCGAGCTCCTGCCGGCTAGCGGCTGACCTGGAGCGTCGTGAGGATCTGCTCGCACATGCTCCGCGAGCGCGCGATCTCGCCGCCGACCGGGCACAGCACCATGAACGTGGAACCGACCGCGGTGCGAGCCCGCCCGCCCACGAGGATCGCGTCCTGCCCCTGCTGCTCGTCGGGGTCGAGCCGGGTGGCGGGAAGTCCGTCGACGGTGACCGGCCTGCTTCCGGGCACGGTGACCGCGGGGTCGACGAGGGCGTCGACCGGGCTGCCCTCGACCGGGTTCGGCTGCAGGAAGGCCACCGTGGCGGCCTCCACCTCGGTCATGTCGGGGGAGGTCACGCGCAGGCAGTCACCCTCGTCGGCGGCGCACGGGGTGGTGCTCCACGTCGCCGGGATGGTGAAGGTCAGCGACCCGCCGGGCGTGCGGGCGGAGGTCATCGGTGGCTGCACGTCGTCGGCGCGCAGTACCTTCCAGCCGGTGAGGCAGACGACGGCGAGCAGCAGCACACCGAGACCGGCCAGACCGCGGTCCCTCACGGCCGGTGCGCGCGGTTCTGGGAGTCCAGCGAGTCGTGCGCGACGAAGTACGTCGGCCGGGCCTGCATCGCGCCGTACATCCGCCCGACGTACTCGCCGAGGATTCCCAGGGCGAGGAGCTGCACCGCTCCCATCGCTGCGACGATGACGACGGTGGAGGTCCACCCGGGCAGGGCGTGCCCGAGCAGACGGGCGATCACGGCATACACGAGGACGCCGAGCGCGGCGAGACCGCCGATCAGCCCCAGCCACGTCGCGAAGCGCAGGGGCGTGAGCGAGAAGCCGGTGACCGAGTCGACCGAGAGCCGCAGCATCTTCGCGAGCGGGTACTTGGAGGTCCCCGCCGCGCGGACCTCGCGGGTGTAGCCGACGGAGGCGGAGGGGAAGCCGAGCGCCGGCACGACGAACCGCAGGACGCGGTTGTGCTCCGGCAGCGAGTTCACGGCGTCGACGGTGGCGCGCGACATGAGGCGGTAGTCGCCGGCGTCCACGGGGGCGTCGATGTCGGCCAGCCGGCGGATCGTGCGGTAGAACATCCCGGCCGAGTGGCGCTTGAAGGCCGTGTCGGTCGAGCGGTCCTCCCGCACGCCGTAGACGACGTCGACCTCGCGCTCGCGCGCCACGCGAAGCATCTCGGCGATGACCTCCGGGGGGTCCTGGAGGTCGGCGTCGAGCGTGACGACGTAGTCGCCCCTGGCGCGCCGCAGCCCGGCCGAGATCGCGGCCTGGTGCCCGGAGTTGGCGCGCAGCCGGACGACCCGCAGCTCGGGCCACTCGCGCCGCAGGCGCTCGAGCAGGACCGGGGTGGCGTCGCTGCTGCCGTCGTCCACCGCCACCACCTCGTATGCCGTCCGGAGCCCGTCCGCGAGGGGGCGAAGGCGCTCGACGAGGAGGGGCAGGACGGCCTCCTCGTTGAACATCGGCACGACGATGCTCAGCGTGATCGGGGAGGAGGGCGCAGACATGGGCCCCAGCGTAATCGGCGGCGTCGGCGCAGCGAGCCACCGAAGGCCCCCGACGTATGAGGTCGGGGGCCTTCGGCGCTGGGGAACAGTCCCTCTGTGTGAGCCGGTCGTTCCCGACGGGCGAACCCGCCGAGGGGGCCACGCGACAGTGGCGTCGTCCCGGCTGGACCGGGGCGAACTTCGACTCTGGCCGTCGGCCGCGGTGCGCCCCGCGATGCCGCTCGCGTCAGGGGTCTCCCCCAGCCGGTCCCGTCGCCGGGGCCGAGGCACGTCCGTTCTCCTTCGACCTGACGTCCACCCCGGGCCTCGAGCGAGCTCGAACGGTTCCGGAGCGGATGTCCGTGGGGTCCTGTCTAGTGCTCAGAGGGGTTGCGACGCAACAGGAACGGGTAGTTTCTCGCCGAGCGGCTCGCCCCGCGCGTGTCGTCCACAGGTGCGGTCCCGTCGCCACGCTCCCGTGCACAGCCCTGTGGACGGCGTCGGTGGACAACGGTGGCGGTAGGCTGCACCCCATGACGTCGCACGCTGCTCGTGTCCTCGCCGCCGAGGAGGCCGCCCTCAGGGAGCTGCCGATGCCCCCGTGGGCCTTCGGCGTCCTCGCCCTGGCCGCCTTCGGGCTGCTCCTCCTGGTGCTGTGGACCTTCCGCGGGACCGCGCAGCGGCACACGCCACCCACGGAGCACAACGACCACCACTCGACGGACCTGGCCCACGCCCACGGCGGCACGATGCACGACAAGGGCCAGCACTGAGCGCAGACCGACGACGCCGCCTGGGCGTGATGGGTGGGACGTTCGACCCCATCCACCACGGGCACCTCGTCGCCGCCTCCGAGGTCCAGTCGCTCTTCGACCTCGACGAGGTCATCTTCGTCCCGACCGGGCAGCCGTGGCAGAAGGCCGAGAGGGTCGTCAGCGAGGCCGAGCACCGCTACCTCATGACCGTCATCGCCACCGCCTCCAACCCCCGCTTCCAGGTGAGCCGCGTCGACGTCGACCGTGCCGGCCCCACCTACACGATCGACACCCTGCGCGACCTGCGCCGGCTGCGCCCGGACGACGAGCTGTTCTTCATCACCGGCGCCGACGCCCTGGCCCAGATCCTGTCGTGGAAGGACGTCGACGAGCTCTGGGACCTCGCCCACTTCATCGGGGTCACGCGCCCCGGCTACGAGCTGTCCGAGTCGGGCCTGCCGCAGGACGGAGTCACCCTCCAGGAGGTGCCAGCCATGGCGATCAGCTCGACCGACTGCCGCGAGCGGGTCGCCGACGGCGAGCCGGTCTGGTACCTCGTGCCCGACGGCGTCGTCCAGTACATCAACAAACACCACCTGTATGCCGGTGGACCGGGTGCGTCGTCCGACGCACCCGCCACTGCGGACGAGGAGTCCCGTGCCAGCCACTGACCGTTCCCTCGAGCTCGCTCGCGCCGCCGCCCACGCGGCCGCCGAGAAGCTCGCCACCACCATCGTGGGCATCGACGTGAGCGAGCAGCTCGCGATCACCGACATCTTCGTCATCGCCTCCGCCGAGACCGAGCGCCAGGTCGGCGCCATCGTCGACGAGGTCGAGGACTCGCTGCGGGAGATGGGCTCCAAGCCCGTCCGCCGCGAGGGCCAGCGCGACGGTCGCTGGGTGCTCATCGACTTCGGTGACATCGTCGTGCACGTGCAGCACGACGACGAGCGCGAGTACTACGAGCTCGAGCGCCTCTGGAAGGACTGCCCCGAGGTCGACCTGGGTGCCGTCGGCACCGAGCAGGGCGGCCGGTGACCCTCGGGCCCCACGCCCGCGTCATGGCCAAGGACTCCCCGCGCCGCCTCATCGTCCTGCGCCACGGTGAGACCACCCACAACGCCGCCGGCATCTGGCAGGGCCAGCTCGACTCGCCGTTGTCCGCACGGGGTGTCGAGCAGGCCGCGGCGGCTGCCCGCGCGGTCGCGGCGTTCGGCCCGACGCGCGTGGTCGCCTCCGACCTGTCCCGCGCGCGGGTGACGGGCGAGACCGTGGCGCGCGTGGACGGCATACCGTTCTCGACCGACGAGCGGTTCCGTGAGATCCACGCGGGGGCGTGGCAGGGGCTGACCGGTGAGCAGGTGCGCGCCGGCTACCCCGAGGACATGGACCGGCTCCTCGAGGGCGAGGACTTCAAACGGGGTGGCCACGGCGAGTCCGTGGCCGACGTCGCGGCTCGGTGCCGCTCCGGCGTGGACGCGCTGCTCGACGAGCTCGACGCGGGGGAGTGCGTGGTCATCGCCACGCACGGCGTCTCGGGCCGCGCGCTGGCCGCCGACCTCGTCGGCCTGGACCAGCGGACCGCGTGGATCGCGCTCGGTGGCCTGGGCAACTGCCACTGGGCCGAGCTCGTCGAGGGCCGGGCCGGCTGGCGCATCCAGACCTGGAACCAGTCGGCGGCAACGGCTTCGGCACGTGACGACGGCGTGGCCTGACCCCGATTTGGTCGCTCGGTCGGGCCCGTCGTAGACTTTCGCCGTCGCCTTCGGGGGACGTCCCACCGGGGCAACTCGGGGCATTGGCGCAGTTGGTAGCGCGCTTCCATGGCATGGAAGAGGTCAGGAGTTCGAATCTCCTATGCTCCACCCAGAACAGGACCGGACACCTCGCGTGTCCGGTCCTTCGTCGTTCCGGCGCCAGCGGCCGGTCAGGCGCCGCGGGGCGCGTACATGATGACGGCGACGCCGACGAGGCAGACCAGTGCGCCGCCGATGTCCCAGCGGTCGGGGCGGAAGCCGTCGGCGACCACGCCCCACAGCAGCGAGCCGGCCACGAACACCCCGCCGTATGCCGCGAGGATGCGTCCGAAGTTCGCGTCCGGCTGGAGCGTGGCGACGAAGCCGTAGAGACCCAGGGCGATCACACCGGCTCCCACCCACAGCCAGCCCCGGGAGGTGAGGTCACCGGTCGGGGGTTGGGTGACGAGTCGGGACCCCGAGGGGAGGCGACTCGTCACACCACCCCCGAACGGTCCCGGGTCAGGGCTGGAGGACCACCTTGGTGCACTCCTCGTCCTTGTGCTTGAAGATGTCGTAGCCGCGGGGGGCGTCCTCCAGCGGGAGGTGGTGGCTGATGATGAACGTGGGGTCGATCTCGCCGCTGCGGATCCGGCCGTAGAGGTCCTTGAGGTAGCGGTGGACGTGCGTCTGACCCGTGCGCACGGTGACCGAGCGGTTCATCAGCGAGCCGAGGGGGAACTTGTCGGCGAAGCCGCCGTAGACCCCGACGATCGAGACCGTCCCGCCGTTGGCCACCGACAGGATGGCCTCGCGCAGCGCCTGCGGCCTCTCGGTGGACAGCTTCGTCAGCTGCTTGGCCTTGTCGTAGGCATGGACGAGGGAGAGGTCGGTGTGGGCCTCCATGCCCACCGCGTCGATGACCCGGTCAGGGCCGCGCCCACCGGTGAGCTCGCGCAGCTCCTGCAGGACCGGCGTCTCCTCGTAGTTCAGCGGGTGGGCACCGGTGTGCTCCTCCGCCATGGCGAGTCGCTCGGGGACCCGGTCGATGACGATGACCTTGCCGGCCCCCATGATCTGGGCACTGAGGCAGGCGAACTGCCCCACCGGGCCCGCGCCCCACACGGCGACCACGTCGCCGGGCTCGATGTCGCACAGGTCGGCAGCCATCCAGCCGGTGGGCAGCACGTCGGTGAGGAAGAGCACCTGGTCGTCGGTGAGGTCGTCGTCGACCTTGAAGGGGCCGACGTCGGCGAAGGGCACACGGACGTACTCCGCCTGGCCCCCGGGGTAGCCACCGAGCATGTGCGAGTAGCCGAAGATCCCCGACGGGGAGTGGCCCATGACCTTCTCGGCCTCACCCGCGTTGGGGTTGGAGTTCTCGCAGAGCGACGTCAGGCCACGCTGGCAGGAGCGGCAGGCGCCGCACGCGATGGGGAACGGGACGATGACGCGGTCGCCGACCCGCAGCCCGCCGTCGCGGTTCGCGTTGCCGTGGCCGTTGGACAGGCCCGGGCCGAGCTCGACGACCTCGCCCATGAACTCGTGGCCGAAGATGTCGCCCGGGACCGCCGAGGGGACGTAGCCGTCGTAGAGGTGGAGGTCGCTGCCGCAGATGGCGGTCGAGGTCACCCTGACGATCGCGTCGCGGCTGCCGAGGATCTGCGGCTCGGGCACGTCCTTGACCGACACCCGGGTGGGGCCGCCCCAGACCACGGCCCTCATCGGGAGCTCCCCACCTTCGAGGCGCGGGCCGGGCCCTGGAGGAACCGGCGCTTCGCCTCCGTTCCGCGCGGGAGGATCTCGGTCCGCACGACCTCACCGGTCTCGATCACCTGCTTGAAGCGGCGCAGGTCGTCGCGGACCTGCTGCTCCGGCTCCTCGCCGAACAGCGTCGCCACCGCGCGGCCGAGGAGCCCACCCGGGACGTCGTAGTGCAGGACGACGCTCACCTCGGTGCCGCGGTCGCCGGGGGCCGGCGCGAAGTGGACGGTGCCGGAGTTCTCGACGTCGGCGCCCGGGAGCGACATCCAGGACAGCCGACGGCCGGGCTCCTCGCTCGTGATCTCGGCGTCCCACGAGACCTGCTTGCCCGCCGGGCCGTGGGCCACCCAGTGGCTGGTGCCGTCGTCGTTCTCGACCACGGACTCCAGGTGCCCCATGAACGACGGGAGCCGGTCCAGCTCCCGCCAGAACGCGTACGCCTCGTCGGGAGGCCGGTTCACCGTCGTGCTGGCCCTCAGCGCGAGCGGGCCCGGCCGGCCGGCGCCGTGCTGCGAACCCCGGGTGCGCAGGGCCGCGCGGACGTCGAGCGCGGTGATGCCGGCCACCGCGAGGGTCGCGAGGGACAGCCGTCCCAGCCGGTCGCCCGAGCGGGACCGCAGGGCGTGCCCCATGAGCGCGAGGTCCATGGCGTCGCCGACCACCCTCGTCCACACCGACCGGCGGGGGCCCAGGAGCAGCAGTCCGGCATGCCCGAGCTCGCGCACCCCCACCCCGCGTATGAGGGCCGGCGCCGTGGCGATGTCGTCCACGCCCGCCACCCGGGCCACCCCGGAGGGGCGGAGCACCATCGGCAGTCCCAGCCCGGCGCTGGCCACGCCGAGCCCGCGCACGAGCCGGTCGATCTGACGTTCGGGCCTGTCCTTGGTCTTCATGAGGCCCCGATACCCCTGTCCGCGGCGCCCATTCGCCCTCGGTTCGCGCATTCGCCCGACGGCTCGGCGGCCGGCCGCGCAGGGGGTGCGCTGGCACGATGGCGCCATGACGACGCGACGGCTCGGACCGGACGACGAGAAGGCGAGCGTGAGGCTGGGTGCCGAGGCCTTCGGCGAGCGACCGCCGTCCGCCACGCCATCTGGGCCGGCCGACGCCGACCAGCCGGCGCGCACCTGGCCGCCCGAGGGGGTCGTCGCGCTCGGCACCTTCGACGACGACGACGACGCCGGCATCCTGGTGGCCAAGCTCAACGGCCGGCCCTACGACAGCTGGTTCCACGGGAGCCGGGTGCCGACCTTCGGGATCGCCGGGGTCACGGTGGCGGCCGAGCGACGTGGCGAGGGGCTGCTCTCGCCCCTCATGGACGAGATCCTCGCGGAGGCCCGCCGCCAGGGTGCGGCGATCTCCACGCTCTTCCCGACCGCGCCCGGCATCTACCGCCGCTTCGGCTACGAGCTCGTCGCCGAGCTGACCACCGTCTCCGTGCCGACGGCCGCACTGCAGCGGCTCGGGCGGGCGGACGGCATACGCACCCGGAGGGCGACGGAGGGCGACTTCGACGCGGTGCGGCGGTGCTACGACCGCTGGGGCGCCCAGCGCAACGGGCCGCTCACCCGCGACGGGGTGATGTTCCCGGCGGACGCGGCCGAGTGGCTCGGCGGCTTCACCGGCGTCACCCTCGCCGTCGACGCCGACGACACCGTCCAGGGGTTCCTGTCGTGGCGCCGGGGGCCGGGCTACGGACCCGATGCCAGGATCGCCGCCGAGGACCTCGTCTGGAGCACCGGGGCAGCCCGCGACGCGCTCCTGTCGACCCTCGGGAGCTTCGCGGCGGTGACGCCGACGACGCACCTGGAGTCGAGCGGGACCGCCGAGCTGGAGCTCGCGCTCCCCGTGACGGCCACGAGCCCGGTGGAGCGCTCGCCCTACATGCTGCGCCTCCTCGACGTCCCCGCTGCCTTCGGTGCCGTCCGTCCGGCCTCCGGCGTCACCGGCTCGCTCGTCTTCTCGGTCGTGGGGGACGTGCACGGCGGCACCGACGGCACCTACCGCCTCGACGTCGACGGGGGGGAGGTGCGCTGTGAGCCGACCGACGGGGAGGCCACGACGGCCTTCTCCCCGCGGGGGCTCGCCCTGCTCTGGAGTGGCGCACTGCCACACGGCCGGATCGTCGCCGAGGGCCTGGCCCGGACGCGCGGCGGTGACGAGGACCTGTGGGACGCGCTCGGACTGGGCCGCCCGCTGCACATCCGCGACTACTTCTGAGCCGCCGCTACTGGGTCCAGACGCCCGAGGTGCCGCGCCGGTGGGAGCCGACGAGGTGGGTGTCGACGATGCCGATCGCCTCCATGAGCGCATACATCGTCGTCGGCCCGACGAAGGTGAAACCCTTGCGCTTCAACCCCTTCGACAGCGCGAGCGACTCCGGCGACGTCGTCGGCACGTCGGCGTACGTCCGCGGCGTGGGTGTGGTGGCAGGCCGGAACGACCACACGTATGCCGCGAGGTCGCCGTCGGGGTCCTTGCGCAGTCCCAGCGTGGCCTCGGCGTTCTGGATCGTCGCGTGCACCTTGGCCCGGTTGCGCACGATGCCCGCGTCTGCCATGAGGCGGGCGACGTCGTCCTCGCCGAACGCAGCCACGGCATCGGGGGAGAAGTCCGCGAACGCGGCACGGAACGCCGGGCGCTTGCGCAGGATCGTGGCCCACGACAGCCCGGACTGGAAGGCCTCGAGCGACAGCCTCTCGAACACGCCTCGCTCGTCGCGGACCGGCATGCCCCACTCGGTGTCGTAGTAGTCGCGCAGCATCGGGTCGACCGACGCCCAGGCCGGCCGGGCCAGCCCGTCGTCCCCGACCACGACTCCCGGCTCGCTCACACCAGTCCCTGACGGGCGGCGACGACGGCCTCGACGAACTCGTGCGGGTCCTCGACGCTGAGCCCGAGCCGGCCACGGCGGTGCACGACGGTGGCCATCGGCCCGCCGACGCGGTAGGCCCACTTGCCGCGACCCTCCCAGCGCAGGCCCCAGCCCCAGCCGACCCCGTCGACGTGGTCGCCCGCGCCGACGTCGGTGACGTCCTCGATGGCGATGGTGCGCGGGGCGAGGGGATAGGCCACGCGGATGGCGCGGTCGGTGACGGTCACGGTGACGGGACCGCGGGCGACGAGCCATGCCAGCCCGACGAGCCCCACGAGCAGGACTGCTCCGAGGGCGACCGCCCACCCGCCGAGGCTCGCCACGAGCAGGCCGCTGACGACGCCGGCACCGGCCACGAGCGCCCCGAGGAGGACGAGCGCCCGGTGCGGCCGGACGACGGAGCGGTAGCGGGCGGCACCGAGAGCGGTCGGGTCGGGCGCCATCTCAGCCTCTCCTCAGCGTGATGACCGGGATCTCGGGAGGCGCGGCGACGCGCACGGGTGGACCCCAGCTGCCGGCACCGCGACTCGTGATGACGGGCACACCGTCGACGACGGCATACCCCTCCACCATGGGCTGCTGGAGCGGCACGATCAACTCGCCGGGCCACACCTGGCCACCGTGCGTGTGGCCGGACAGCTGGAGGTCCACGCCCCGGTCGGCCGAGTCCGTGGCCATGAGCGGCTGGTGCGCCAGGTAGAGGGTGAAGCCGTCCTCGGTGCCGGCGAGCGCCCGCTCGGGCTCGGGGGCGAACGCACCCGTTCCCTCGCGGTCATGGACCCCCGCCAGCCGGATCGACTCCCCGCCGACGGTGAGGACCTGCGAGGAGTTCGCGAGGACGGTGATGCCCAGTCGCTCCCACTCCGCCAGCCACTCGGCGGTGGAGCCGGTGTACATCTCGTGGTTGCCCGTCACGGCGAAGACGCCCAGGGGCGCGTCGAGGTCGGCCAGCGGTGCGATCTCGGCGCGGTGCCGCTCGAAGGGGGCGTCGACGACGTCACCGGAGAGGATGACGAGGTCCGGGGTCGCGGCGTTGACCCGGTCGACGACCCGCTGCGCGAAGTCGGCGCCGTGGACGACACCGGCGTGCAGGTCGGTGACGAGGGCGACGGTCGTCCCGTCGAAGGCGGCCGGGAGCGCTGCGGACGTGTGGGTCGTGCGGGTGAGCTCCGGCTCTGCCGCCTCCACCACGCCGTATGCCGTCGTGCCCAGTGCCGCGACGAGGGCGACCACGGCGGTGGCCCGGTTGAACGACCGCAGCCGGCCCGGCCGGCGCTCGCGGGGAGTCACGAGCCAGACGACGAGGGCGACGAGCTGCGCGGCGGCGAGGACGAGGAGGAGGTACATCGCGACGACGAGCCAGGTGAGCGCCAGCCATGCCACCGGGCGGGTGTCGTCGGCGGTGCCCCAGCGCAGACCGCCGGCGATCGCGAGCACGGCGAGGGCGGTGAGCACGACGAGAAGGGCGCTGCCGGCATACCTCCAGCGTGTCGACCACCGGGGCGCCGCGACGAGGCGACGGTGCAGCCAGAAGGTGAGGAGCCCGATCACGGTCAGGGCGATGAGGGCGAAGATCAGCACGCAGGGTCCCCGGTCGTCGTCATGGAGGGGTCATGCTCGCACGGGCGGATGTGGGTGACCTGGACGCGGGCCCACGTCGCCGGAGCCCGAGCGCGCCCGTGGTCTGATGAAGGGGTCCGCCCCCACCTCCCCGTGGAGCCATCCCATGACCCCCTCGACGTCGACGTCCTCGTCGTCGGCGCCGGCCTCTCCGGCGTCGGCGCCGCCTGCCGGCTCGTCGAGCTCTGCCCCGACCGGACGTTCGCCGTCCTCGAGGCGCGTGCGGCCGTGGGAGGCACGTGGGACCTCTTCCGCTACCCCGGGGTGCGGTCGGACTCCGACGTCTTCACCTTCACGTACCAGTTCCGGCCGTGGACCGAGCCCGACGTGCTCGCCTCGGGGCCGCGGATCCGGGACTACATCCGCGACACGGCGCGCGAGCTCGGGGTCGAGGAGCAGATCCACCACGGGCAGCGCGTCGTCGAGGCGGACTTCTCGAGCGACACCGGCCGGTGGACCGTCACGGCCGAGACGGCGGACGGCCGGGTGGAGCACACGGCGGCCTTCCTCTACCTCTGCACGGGCTACTTCTCCTACGAGGGAGGGCACGTCGTCGACTTCCCGGGACGGGACGACTACCGGGGCCCGGTCATCCACCCCCAGGACTGGCCCGACACGTTCGACCCCGCCGGGAAGCGCATCGTCGTCATCGGCTCGGGGGCGACGGCGGTGACCCTTGTGCCTGCCCTCGTGGATGACGGGGCCGCGCACGTGACGATGCTGCAGCGCACCCCCGGCTACGTCCTGTCCCGCTCGGGCACCGACCGGCTGGGCGGCGCGCTGCTGCGAGCGCTGCCGACGGGCGCCGCGCACCGGACCGTCCGCGCCAAGAACCTGCTCACCAACGTCGCCCTCTACGAGGTCAGCCGCCGCTTCCCGGACGCGGTCCGGCGAGGGATCGCCCGGGTGAACGCCGGCCTCGTGGGCGAGGAGGTCGTGCGAGAGCACTTCACGCCGGCCTACGCACCGTGGGACCAGCGCCTGTGCATCGTGCCGGATGGCGACCTCTTCGCCGCGATCGACTCGGGTGACGCGTCGGTCGTCACCGACACCGTGGACCGCTTCACTCCGACCGGGATCCGGCTGGGCGGGGGAGGGGAGCTCCGGGCGGACGCGATCGTCACCGCGACGGGGCTGCGCATCGAGGTGGCCGGCGGCATCCGCCTCAGCGTGGACGGGGCAGCCTTCGCACCCCACGAGCGCTTCTTCTACAAGGGCGTGATGTTCGACGGGGTGCCCAACCTCGCGGTGTGCTTGGGCTACACCAACAACTCGTGGACGCTGCGGGCCGACCTGTCCTCGCGCTTCGTGTGCGCCGTGCTCCACCGGATGGCGGCAGCCGGCGCGGCGACGGCGACACCACGCCTCGACGCGGACATCGAGGAGGGGGAGCCGCCGTTCGAGCTGACCTCCGGCTACGTCCGGCGCTCACGTCACCTGCTGCCACGCCAGGGCACGAAGGCACCGTGGACGGTGCGGCAGAACTACTTCCACGACCGGCGGCTCATGTCGACCCGTCGCGTCGACGACGGCACGCTCGAGCTCGCGGGGCGTGCTCCCGCGCGGTCCGGCGCCGCACCAGGCGCTGACACCCCGGCTTCCTAGACTGGGGCGCATGACCCTGACGATCGGTGCCCACGTCGACCAGACCGACCCGCTGGCGGAGGCCGCCGCCCGTGGCACGACGTTGGTGCAGTTCTTCCTCGGCGACCCCCAGGGCTACAAGGGCCCGGAGATCAGGTATGCCGGTGGGGCGGCCGCGCTGCGCGCCGACGCCGAGGCTGCGGGCGTCGACCTTTACGTCCACGCGCCCTACGTCATCAACGTCGCGACGACGAACAACCGCATCCGCATCCCCTCGCGCAAGCTGCTCCAGCAGCACGTCACCGCGGCGACCGAGATCGGCGCCAAGGGCCTCATCGTCCACGGTGGCCACGTCGGGAAGACGGACGACCCGGAGGTCGGCTTCGACAACTGGCGCAAGGCGGTCGAGGCCACCGACCTCACGCTGCCCCTCCTGCTCGAGAACACCGCCGGCGGTGACAACGCCATGGCCCGCTACCTCGAGCGGATCGCGCGGGTGTGGCACGCCATCGGCTCCGCGTCGCAGGCCGACCGGGTCGGGTTCTGCCTCGACACGTGCCACGCCCACGCCGGTGGCAACAGCCTCGAGACCGTCGTCGACGACGTCCTCGCCATCACCGGCCGGATCGACCTCGTGCACTGCAACGACAGCCGGGACGCCTTCGACTCCGGCGCCGACCGGCACGCGAACTTCGGAGCCGGCCGGATCGACCCCGACCTCCTCGCCGGGGTGGTGCGCTCCGCCGGCGCCCCGGTGGTGTGCGAGACGCCCGGGGGCGCCGAGGAGCACCAGGCGGACTTTGCCTGGCTGCGCGAGCGCCTCTGACCGTCGGCCGGCTGGCCGTGGAGGACAGCCGGTGGCCTTGCCGGAATATACCCCCTAGGGGTATCGTTGTCGGCATCATGGACCACTCGACACATGCCCAGCACACCACCCACGACTCGGCACCGGCGGATCGCGGACTGTGGCCCCAGGCCGTCAGCGCGACTCTGCACTGCCTCACCGGCTGCGCCATCGGCGAGGTCCTCGGTCTCGTCATCGGCACCGCCCTCGGGCTCTCGACCATGGCGACGATCGCCCTCGCCGTGGCACTGGCCTTCTTCTTCGGCTACGCCCTCACCCTCACCCCCGTCCTGCGCGCGGGCGTGCCTCTCGCCACGGCGCTCGGCGTGACCTTCGCCGCGGACACGATCTCGATCACCGTCATGGAGGTCGTCGACAACGCGATCATGCTCGTCGTCCCGGGCGCGATGGAGGCGGGACTGGACTCCTGGGTCTTCTGGGGCGCGCTCGCCGTGGCGCTCGCAGTGGCCTTCGTGCTCACCGTGCCGGTGAACCGCTGGCTCCTCGCCCGCGGCAAGGGCCACGCGGTCGTCCACCAGTACCACCACTGACGCCACGCCTCAGGAGGTGACCCGCACGTCCCTCCGGTGGAGCACGTGCTGGAGCGCGGACGTCGCAGCGAGCTGGCCGGCATACGCCGCTGCCAGGACCGAGTGCACGGGGGCCGTCATGTCGTCCGCCTGCGCGAGGTCACCGGCAGCGAAGATGCCGGGCACGCTGGTCCGGCCGTGCGAGTCGACGGCGATGCAGCCGGTGTCCCGCATCTCCAACCCGAGCTGCGCCGCGAACGGTGCCGCCTGCTCGGCCTCGACGTGCACGAAGAGCCCGTCGACCACGACGGTGCTGCGCCCGGACGAGACGTGCAGCCCGTCGGGGCGCTTCGCGAGGGCGGTCACGGTCGGGACGACGTCGACACTGCGCGCGATCGGCTCGAACATCGCGACGAGGTCGCGGGCCGCGGGGTTCTCCTCGACGACGACGCGTCGGCCGTGCAGCTCGTGCCCGTGGCAGAACGGGCACATGAAGACCGTGCGGCCCCACTGCTCTGCCATCCCCGGCACGTCAGGCAGGAGGTCACGCAGCCCGGTCGCCAGCAGCACGGCGCGCGTCGGCGCGGAGGAGCCGTCGGCCAGGCGCACGGAGAAGCCGTCGCCTCCGTGCCTGTCGACGACCAGGGCGGCCGTGTCGGACACCTGGACGTCGCGGTAGGCACGCAGCTCCTGGCGGGCCAGCTCCCGCAGCCGGGCCGGGGGGCGCCCGTCGGCGGTGAGGACGTTGTGGACGGCGTCCACGGGGGCGTTGCGGTAGGAGCCGGAGTCGAGCAGGAGGGTCGGGCGGTGCATCCGGCCGAGGGTCTGCGCGGCCTGCAGGCCGGCCGGACCGGCGCCGATGACGACGACGTCGAACATGTCTCTCCCGAGGTGCGGTGGTGGGTGCGAGAGCGGATACCCCACCGGCCCTGATTCATGTGCGCGGAGGGGTGCCCACACGCTGCGATAGTCTGCAGCCATGGCACACCGGCTGCTCCTTCGACAGCCGCGCTGACGCTCCACCCCGGACGTCACCGCGGCGAACCCCTCCTGCGCGAGGGGCTTTTTTGTGGGCAGCCACGTCTGAGAAGACACCGAGAAGGCAAGGATGAGATGAGCGAGACGGCGCACCGCTACACCGCAGAGCTGGCCGACCGGATCGAGCTGGCCTGGCAGGACCGCTGGGAGGCCAGTGGCGCCTTCGACGCGCCCAACCCCTCCGGACCGTTCGCCGACCCGGAGGCGGTCGCCTCCTTCTCGGGCCACCTGCTCGCGCTCGACATGTTCCCCTACCCGAGCGGCGCCGGGCTCCACGTCGGGCACCCGCTCGGCTACATCGCCACCGACGTCTTCTCGCGCTACCACCGGATGCTCGGCAAGAACGTCCTGCACTGCCTGGGCTACGACGCCTTCGGCCTGCCGGCCGAGCAGTATGCCGTCCAGACCGGCCAGCACCCGCGGGTCACCACCGAGGCCAACATCGTCATCATGGCCCGCCAGCTGCGCCGGCTCGGGCTGGGGCTGGACAACCGCCGGTCGATCGAGACGATGGACCCCGACTACTACCGCTGGACCCAGTGGATCTTCCTCAAGATCTTCGACAGCTGGTACGACCCGGAGGCGCCGGGTCGCGCCGGGGGAGTGGGCCGGGCCCGCCCGGTCAGCGAGCTCGTCGCCGAGTATGCCTCGGGGAGGCGGCCGCTGCCCGCCGACGACGGTCGCGGCTGGTCCGACCTCAGTGACGTCGAGCGTGCCGACATTCTCGACAGCCACCGCCTCGCCTACGCCTCCGAGGCGCCGGTCAACTGGTGCCCCGGCCTGGGGACGGTGCTCTCCAACGAGGAGGTCACCAACGACGGCCGCTCCGAGAGGGGCAACTTCCCCGTCTTCAAGCGCAACCTGCGCCAGTGGATGATGCGGATCACCGACTACTCCGACCGGCTGGCCGACGACCTCGACCGCGTCGAGTGGCCCGCCAAGGTCAAGGCGATGCAGCGCAACTGGATCGGTCGCAGTGAGGGTGCGCGCGTCTCGTTCCCGATCGTCGGCGCAGAGGACACCGTCGACCCGATCGAGGTCTTCACGACCCGCCCGGACACGCTGTTCGGGGCGACCTTCATGGTGCTGGCGCCCGAGCACCCGCTCGTCGACCTGCTCGTGCCGGAGGGGGAGTGGCCCGAGGGCACGAACCCGGCCTGGACCGGTGGCGAGCCGACCCCGCAGGCGGCCATCACGGCATACCGCCGGGCGGCCTCGCGCCGCAGCGACGTCGAGCGGCAGACCGAGGGCAAGGACAAGACCGGGGTCTTCACCGGCGCCCACGCCACCAACCCCGCCACGGGCGCCCTGCTGCCGGTCTTCGTGGCGGACTACGTCCTCATGGGCTACGGCACCGGCGCGATCATGGCGGTGCCCGGCCAGGACGAGCGCGACTGGGACTTCGCGACCGCGTTCGAGCTGCCCATCATCCGCACGGTCCAGCCCACCGAGGGCCACCCGGAGGACGAGGCGTTCACCGGCGACGGCCCGGCGATCAACTCCGCCAACGACTCGCTGGACCTCGACGGGATGGCCGTCGCGCAGGCGAGGGCGACGATGATCGACTGGCTCGTCGAGCACGGGCACGGCGAGGCGACGATCAGCTACAAGCTGCGCGACTGGCTGTTCTCTCGCCAGCGCTACTGGGGCGAGCCGTTCCCCATCGTGTTCGACACCGACGGGGTCGCGCACGCAGTGCCCGAGTCGATGCTGCCGGTCGAGCTGCCGGACGTGCCGGACTACAGCCCGCGCACCTTCGACCCCGAGGACGCGCAAAGCTCACCGGAGCCGCCGTTGGGCCGCGTGTCGGAGTGGGTCGACGTCGACCTCGACCTCGACGACGGCCGGGGCGTGCAGCGCTACCGCCGCGAGACCAACACGATGCCCAACTGGGCCGGGTCGTGCTGGTACTACCTGCGCTACCTCGACCCCGAGAACCGTGAGGAGCTCGTCTCCGCGGAGACCGAGGAGTACTGGATCGGCCCGCGGGACAGGCCCGTCGACGGGGCTCCGGCCGGCTCGCGGGACCCGGGCGGTGTCGACCTCTACATCGGCGGCGTCGAGCACGCCGTCCTTCACCTGCTCTACGCCCGCTTCTGGCACAAGGTGCTCTTCGACCTCGGGCACGTCTCGAGCGAGGAGCCGTTCCGGACGTACTTCGCGCAGGGCTACATCCAGGCGCCCGCCTTCACCGACTCGCGCGGCCAGTACGTCGAGGCGAGCGAGGTCCGGGAGGTCACTGGCGACGACGGCCACCCCGCCTTCACCTGGAACGACCAGCCGGTCACCCGCGAGTTCGGCAAGATCGGCAAGTCGCTCAAGAACATGGTCTCGCCCGACGACATGTATGCCGCGTACGGCGCCGACACGCTGCGGCTCTACGAGATGGGTCTCGGCCCGCTGGAGCAGAGCAAGCCGTGGGACACCCGGGCCATCGTCGGCTCGCAGCGGTTCCTGCAACGCCTGTGGCGCAACGTGGTCGACGAGGAGACCGGGGAGCTGCGGGTCGGCGACGGACCGCTCGACGACGCGACGGCGCGCGTGCTCCACCGCACCATCGACGCGGTCCGGCGCGACTACGACGAGCTCGGGTTCAACACGGCGATCGCCCGCCTCATCGAGCTCAACAACGCCCTCACCAAGCTGGGCAGCGCGCCTCGTGCGGCCGTCGAGCCGCTCGTCCTCATGGTGGCGCCGCTGGCGCCGCACATCGCCGAGGAGCTGTGGTCGCGGCTGGGTCACCCGGAGTCGCTGACGCACGCGCCGTTCCCCGTCGCCGACCCGGCGCTGCTGGTGGAGGAGTCGGTCACCTGCGTCGTGCAGATCAGGGGCAAGGTCCGCGACCGCATCGAGGTGCCCGCGGACATCGGCGAGGACGAGCTGCGCGAGAAGGCGCTGAAGCTGCCCAAGGTGCTCGAGGCGACCGCCGGGGGAGTGCGCACCGTCATCGTGCGAGCCCCCAAGCTCGTCAACGTCGTCCCGCTCTGACCCTCACCTCGTGTGCCCCAGCGCGACCTCTGGGTCGCGCTGGGGCACACGAGGCTGGCGTTCGGGCAGGATCGGGGCATGATCCGGATCGGCATCTCCGGCTGGCGGTACGCGCCGTGGCGCGGGGTCTTCTACCCGAAGGGGCTGCCCCAGCGGCGTGAGCTGGAGTACGCCGCGGAGCGGATGTCGTCGGTCGAGGTCAACGGCTCGTTCTACTCCCTGCAGCGCGCCTCGAGCTGGAAGGCCTGGGCGCAGGCCGTCCCCGACGACTTCCTCTTCGCCGTCAAGGGTCCGCGCTTCGTGACCCACATGAAGAAGCTCTCCGACGTCGAGGTGCCGCTGGCGAACTTCTACGCCTCCGGGGTGCTGACGCTGGGGCACCGGCTGGGGCCGTTCCTCTGGCAGCTCCCGCCGAACCTCGGCTTCCACCCCGACCGGCTCTCGGCGTTCTTCGACCTCCTGCCCCGCAGTGCTGCTGCCGCCGCGCAGTGGGCGTCGAGCCGGCACGAGCCCGAGCGGCTCAAGGGCACCCCGGACACCTCAGCGCCGGTCGACGTGCCGCTGCGGCACGTGCTGGAGGTGCGGCACGAGACCTTCCGGACACCGGCGCTGGCCGAGCTGCTGCGCGCGCACGACATCGGGCTCGTCGTCGCCGACTCCGCCGGGACGTGGCCGATGCTCGACGACGTCACGAGCGACCTCGTCTACGTGCGGCTGCACGGCGATGAGGAGCTCTACGCCAGCGGCTACAGCGACGCCTCGCTGGACCGGTGGGCCGACCGCATCCGGGACTGGTCGTCAGCAGGGCTCGACGTCTTCGTCTACTTCGACAACGACATCAAGGTGCACGCGCCCTACGACGCGCTGAGGCTGGCCGAGCGACTGGGTGTCGGGCCCGCTCCCGTCTCGGCTAGTGGACAGGAGGTCCCGAGGACTGGGCGGACCGGCATATCCTCCTGACCCAAGGTCACGAGTACCAGTGTTCAGCCCCGGCTTGCTGGTCGGCAACCCTCCTCCGCGGTGGGGTGCTCCGGGTGACGACCTGGTCGGCTGCAGCAACGCAGCCGGCAAGCGCGGACTCCCGAGCACCTCGAGGGTCCATCGACTCTCCAGGGAGCAGCAGATGTCCATCGCCAGCTCGATACCGCACACCGCGACCCCCGAGCGCCGACGCACGTGGCTGCGGTCGGTGCCCTCGCCCGACCGGGTCGTCGCCGAGCCGGGGCCGGTCCCCGCCGTCGTCGCGCCCCCGCAGGTGCCGACCTGCCACGGCACGGTCGTCGAGTACGCCAACTTCGACCACGGCGCCTCGACTCCGGCCCTCGCGAGCGTCGTCGCCGCAGTCGCCAGGGCCACCGCGACATACTCCAGCGTCCACCGGGGGCAGGGGTGGGCCAGCCAGGTGTCGAGCCACTACTACGAGGCCGCCCGCGAGGAGGTCGCCCGATTCGTCGGCGCCCGCGAGGGCGACGAGGTCGTCTTCACCCGCAACACCACCGACTCGTTCAGCCTCCTCGCCCGCGCCGTGCCGCGCCGCACCCGGGTCGTCGTCTTCGCCAGCGAGCACCACGCCACCCTCCTGCCGTGGGAGCCGAAGAACACCACCCGGCTGCCCGTCCCGCTGACCCACACCGACGCCGAGGTGCTCCTCACCGAGGCACTGGCGCGCAGCCGGGGCAGCCGCACCCTCGTCGTCCTCAACGGTGCCTCCAACGTCACCGGGGAGTACTGGCCGGTCGAGCGTCTCTCCGAGATCGCCCGCAGCCACGGCGCGCGGGTGGCCCTCGACGCGGCCCAGCTCGTCGGGCACCGCCGGGTCGACCTGGACACCCTCGGCGTCGACTACGTCGCCTTCAGCGGTCACAAGATCTATGCGCCCTACGGCGCCGGTGCGCTCGTCGGTCGCGCCGACTGGCTCGACGCGGCGCCGCCGCACCTCGCCGGCGGCGGCGCGACCGCGCGCGTCGACCCGCTCTCGGTCACGTGGCAGACCGGGCCGGCCCGCCACGAGGGCGGCACCCCCAACGTCATCGGTGCCGTCGCCCTCGCCGCGGCGTGCGCCGCGATCCGCGAGCACCGCGGCGCCCTCGAGGCGCACGAGGCCCACCTCACCTCTCGGCTCGTCGACGGCCTCCGGGCGATCGAGGGTGTCGAGACCTGGAGCATCTTCGGCGACGCGTCCGACCGCGCGCCGGTGGTGACCTTCACGGTGGACGGGCTCGAGTCCTCGCTCGTCTCGGCCGCGCTGTCCGCAGAGCACGGCATCGGGGTGCGCGACGGCAAGTTCTGCGCCCACCTGCTCGTGGACAGCCTGCTCGCGGACGAGGACGTCGACACGGCGGTGCGGGTCAGTGCCGGCCTCGCGACGACCGAGGAGCACGTCGACCGGCTGCTCTCCGCCGTCGCCTCACTCGCCGGCGGCGGACCCGGTGTCGCCTATGGCCGGGTCGAGGGTCGCGGCTGGGTTCCGACCGACGACCGGCGGGGCACCGTCACCGACCTGCCGTGGTGACCACGGCGGGGCCGGTGGAGCACTAGCCTCGGGCTGTGGCCACCGCTCTCGTCACCGACTCCACGGCATACCTCTCTCCCGAGCTCGTCACGGCGCGCGGCATCGGGGTGGTGCCCCTGCACGTCGTCGTCGGTGGGCAGGACCGGCGCGAGGGCGTGGACATCGGTGCCGGTGAGGTGGCCGAGGCGCTGCGCTCGTTCCGTCCGGTGTCGACCTCGCGCCCGGCGCCGCAGGCGTTCCTCGACGTCTACCGCGGGCTCGCCGAGGGCGGCGCCGACGCGATCGTCTCGGTGCACATCTCGGCCGACATGTCGAGCACCATCGGGTCGGCCCAGCTCGCCGCGCAGCACGCGCCGGTGCCGGTCACCGTCGTCGACAGCCGCTCGATGGGCATGGCGATGGGGTATGCCGTCCTCGCCGGTGCCGAGGTCGCCGCCGGCGGCGCGTCGGTCCAGGACGTCGCCGAGGTGGTGCGCCGGCGGTGCGAGGCGGCGACGGTCGTGTTCTACGTCGACACGCTGGAGCACCTGCGCCGTGGCGGCCGGATCGGCAAGGCCAACGCGCTGCTCGGGTCGGCGCTGGCCATCAAGCCGATCCTCGGGCTCACCGAGGGGTCGATCGTGCCGCTGGAGCGGGTGCGGACGTCGTCGCGTGCGATCTCGCGACTGGAGGACCTCGCCGTCGAGGCGGCCACGGCATCCGGTGCGGAGTCGGTCGACATCGCCGTGCACCACCTCGACTCGGCCGAACGGGCCGACAGGCTCGCGGAGCGGCTGCGTCCCCGCGTCCACGGGCTGGCCGACCTCTCGGTGGTGGAGCTGGGCGCGGTCGTCGGCGCGCACGTCGGGCCGGGGACCCTCGCCATCGCGGTGAGCCCGCAGGTCTGACCCGGCCGACTCCGTGACCCTCTCGACCTCCGGCACCGGCACCGTCATCGCGGCGGCGCTCGTCGCGGTCGTCTGCTTCGCCATCGGCGGCGTCAACCCCGCCACCGCCGTGGGGCGCAGCCAGGGCGTGGACGTCGCCACGGTGGGTTCGGGCAACCCGGGCGCCACCAACCTGGGTCGCGTGCTGGGCCGGAAGTGGGGCATCGCCGTGGGCGTCCTCGACGTCCTCAAGGGCCTCGTTCCCACGCTTGTCGTGCAGCTGACGCTCGGGACGTGGCTCGCGCTGGTCGGGGGCGCCGCCTGCGTCCTCGGGCACATCTACAGTCCCTACCTCGCCGGTCGCGGGGGCAAGGGCGTGGCGACCTCGCTCGGTGCGATGCTCGCGGTGGCGCCCTGGGTGGCGCTGGCCGGACTGGTCGTGTTCCTCCTCGCGCTGCCGTTCGTCAAGCGGCTCGGTGACGCGTCGGTCCTCGCGACGACGGCGCTCGTCACGCTCGGGGTCGTGCTCACCGTGCGGGCGGAGCACACCGTGGGCCGGGGCGTGGGGGTGTGGGTGACGCTGTTGTCGCTGCTCGTGCTGGCCCGGCACCGGCGCAACATCCTCGCCTGGGTGGGTCGGCTCCGGGGCTGACGGCCGTCCACATGCCGACGACGCCGGGGCGGTCGTCCACAGATGCCCACCGCCGGCTTGGGGAGGGGTCCGGGACTTCCTAGCGTCGCCGTATGCCGTTGCGCCGCCACCCCGAGCCCGTCTCACCTCGCGCTCTCGCGCGGGTGCGCGCGGGTGCCGAGCGCCCTCGGGCGGGACCGGACGAGCTCGCCGCCCGGTCGGCAGCGGACGGACCGGGTCCTGACGAGGGGCGCGGACGGCACCGTCCCATCGAGCTGGCGCGCGGTCCGGTGCTCGAGCTCCCGACCAGCCTGCGTGGCGCCCGGTGGGCGCCCACCCGGTCCGCGGGCCTGGCGGTGCTGGCCGTCGTCGTCCTCGTGGCCGCGGTGTTCGGGGTCCGGGTCTGGCTCGCCGGGTCGGGTGGGGAGCCCGTCACGGGAGGCGACAGGGGCACCGCTGCACCGAGCGGTGTCAGCCGGGGGACGGCGACGCTGTCTCGCGCTGCTCCGGGTGTCTCGGCGACGGGTGGGGCGCCGTCCGCTGCTGCGTCCCCGACCGCTGGGGCCACTGCTGCGCCCGTCCCCACCGGCCCGGCCGGTGTCGTCGTCGTGCACGTCGTCGGTCAGGTGGCGTCGGCGGGCGTCTACCGCCTGTCGCCGGGAGCCCGGATCGCCGACGCGGTCCGGGCCGCCGGTGGCGCCACGCGAGGGGCGGACCTGTCGGCGGTCAACCTCGCCCGGCTCGTCCTCGACGGCGAGCAGGTCCACGTCCCTCGACCCGGGGAGCCCGCCCGGCCGGGGGCATCGGTCGGCGGCCCGGGTGCCGGTGCGGGGTCGGCGGGTGGGGCGACCGGTGTCGGCGGCGGGGGTGCTGGTGCCGGTGGCCTGGTGGCGCTCAACTCGGCGGACCTGTCCGCGCTCGACACCCTCCCGGGGGTCGGCCCCGTGCTGGCCCAGCGAATCCTCGACTGGCGCACCGAGCACGGCCGGTTCACCAGCGTCGAGGAGCTCGGTGAGGTGAGCGGCATCGGTGACAAGCTCCTCTCACAGCTCACGCCCAAGGTCACCCTGTGAGCGAGCGGGTCGCCGGTGAGGAGTGGCGGCGCGAGGTCGTGCACCGCACCGACGTCCGCATGCTCGTCCCGGCGCTGGTCGGCTGGGCGCTGCTTGCGACCACACTCACCTGGGCGGAGGTGCCGCGATGGGTGCTCTGTGCCGTCCTTGCGCTGGCCGTCGCCGTGGGCTCATCGGTGACCGCCGTGCGCCGCCGCCGGTGGTGGCGCGGCCTGCTGCTCGTGCTCGGCGTGGTCCTGCTGCTCCAGGTGGCGGGCAGTGGGCAGCACGCCCTACGCGCCACCGGTGACCTCGACGCCCTCACCCTCGCCCGAGCGGTGGTGACCCTCGAGGCGACGGTGACCTCCGACCCCTACACGCCCCAAGCGCAGGGCGGCCGGGAGCCGGTCGTCATGCTCCGCGCCTCGGCCCACGAGGTGACGGGCAGGGGGCGGACCACCGCTGCCCACGCCCCGGTGGCGGTGCGCGGTGACGACGCGCTCCTCGACCTGCGGTGGCACGACCGCGTGCGGTTCCGTGGCCGGCTCGGGCCGCCCCAGCCCGGTGCCGCCGACGTGGCGGTGCTCCGGGCCTCCGAAATCGTCGTCGTGGAGCCGGCCGGTCCGGTGGCCCGCGTCGCCGAGCACCTGAGGGCGGGGCTGCGGCGCGCGGTGGACCCCACGCCGGCCGACGCGCGGGGCCTGCTGCCCGGGCTCGTCATCGGTGACACCACCCGCACCCCGCCGGACCTTACCGAGGCGATGCGCGCCACCGGCATGACGCACTTGACGGCAGTCTCGGGGTCCAACATCGCCGTCGTCGGTGGCATGGTCCTCGGGCTGTGCGTCCTGCTGGGTGTGAGGCGCCGGTGGCGCCCCGTCGTCGTCGCGCTCGCGATCGTCGGCTTCGTCATCCTGGCCCGGCCCGAGCCGAGCGTCGTGCGGGCCGCAGCGATGGGCCTCATCGGGCTGCTCGGCGCGAGCAGGTCACGGCGTCGAGCCGGCATCCCCGTCCTGGCCGGGGCGATCGTCGTCGTGCTGGTCGTCGACCCGTGGATGGCGCGCTCGTTCGGGTTCGCACTCTCCGCGCTGGCGACGCTCGGGCTGCTCCTGTTCACCCGTCCGTGGGGTGACGCCATCGCGAGGCACCTGCCCGCACGGCTCGCCCTCCTTGGTCCCGCCATCGCCATACCCGTTGCGGCACAGGCGATGTGTGCACCCCTCGTCGTCCTCCTGCAGGGATCGGTGAGCGTCGTCGGCGTCGTGGCCAACCTCGTGGCCGCGCCGCTCGTCGCTCCGGCGACCATCGCCGGCGTCAGTGCCGCCATCGTGTCCGTGGTGGCCGACCGACCGGCAGAGCTCCTCGGCTGGCTCGGCGCCCTGCCCACGCTCGGCATCACGAGGACGGCACGCGTCATGGCCGAGGTGCCGGGTGGCACGATGCCGTGGCCCGACGGTGCCCGCGGGGCGCTGCTGCTCGCTGGGGTAACGGTGCTCGTCATCCTGTCGGGGCGGTGGTGGGCCCGGGTGGTCCTGCTCCGCCCGGTGCTCGCGCTGGGGGTGCTCGCCCTCACCGCGGCGATGACGATCCCGACACGGGTCGTCACCTGGCCCGCGGAGGGGTGGCGCGTGGTGTTCTGCGACGTCGGTCAGGGCGATGCCGCCGTCGTTCGCACCGGACCGGGCCGCGCGCTCGTCGTGGACGCCGGTCCGGACCCGCCACTGGTCGACGGCTGCCTCGACTCGGTCGGGATCGACGTCGTGGACGCGGTGGTCCTCACGCACTTCCATGCCGACCACGTCGAGGGGCTGCCAGGCGTCCTCGGTGGCAGGACCGTGGGGCAGGTGCTGACGTCACCGGTCCCGGAGCCGGCCCACCAGGTCGGCGAGGTGACGGCGTGGGCGGGGGCACGCGGCATACCGGTGTCCGGCCTGGCGGCGGGCGACCGGCTCGCCCTCGGCGAGGTGACCGCAGAGGTGTGGGCGCCGGTGCGGCGCATCGCGGCCGGGTCGGTGCCCAACAACGCGAGCGTCGTGCTCGCCGTCCATGTCGGCGAGGTCGACGCCCTGCTGCTCGGCGACGTCGAGCGCGAGTCGGCGCACGACCTGCTCCTCCGCCTGCGTCGTGACCCCGCCATGGCCGCTGCCGCGGAGGCCTTCGACGTCGTCAAGACGCCCCACCATGGCAGCGCCAACCTCGACGCGGGCCTCATGGCGGCGGTGCGCGCACCGCTCGCCGTCGTCAGCGTCGGCAAGGACAACGACTACGGGCACCCGACCGCCACGCACCTGGCGATGATGAGCGGCAACGGGTATGCCGTGCACCGCACCGACCAACGGGGGCACATCGCCCTCGTCGAGCGGGACGGCCGGATCGAGGTGGTCACCCAGCGGTGACTCAGCGCACCGAGGCCGAGGACGCCCTGTGCGTCGCAGCCTCGGCGCTCTCGACGAGCGCGTCGAGCGTGGCCCTGACGGCCGGGACGCGCTGGAGGTCCGGGGTGGTGACGGCGACGATGTGGCGACGCGAGGCCGGTGTCATCGGCAGGGCGGTGACGTCCTCGTGGTGGACGGTCCTGAGGATAAGGTCGGGGATGACGGCGATGCCGAGCCCTTCGGCGATGAGCCCCATCACCGCGACGTAGTCCTCGGTCTCGTAGGCCACGTCGGGCACGTAGCCCGCAGTGCTTGCGAGCTGCAGCAGGTGGCCACGGCAGCGCGGGCAGCCCGCGATCCAGGTCTCGTCCTGCAGCGCTGCCATGTCGACCTGGCTCGAGCCGGCCAGTGCGTGGGTGCGGGGGACGGCCAGCAGCACCTCGTCGTCGAGAAGGGGAGTGGTGACGAAGGCCTCGAGGTCCTCCTCGCCACGCCCGAGGTCGGTGCCCTCGTAGACGAAGGCGACGGCGAGGTCGCACTCACCGGCGCGCAACGCGGCCAGCGACTCACGGGGCTCGGCCTCGCTGAAGGTGATCGAGACACCGGGGTGCTTGGCCTTGACCCTGGCCAGGGCCTTGGGGACCAACGTCGCCGACGCGGACGGGAAGGCCATGAGCCGGACCCGGCCCGAGCGCAGCCCGGCGATGGCGGCGACCTCCTCCTCGGCGGCGTCGAGCGCGGACAGCACCGGACCGGCGTGCCGCGCGAGGACCGCACCGGCCTCGGTGAGGCGGACGCTGCGGCCCACCCGCTCGACGAGCGTCGTGCCCGTGCGCGTCTCGAGGCGCCGGACCATCTGCGAGATGGCGGGCTGGGAGTAGCCGAGCGAGAGCGCCGCCGCCGTGAAGCTGCCTTCGTCGGCGATGGCCCGCATGACCCGGAGTCCTGCAGCGTCGATCATGCAGGAATTCTATAACCAGAAGTTATCGAGTGCCGCCACCGTCGCTCGATGCCTGATGTCGCCCGATCCGGCGAGCAGGGACGCTCCGTCCCGGACCTCGCCGCATCCAGCGGTGTATCTGGGCATGAGTCGGCTCCTCCTCCCCAGCATGAGGTCCACGAACCGTCGGCGGACGGCCCGCCGAAGCCACCACCCGGACGTCACCTGCGACGGCCTCGGCCGTTGGCACTGGAAGTGCCAGTGCGGTGCCGGCGCCTACGCGGGTGCCACCGCGGTGGACTGGCGCTGGATGGTGACGGCCGCCCTGGTGCACCAAGGTGCCTGCCCCGGCGAGTGAGTCCCCCCGCTCAGGGCCTGACCTCGTCGGCGCAGGGGCGACAGGGCCAGCACCTACGATGGCCGGGTGAGTTCAGAGGTGTCGGTGGGCGAGGTCGCGGCGCTCCTGCGCGCGACGGGGCCGGCGCTCGTGCTCAGCGGAGCCGGCATGTCGACCGAGAGCGGCATCCCTGACTACCGTGGACCCGACGGCAACCGCCGGGTGACGCCGATGTCGCACCAGGAGTTCACCGCCACGAGTGAGGCACGCCAGCGCTACTGGGCGCGCAGCTTCATCGGGTGGCAGCGGTTCAGTGCTGCCGAGCCCAACGAGGGTCACCTCGCGGTCACCGAGCTCCAGCGCGCCGGCGCCCTCGGACCGGTCATCACCCAGAACGTCGACGGGCTGCACCAGGACGCCGGCACCCGGGAGGTTCTCGAGCTCCACGGTTCGCTGGGGGAGGTCGTCTGCCTCACCTGCGAGAGCCGTCTCGACCGCGGCCTGCTCCAGGCGCTGATGGACGACGTCAACCCGGGGTTCGCCTCGCGCGCCCTCGGGTCCGTCGTCGACGGGTCCCAGGTCAGCAGCCAGATCCGTCCCGACGGCGACATCGTCCTCGCCGACGAGGCCGTGACCGCGTTCGCCACCCCACGCTGCCTCGCCTGCGGCGCCGACACCCTCAAGCCCGACGTCGTCTTCTTCGGTGGAGCCGTGCCCAAGCCGCGCGTCGAGCGCTGCTATGCCCTCACCGAGGAGGCGAGCGCCCTCGTGGTCCTCGGGTCCTCGCTCAAGGTGATGAGCGGCTACCGGTTCGTGCGCCGGGCGGCGGCACGCGGCATACCCGTCGTCGTCATCACCAGGGGCCCCACGCGGGGGGACGCCGAGACGACGCACCGTATCGATGCACCGCTCGGCGTCACCCTGGCGGCGCTGACCCGCGCGGTCGAGACCCAGGTGGCGTGAGGGCAGGCGGACCGACGCTCAGATCCGGCGCAGGACCGCGGTGACCTTGCCGAGGACCGTGGCGTGGTCACCGTCGATCGGGTCGAACGCCGGGTTGTGCGGCAGCAGCCACACCTTGCCGTCCTTGCGCTTGAACGTCTTGACCGTCGCCTCGTTGTCGAGCATCGCGGCGACGATGTCCCCGTTGTCGGCGGTGGGCTGCTGGCGGACGACGACCCAGTCGCCGTCGCAGATGGCCGCGTCGATCATCGAGTCGCCGACGACCTTGAGCAGGAAGAGCGAGCCCTCGCCGACGATCTGCTTGGGCAGCGGGAAGACCTCCTCGACCGACTCCTCGGCGAGGATCGGCACACCGGCCGCGATCGACCCGAGCACCGGGACGTAACTCGCCTCCGGCCGGAGGTCGCCACTGCCGGTCGGGTCGAGCTCGGCGTCGACGTCGTCGGGCGCGGCCCCACCGCGGTAGCCGCGGATGTCGCTCGGGGTGTCGGGGGAGACGACCTCGATGGCGCGAGGCCGGTTCGGGTCCCGGCGCAGGTAGCCCTTCTTCTCGAGGGCGTGCAGCTGGTGCGACACCGAGCTGGGCGACGTCAGGCCCACGGCTTGGCCGATCTCGCGCATGCTCGGCGGGTACCCGCGGCGGTCGACGGAGTTGCGGATGACGTCGAGAACCTTGCGCTGACGCACCGTGAGCGTGCCGTCACCCGGGTCACGGTCCGGCAGCTGGTGGACGTCGGCGTCGGCGTCCTGGCGGCTCTTGTCGCTCATCTCGTCTCCTCTGAAACCAGTGGTGTCAGTGGGGCCTGATTGGCTTCCTGACATGACCACAGCGTACGGAGTTCGTGCAGGCGGATCAAACACCTGTTCGACGCGTGTCTTGAATCGTTCGAACATCCGTGCTAGACATCGTACAGACGTTCTATCGAACGTCCTTTCGACCCAGGAGGACTTCATGAGTGCAGCAGCTGCCCTCGACGGCACCACGGGCGGGTATGCCGTCCCGCGTCCGGTGCGTCGCCCGGAGCGTCCGCGCCTCGTCCTCGTGCCCACCGGTGCGGCCGTCCCGGTGGCGCCGCGTCCGGCCCTCCGCCTCACCCGCACCGGCCGCCTCGCGCTCACGAGCTCGGTCCTGCTCGTCGCGCTGGTCGTAGCGTTCGTCGGCCTGACCGGTGGAGCGTCAGCGACCTTGGGCCCCGAGCGCGTCACGGTCGAGCAGGGTCAGACCCTGTCCCAGATCGCGGCCGAGTACATGGGTGGCTCGTCGATCGCCTCTGCCGTCGCCGAGCTCCGGCTGGTCAACGGTCTCGGCTCCGCCCAGGTCCGCGCCGGCCAGCAGATCGTCATTCCGCAGGGCTGATGCCCGCGCGATGACGACCGCACGCTCCGAGCCGCTTCGACCCCGGCTCGGTCCTGAGTCCATGGCAGAGCCTCGACCCCTCGCCGACTCAGCACGGAGGGCGCCCCGCCTTTGTTGTGCGGGGCGCCCTTTGGCGTGCCCGGGGGTCTCCACCACCGCCGGCACTCGAGGCTCAGCCGAAGACGAGCTCGAGCGTGCGCTCGTGGAATGACGCGAGGAGCTCGGCCGCCTCCGCGATCCCGTCACGTTCTGCCGGGGTGAGGTCGACGTCTGGCCGCACCGTCACGATGGCCCGTCGCTGCTCGAGCTTGCGGTTGAACGTGCCGACGTCGTGGGCTCCGACGACGACGATGCCGCCGCCGGCCTCGGAGACCAGACGCGTCCGGTCCGCCTGCTGGTTGCGGCGCAGGAACCCGGTCCTCGGATAGGTCAACGCCGCCTCGTCGAAGGTCGACAGTAGGTATGCCGTGTGCTCCCGCGTCGTGCGCGACGTCACCGAGGGGTCGAACCACAACGTCTCGTCCTGGCAGCTGACCTGCTCGAGGGGGTGTGACGCGAGCAGGGAGGGCGAGGTCGTCAGCTCCGCTGTGGCGGAACGGATCTCGCTGAGCGTCAGCCCGCTCCACCGCTGCAGGTCGCGCTCGGAGGCAGGGCCGTGACCGGCGTAGAAGCGGTGGGTCAGCTCGACCGCCGCTCGTGCGCGGGACCAGGAGTCGGACGCGGCGGGAGCCACGAGCCCGTCCACGAGGGCGTAGGTGTGCTCGGCGCCCCGAGGAGGTCCCGAGCAGATGACCGATCGCACCTCCGCCACGATGAGCTGGTGCGCCATCGCCTCCCCGGGCCCGGGCAGCCCGGCCGCGGCGAACGCGGGCCCGAGCTCCCGGCGGGTCATGGAGCGGCCGTCGACCAGCAGCGTGCGCAGCAGCTCGATGCCCCGCTCCCTGACCTCGGGAGTGACTCCGAGCTGGCGCTGTCGCGAGGCGGCCGATGCCTCCACCTTGGCGCCCGTGAGTGACTGGATCCAGCGCAGGTCCTCGGGTGCGACGTGGTGCCAGGTGGGTCGCAGGATGTGCGTGCGCACCCAGCCGCCGGCCGACTGCGCGTCCAGCACACCGGCATACGACGTCGTCCTGGAACGCATCGCGAGCGAATGAGCCGCGAGCGGTGCGTCCTGACTCTGGACGCAGGTGAGGAGCCGGACCGCGTCGGCGGCGTGGGGGAGCGGAGCGGACGAGAGGCGTTGGACGGCGAGCCGTCGTCGGACCACCCAGTCGCGGGACACGGTTCGGGTCATCCGGCGGTCCCCGGGTTCTTCCGCAGGCTCACCGAGCGCCACCTCGCGACCGAGGCGGCCGTGCTGAAGGCGCGCAGCGCGCAGGGTTCATGACGCCAGCGTCCGTCGCATCGTGAGGCGCGGCATCCTGCTCGCCGTCGCGTCGGTCGTGCCGACCACCTCGAACCCGGAGCGTTCGAACATCGCCCTCGTCCCGACGAACGCCATGGTGAGGTCCATCCGGCCCGGAGGGTCGACGGGGTGCGACTCGACCGCGGGTGCCCCGTGCGCCGCGGCGTGGTTGACCGCTCCGTCGATGAGGTGCCGCGTCACCCCACGCCTGCGGTAGCCACTGCGGACGACGATGCAGACGATGCTCCACACCGGTAGGTCGTCGGTGGGCCGGATGAGCTTCGAGCGGTGGAGCCGGGGGATCTCGGAGCGCGGGCCGATGTTGCACCAGCCCACCGGCGTGCCGTCCAGGTAGGTGACGACGCCGGGCGGGTGCTCCCGCTCGCAGAGGGCGCGCATCGCCAGCTCGCGCTGGTGCGGGCCGTCGCCGCCGAGCTCGGTGATCTCGGCCGTGGTGAGACGGTGCGACAGGCACCAGCAGTGGGTGGCGCGACGGTTGCGGTTGACGACGTCGGCGAAGTCCTCGAAGCGGTCGGGGGTGACCGGGTGCGTCTCCCACACGGGCTCGGTGGTCATGGACCCATGGTGGCGCCGACGGCCGACAGCGCGCGCAGCACATCGCTGCGTGCGTGAGTCACGAGGCCGTCGTCGGCAGTGAGCACGATCTCGCTGACGAAGCTGAGCCGCTGCGAACAGGCTTCAACACCGTCGTGGGCGAGCCGCCGTCGTCCGAAGCGGCTCGCGAACCGCTGTGGTGCTCGTGGCCCTGATCGATCCGGCTCGCGAGCCCCAGCAAGGTTCGCGAACCCGATCGGGTCGGGCGGGAACACGTTTGCTGCGCGTGCAGTTGTGTAATCATGTAAGCAGTGCAACGCGAGGAGGCAGGTTCACCATGAGGGCCCACGACACAGACAGCACCACCAGCCCCAGGGCGGAGCGCCAGGACCGGCGCGGCACGCCGCGACGAGGACCGGGCGGTCACGGCAGAGGCGGGCGCGGCATGGGCCGGCCCGGCGGCTGGCAGCAGGCCGACGTCCCCCGCGCCGACGACGCGCGCGACTGGTTCACCGGGCGTCTGCCCGACGACTGGTTCACCGAGGTCGACATCCGCATCGACCGCGACGAGATCACCGTCATCGGCACTCTGCCCGACGAGACGCTCGAGGGTGCCGAGGCCGAGGGTCGCATCAGCCGCTGGCGCAGCGACACCAAGGACCGGCGCATCGAGATCGCCCGCGAGGCCGAGGCGCGCTACGAGCGCAAGGTGTCCTGGGGCGTGCGCCTCGGCAGCACCGAGGCGCTCTTCACCCACCTCGCCGCACCGGTCATGACGCGGTTGCGTCAGCCGGAGCGGCAGGTGCTCGACACCCTTGTCGACGCCGGTGTCGCCCGCTCCCGCAGCGACGCCCTTGCCTGGTCGGTCCGCCTCGTCGGCCAGCACGCCGACGAGTGGCTCGGCCAGCTCCGCGAGGCCATGAGCGAGGTCGACAAGCTCCGCTCCCAGGGCCCCGGTCTCTGACCGACCGCCCACCCGCGTATGCCGTCCGCTTCCCACGAGCGGACGGCATACGTCGGCCTGTCGGACCCTTCCCCGCCGCCTACTGCACAGGAAGGGGCGTGGTCACACGCCTTCCTGTGCAGTAGGTGCTGCGTCAGGGGCAGGTCCGGGGGACCGGACGGCCGGGCAGGACGATCGCGGCCTCGTCGGCGGTGAGGTTGCGGTTGGCCGCCGAGCACGCCGCCGCCACCCACTCCTCGCGGTCGACGCTGAGCCGCACCCGGCGGCTGGAGTCGTAGAGCACCTGGACGTGCTCGGCGTCGGGGAAGTGGACGAACCCCCACGCCTGCTCGTCGACCACCGGCTTGCCGTAGGGCCGCCACGTCGTCATGTCCCAGAGCGTGAGGTCACCGTCCGTACCCAGCGTGGCTAGCACGCTGCCGTCCGGGCTGACGGTCGCACCGATGACGAACCCGGCGGCGATGAGACGCTTGGGCGCTGCGGGCTTCAGGGTCTCGGCGTCGAGGAAGCGCACCCAGCCGGCGAAGTCGCCCGCGATGATCGTCTTGCCGTCCTTGCTCCACGTCACGGCGCCCACCTGGACCTTCTGCGTCGTGAGCTTCCCGAGTCGACGCACCTCACGCATCGTCGCGACGTCGACGAGCACGAGTGCGTCGACGCGCGCCACGGCGGCCAACCGCCCGTCGGGTGAGAGGGCGATCTGGGGCACCTGGTCGCCGTTCATCCGCTCCGGATCGAGGTCGCGCAGGTGCCCGGTGACGCGCCTCTCGCGGAGGTCGACGGACATGACACCGTGTGCGCCGTTGGCCACGGCGCGCTTCCCGTCGGACGACACGTCGACCGAGAACCCCGGCTCGGGCAGGGCGACGACGCCGACCTGCCGCCTCGATGCCACGTCCCAGAGGTGCAGCGCCCCCTTGTCCTCGACCAGGTCGAAGTCCTCGGTGAACCACATCGCCGACACCAGCGCCGTTCGGCCGTCGGGCGCCATCGCCACAGTCGTCACCTGGCACTCGCACGTCTCGGCGTCGGGCAGGGGAAGGTCGGCGACCTTCTTCCCCGAGGAGAGGTCGACGAGCTCGGCCGTGTTGGGTCTGTCGTCGTAGAAGTGGACCGAGGCGCCGACCTCCCCCGTCACGGGCGCCTCGCCGGCGTAGACCCTGGCCTCGATCGGCCCGTCGCTGATGATGGTCCTCGTCCCGGAGAGGTCGAACCCGACTGCCGTGCCGTCGCGGCCCGCCGTCCACAGGAGGTCCTCCTCGCGGCCGGCGAACGCGACACCGAGCACGGTGCCCTTGTGCCCCTCGAGCCGGTGCAGCTGGTCCATCGTCGCGGTGTCGTACACGTTGACGGCCTCGTCACTGCTCACGGCCAGCGTCGTGCCGTCGCGGCTCCACCGCCCGGAGCGGGGGTCCCCGTCGAGCGGAACCGCGGACCCGGCGGGCTTGAGGGTCGCCGTGTCGAGAAGCGTCACGGTGTCGCCGGAGGCGCTCCGCCTGACAACCGCTGCCCGGTCGCCCTCGGGGGAGGCGGCGAGGATCTCGCCGGTGACCCGCGCAGGAGCGCGCACACCGCGCGTGTCGATGACGACGCTGCCCGAGTCCGGCTCGAACCCGGCACCGCGGCTGGCTCGGCCGTCGGGCCAGATGACGAGGTTCTCCATCGCCGCCTTGCTGTATGCCGGCCACGCCACCGAGCCGCGGACCGTCCCGGTCGCAGGGTCGACGGCATACAGCCGTGTGTCGGTCTGGACGTGGAAGGTTCCCGAGCCGTCGAAGCCGCCCCAGTGCAGGTACGGCGCGCCTTTGGCTGCGGGGTCGGCGGGAAGGGCGGCGGACGAGAGCTCCCAGACCACCGAGCCGTCGCGCGCGTCGAAGCGGGTGAGGACGGAGGTGGGCTCGCGACCGAGCGTGCCCAGGATGCCGAAGCCGTCGGGCGTGACGCTGAGGTTGGCGATCTGTCCGCCTTCGGGGGTGTCGACCAACCACTTCGTATCGCCGGTCTCGGCGTCGATCGCCCACAGCCGTCCCTCGTTCTCGCTCACGTAGACCGTGCTGCCATCGGGACTGACCGCGTTGCGCAGGAAGCGGTTCGGCGTGCGGACGCGGTGCACGACGGACGGCTGGCGCGCCAGCAGCGTGAGCAGCCCGCCGTAGGTCTCGGGGCTCTGCTCGAGCTTCGTCGCCTCGATGGCGGTGAGCAGGGCGGTGTCGGGGTAGTCCATGTTGAGCGACGTCGCCGCGAGCCGGCGGGCGTCGGCGCTCACCGCGTTGGCGGCGGCCTCCTGGCGCGACCGCCACGCGAGCAGGCCGGCGACGAGCGCTGCCACGAGCACGGCCGCGATGGCCATGACGAGCCACCGCAGGCGCCGGTTCTGCCGAGCCGTCGAGGCTGCCCGCTCCTCGACCTCGCGCCGAGAACGTTCCGTGGCCTCCTGGCTCGCGTCGAGGAAGTCCCGCTCGACGCTCGTGAGCTCCTCGGGGCGTGCCTGGGCGACCTCCAGCCCCGAGGCCAGCCGCGTGCCCGACCAGAGGCCGGTGGGCTCCCGGCCCTCTGCGTGCCACTCGCCTGCGGCCACCGCCAGCCGGCGCTGGACCGCCCGGCCGGCGGCGTCCTCGACGAGCCACCCGCGCAGCCGCGGCCACTCACGGAAGAGCGCCTCGTGGGCGACCTCGACGTGACCACCGGTCACCGTGAGGAGCCGGGCTGCGGCGAGGGTGTCGAGCGCTGCCCGGATTCCCCTGTCAGGCAGAGCATCCAGCTCTTCCAGCGGCACGCGCCGCCGCGTGACCCCCGCGCCGTCGCCCGGCCCGGTGAGGCGCAGGAGCAGCGACCGGGCGCTCTGCTGCTGTCCGGACGTCAGGTCGTCGAAGCACTCCTCCGCCAGCGTCGCGATCGCGCCGCTCAGCCCGCCGGTGCGCACGTATGCCGCGTACGTCAGGTTCGCCCCGTCCCGCTGCTCCCACAGCTGGGTCAGCGACGTCGACAGCAGCGGGAGCAGGCCGGGCTCCGCGCCGGCGTCGGAGACGATGGTGTCGGCCAGCCCTTCGTCGAGGCCCAGGCCGGCCGCCGCGGCGGGACGGTCGATCGTGCGCCGGACCTCGGCCGGGGTCGGGGCACCGACGAGCACGGTGGCATCACCCACGAGGGCCGCCAGGCCGGAGTGCTCGGCGAGCTCCCCGGTCCGGTCGGCGCGGAGCGCGACGACGACCGTGACGTCCGACCGCGCGTCGGTCGCCAGCTCCGCGAGCGTGTCGAGGAACTGTCGCCGCTCGTGCTCGTCGTCGCACAGCGTCCACACCTCCTCGAGCTGGTCGACGACGAGCACGGTGCGCGTGTCCGCCGAGTCGTCCGCGGTGACGAGCTGGGAGAGGAGGTCGCCGACGTCGGCATGGCTGCGTCCGAGCGCAGCTCTGGCCAGCTCACGCAGCGGGTGCGGACCGGGTCGCATGACGACGACCGACCAGGCCGCGCTGCCGGGCAGGACATCGGCGGCGAGGGAGGCGACGAGTCCGGCTCGCAGTGCGGACGACTTGCCCGACCCGGACGCCCCGACGACGGCGATCGCCCGAGAGGACGCGACGCGGGCGACGAGCTCGGCCACGAGACGTTCGCGGCCGGCATACCACCGCGCGTCCTCCACGTCGTAGGCCGCGAGACCACGCCACGGGCACACCCCCGGGTCGGCAACCGTCGAGGGCAGCGCTGCATCGCGCAGGTCGACCACGCTGTCGACCAGGTCGGCCCGAGCGCTCGCGAAGGAGATCCCGCTCTCGTCGGTGCGCCGGGCGGCGGCACCGACGCGCTGGGTCGCGTGGGCCCGCGCGTGGACGGTGGCCGCCTCATGGACCGCGCCGGGCCACCCGTGCGACCGGGCGAGCACCGGCTCCAGCGCCGCGTCGACGGCATCGGCGGGAAGGTAGTCGGCGAGCACCTCGCGGACGTGCGCCGCGCCGAGGGGGAGCAGGTCGACCACCTCGTCGACGCCCTCGGTGGACGCGTGCGGGCCGCCGAGGCGCAGCGTCATGGTGGCCGGCCGTCCGCCCTCGACGTGGTCGGCGACGAGGAGGAGCGGGCGGCCCGGCGCGACGAGCGCCTCGTCGGCGGGGGAGTCGGCGGCCTCATAGCGGACCTCGGCACCGCTGCGCGCGACCTCGGCAGCGAGGTTCGCCGCCAGCGCCGTGGCGCCGGCACCGACCGGTCCGCGCACGAGCAGGGTCGTCGCGGGGGAGCGCAGCGCCTGCTGCCATGCCTGGCGCAGCCGGTCGAGCTCGGTGTCGCGGCCGACGGTGCGCGGCCGGGCGCCGGACAGCTCCGCTGGCAGGGCGAGGCGAGGAGTGGTCGGCCGCAGTGCCGGGTCGTGGGCGAGCACTCGGCTGTGCAGCGCTTTGAGGCCGGCTCCCGGGTCGACGCCCAGCTCGTCCGCGAGCGTGGTGCGCGCGCGCTCGAACGTCGTCAGCGCCTCGCCCTGCCGCCCGTCGCGGTAGAGCGCGAGCATGAGCATCTCCCACGCCCGCTCCCGCAACGGGTGCGCACCGACGAGCTGCTCGAGCTCGGGGATGGCGAGGGCGAGGTGCCCCAGGGCGACCTCGGCGCTGAGCCGGTCCTCGGTGGCGGCCAGTCGCAGCTCCTCGAGCCGCCGCGCCTCCGCCTGCGCGAACCGGGCGTGGCCGAACCCGGCGTATGCCGGTCCGCGCCACATCGACAGCGCCTCGCCGAGCGTGGTGCTCGCGCTCTCCGGTCGCCCGTCCGCCAGGGCTCGGCGACCGACGGTGACGAGGCGGGTGAACCGCTCGGCGTCGACGGTGCCGAGGTCGAGCGCGAGACGGTAGCCCGGGCCCTCGGTGAGGAGCACCTGGGGGGTGCCCTGCCGCTCTGGCTCGAGGGCGTTGCGGACCCGCAGCACGAACGTCTGGAGCGACTTGCCGGCGCTGGCCGGCGGCTCGTCCTGCCACAGCGAGTCGATGAGGTCGCTGCTCGGGACCAGCCGACCGCCCGCGCTGACGAGGTGGGCGAGAAGGGTGCGCTCCTTGACCCCACGGATCTCGATCGGTCCGTGACCGTTGCTCACGCGCAGCGGGCCGAGGACGCTGTAGTCCACGTGCTGACGATAAGGGGACACGGTTCCGCCTGTCCTCGAATTGGTGAGTCGCGGACCTATGCCGTGAAGGCGTCGCAGAGGTCGGCGAAGGTCTCGTCGTCGGGACCGCTCCGGAAGGTGACCGTCTCGGACTCACCGTCGACGACCAGGACCGAACGGCCGGAGGCGAGCGTCACCGTCCCAGCACCGGGGACACGCCGGTTGACGACGCCGTGGACCGCGACGGTGAAGGTGTCCTCGTCGGTGTAGGTGATGAGCTCCGGGCCACGGGACGTGCCCTGGATCGTCACCCCGTTGGCGGTGATGTCGCTGCGGAAACGGTAGTTGCGAATCTCCCGCGTGGGGTTTCCCTCCTCGTCGGTCCACATGACCACGGTGAAGGTGCCGTGGACGTGCAGGCTCACGGGGAAGCCGCAGGCCTCGGTCATCCCGCCGTGGACCGGGAGGGTGAACTCGACGGACTCGACGGTGTGGGTCGGGCCGGCCGCGTGAGCCGGCGTCGCGGCGATGACGGCGCCGGCGGCGAGAGCGGTGGCAGCGAGGGCGCGAAGCGGTGTGCGAACGAACATGTCGGTCTCCTGTGGCTGGGTCTGTCGGGCTGGTGAGAAGGACCCTGTCGACCCCCGGTCGCGATCGGGTCGCGGTCCGATCGATGCCCTGCGCCGCGCAGCCATGGGGCGACACGCCGAGACACGCAGGACACGTCCGCAGGGCTTGCGGCGCACGTCACAGCAGCGCATACTGGCTACTACATCTAGTGGTTACACCGATGTAGTTCATCCACATATGGTTCACAGGCGCAACGGGGTTACCCACACGTTGTCCCCAGCCCGTCCCCAGCGCCGTCCCCAAGCAGGCGCTGTCAGGCCCCCGGAAGGAGCCGGTCCGTGCACTGCCCGTTCTGCCGCCACACCGACTCCCGGGTCATGGACTCGCGGGCCACCGACGACGGCTCCAGCATCCGGCGCCGCCGTCAGTGCCCCGCGTGCGGCAAGCGCTTCACGACGCTCGAGTCCGCAGCCCTGTCCGTGGTCAAGCGCTCCGGGGTGACCGAGCCGTTCAGCCGGGCCAAGGTGCTCGTCGGTGTCCGCAAGGCCTGCCAGGGCCGACCGGTCACCGAGGACCAGCTGGCCCTGCTCGCGCACCAGGTCGAGGAGTCGATCCGGACCGCGGGCCAGGCCGAGATCGACGCCCACGAGGTCGGCCTCGCCGTCCTCGAGCCGTTGCGGGCGCTCGACGAGGTCGCCTACCTCCGGTTCGCGAGCGTCTACCAGGCGTTCGACAGCCTCGAGGACTTCGAGCAGGCGATCACCCTGCTTCGCGTCGAGCGTGAGGCCATGACGGATGACAGCGAAGAACGCCTGTCAACGCCGGCCGGCCCGCCGGGTGAGAGCACCTCCGGTCCGCGCTGACCGGCATACGAAAAGCAGAAGCAGCACCACCAGATCGGCACGGCACCACTGTCAGTGGTGCGCGATAGACATGGCATCAGATCATCGCCCGGCGCAGCCCGGGCAGGGAGAGGGAGCAGCAATGACGGAGACCGCCGGCGCACGTGCAGGGGCCCGCAAGAACCCGACCAAGGGAGCGGGTGTGAAGGTCGAGCGGATCTTCACCACGCCCGGCGTCCACCCGTACGACGAGGTGACCTGGGAGAAGCGCGACGTCGTCCAGCAGAACTGGAAGACCGGCGAGACGATCTTCGAGCAGCGCGGCGTCGAGTTCCCCGACTTCTGGAGCGTCAACGCCTCCACGATCGTCACGACCAAGTACTTCCGGGGCGCCGTCGGCACCGAGGCGCGCGAGACCGGGCTCAAGCAGCTCATCGACCGCGTCGTCCTCACCTACGTCAAGGCGGGCAAGGAGCACGGGTACTTCGGCTCCGACGCCGACGCCGAGCTCTTCGAGCACGAGCTGACCTACGCCCTGCTGCACCAGGTCTTCAGCTTCAACTCCCCGGTCTGGTTCAACGTCGGCACCAAGAGCCCCCAGCAGGTCTCGGCCTGCTTCATCCTCTCGGTCGACGACTCGATGGACTCCATCCTCAACTGGTACAAGGAGGAGGGCTTCATCTTCAAAGGCGGTTCGGGCGCGGGTCTCAACCTGTCGCGCATCCGCTCCTCCAAGGAGCTCCTCTCCTCCGGCGGCACGGCCTCGGGCCCGGTGTCGTTCATGCGTGGCGCCGACGCGTCCGCGGGCACCATCAAGTCCGGTGGCGCGACCCGCCGCGCGGCCAAGATGGTCGTCCTCGACGTGGACCACCCCGACATCGTCGAGTTCGTCGAGACCAAGGCGCGCGAGGAGGACAAGATCCGCGCGCTGCGCGACGCCGGCTTCGACATGGATCTCGGCGGCAAGGACATCGTGAGTGTCCAGTACCAGAACGCCAACAACTCGGTCCGCGTCAACGACGAGTTCATGCGTGCGGTCGAGGAGGGCACCGAGTTCGGCCTGAAGTCGCGTGGCGACGGCTCGGTCATCGAGACCATCGACGCCCGCGAGCTCATGGGCAAGATCGCCAAGGCCGCGTGGGAGTGCGCCGACCCGGGCATCCAGTACGACGACACGATCAACGACTGGCACACCAACCCGGAGACGGGCCGGATCACCGCGTCCAACCCCTGCTCCGAGTACATGTCGCTCGACAACTCCTCGTGCAACCTGGCCTCGCTCAACCTGCTGAAGTTCCTGCGCGACGACGACACCTTCGACGTCGAGACCTTCCAGAAGGTCACCGAGCTCGTCATCACGGCGATGGACATCTCGATCTGCTTCGCGGACTTCCCGACCGAGCCGATCGGCAAGACCACGCGTGACTACCGCCAGCTCGGCATCGGCTACGCCAACCTCGGCGCGCTGCTCATGGCGACCGGCCACGGCTACGACTCCGACGGTGGCCGTGCGCTCGCCGCGTCGATCACGTCGCTGCTCACCGGAGCCGCGTACAAGCGCTCCGCCGAGATCGCCGGCGTCGTCGGTGCGTATGCCGGGTACGCCCGCAACGCGGACGCCCACAAGCGGGTCATGCGCAAGCACGCCGCGGCGAACGACACCATCCGCACGATGCACACGATGGACAAGGACATCCACCGCGCTGCCACCAAGGCGTGGGACGCCGTTGTCAAGGTGGGGGAGAAGAACGGCTACCGCAACGCCCAGGCGTCGGTGCTCGCCCCGACCGGGACCATCGGCTTCATGATGGACTGCGACACCACCGGCATCGAGCCGGACTTCTCGCTGGTGAAGTTCAAGAAGCTCGTCGGTGGCGGCTCGATGCAGATCGTCAACCTCACCATCCCGCGGGCCCTGCGCAAGCTCGGCTACACCGAGGAGACGGTCGAGGCGATCGTCGAGTACATCGCCGACAAGGGTCACGTCATCGACGCGCCCGGCCTCAAGACTGAGCACTACGAGATCTTCGACACCGCGATGGGTGCACGCTCCATCTCCCCGATGGGCCACGTGCGGATGATGGCGGCGACGCAGCCGTTCCTCTCCGGTGCCATCTCCAAGACGGTCAACCTGCCCGAGGACGCCACGGTCGAGCAGATCGAGGACGTCTACGTCCAGGGCTGGAAGATGGGCCTCAAGGCGCTCGCGGTCTACCGCGACAACTGCAAGGTCGGCCAGCCGCTCTCCGACGGCGGCTCCACCGCCAAGGACGCGGCCGCGGACAAGGCTGCCGGTGTCGCTGCGGCGGCCGCCGGTCCGGCCCAGGTCGTCGAGAAGGTCGTCTACCGCCCGACGCGTGAGCGTCTGCCGAAGCGTCGCTCCTCGCAGACGACGTCGTTCGCGATCGGTGGCGCCGAGGGTTACCTCACGGCCGGCACCTACGAGGACGGTCGCCTCGGCGAGGTCTTCCTCAAGTTCGGCAAGCAGGGCTCGACCCTCGCCGGTGTCATGGACGCCTTCTCGATCGCGGTCTCCGTCGGCCTCCAGTACGGCGTGCCGCTCGAGACGTTCGTCGAGAAGTACTCCAACATGCGCTTCGAACCGGCCGGCATGACCGACGACCCGGACATCCGCATGGGCCAGTCGCTCGTCGACTACGTGTTCCGTCGCCTCGCGCTGGACCACCTGGACTTCGAGACCCGCTCGTTCATGGGCATCCACACCGCGGAGGAGCGTCAGCGCCAGCTCGAGACCGGCTCGTACGCCCCGTCGACGGTCGAGTCCGACGACACCGAGGCGCTCGAGGACGAGATCGAGTCGTTCTCCCAGGGTGTCGGTGCGAGCTCGCCGAAGAAGACGGCGGAGGCTGCTCCGAAGACGGCGGGCGAGTCCCCGGCGGTCAACGGCGTGGAGCACGCCAGCGAGGTCACCTCAGGTGCCGGTGCAGCCTCGGCCCGCGTCATCTCGGGTGACGTGCACTCTTCGGCCGAGCTGCTCGAGAAGTTCCAGGGTGTGTCCGCGGATGCGCCGATGTGCATGACCTGCGGCACGAAGATGCGCCCGGCCGGGTCCTGCTACGTCTGCGAAGGCTGCGGAAGCACCAGCGGCTGCAGCTGATCCCGGAGGAGGCGGCGCGCCTAGCCTCCCTCGACTGATCATCGGGGGAGGCTAGGTCAGTAAAGCGAGCGGTTGGTTTAGTGGAGTACGGGTTGTCAGAGGTCGCACATACGTTCGAGGTGGAGGTGAGCAGAGATGACGTCCATCTATCTGGATTACAATGCGACAACGCCCCTGGATGACCGTGTGTTGATTGAGATGCTTCCGTGGTTAACGAGCCAGTTCTGGAACGCAGCCTCTTCACATGCGGCCGGTGAAGTTGCCCGAGGCGCAGTAGAAGCGGCTCGACGACAGGTAGCGACCCTCATCGGTGCGCGGCCCCGCGAGGTCGTGTTCACCTCCGGCTCAACAGAGGCGAACAACCTGGCGCTTAAGGGGGTAAGCGGTGCCCGACCTGCGGGCCGGGACACGTTGCTAGTTTCGTCCATAGAGCACAAGGCAGTCCTCGACGCGGCTGGATGGCTTGAGGAGCAGGGCCTCAACGTCCAGTTGATCCCAGTTCGCAAGGACGGGGAAATCGACGTCGAAGAACTTGGCCAATTGATGGGCGAGCACGTGCTTCTGGCCTCGGTGATGTTGGCCAACAATGAGACGGGGGTTTTGCAGCCCCTTCAGCGCGTGTCGAGTCTTGCCAGCAGGCACGGCGTACTCGTCCACACCGACGCCACGCAGGCGGTAGGCAAGCTTCCCGTGGACGTCGAGTCTCTAGGCGTGGATCTACTGTCGCTATCAGCTCACAAGTTCTACGGGCCGAAAGGGGTCGGCGCTCTCTATATCCGGCGCGGCGTGCAGCTCGAGGCTCAGCAGCATGGGGGCGGGCACGAAAGCGGAGTTCGGAGCGGGACGCTAAACGTTCCAGGCATCGTGGGTCTCGGTGCCGCAGCGGAAATGCTGACAGACGAGGTGGTGCGTGAGAGCGCTCTGAGCGAATCGACGCTCGTAGAAAAACTCACTGCCGGGCTTGTCTCTGCCATCCCTGGGGCCAGTCCTGTCGGATCGGCGAGAAGGTTGCCCAATACCGTGTGCCTCCACTTTCCTGGAGCCGACGCGGAGGCCGTCATGGCCAACATGCCTGACGTTTGGGTGTCAACTGGGTCGGCTTGCACTGCACGCGTTCCCGAGCCATCGCATGTCCTGATCGCGATGGGATTGTCCAGGCAACAGGCTTACGAGTGCATCCGCTACAGCGTCGGCCGATCGACGACCTCAGAAGAGATCAGAACTGCTGTTGAGCGGTCGGCTGTAGCCGTTGAGCGCGTACGAATGCTGACTGAGTCGGATACCAATTTGGACATTGAAAGGATTCCCACGTGAGGCTCGATGAGGCCTGCTCGCCGGTGTTCGCGCGTCATGAGACCTTCGCGCCACGCTACGGCTGGCTGAAGAAGGCCGTCGATGCGGCATCGCAGGAGGATGATGTCTTCAACCGCGAGGAAGCCGTCGTTGACCTCGGAGTTGGCAAGAACATGGTGCGATCGATTCGTCACTGGGGCCATGCGTTCAAATTGCTTGAGATGGAACTTGTAGCGAAGAGCCGCCGACCGCGTTCGCGACCCTCCTCCATTGGAAGCGACTTCTTCGCTGATGATGGAATCGATCCATATTGTGAGCTGCCGGGGACGCTTTGGCTGCTCCAATGGTGGTTGCTGGCGCCAATTTCGGTCTCGCCCGTGTGGTGGCTGTCTTTCAACGAGTTCACCGGTATAGAGTTCACGGAGGAAGAACTGCAACAGTTTGTGCTAGACCGCACAGGCGAGTGGGCAGACCCGCATCCATCGTCGGTGAAGAAGGACGTAAGCGCCTTGCTGCGGATGTATTCCTCGGGGGAGGGCGTCCGGGCCACGTTCGACGATCGCATCGACTGCCCCTTCAGAGATCTTGGCCTCCTGCAGCCAAGCGCGACCGTCCCTGGAGGATACCGATTCCTTCTCGGTGCGAAGGCGACGTTGCCGAGCCTTATCTTCACTGCATGCGTCCTAGACTTCGCAGTCCGTACGGGCGATGACACCAGAACCATTAACCTTAGCCGTGCGACCTCAGAGGTCGGCTCACCAGGGCGTGTGTTCAAATTGTCTGATGGGGCAGCGCTCGACCTCTTGGAGGACGCAGTGACGCGCACTGACCACGTGCGCCTTACTTCGGCAGCCGGAGTGCCACAATTGACGCTTTCGACTTCGCCGGCGATCGCGCTTCGAGGCGTCCTCTCGGATCACTATCGCGTATTCGGACGAAGGATAATGCCCGGAGAACTGGTGCCGGCCGTGGGGAGTGTGGCGTGACAAGGCTCATTGAGCTCCGTCGTCCGAAGAGTCGATTCGCACGCTCCATCAACGTCGAACGTGACACCGGCTCCTCAGCGGTGGAAGGATATCTTCCGGTCGGCCGCGCAATTGAGGCATTGGATCGCCTAGGCCGTGCGCTGCTTAGCGATTCTGCAGAGGTCGCCCTGTCAATCACTGGACCCTATGGGTCTGGCAAGTCCTCACTCGCCCTGATCATTGACGGCCTCTTTGCACCTGCTGACGACCCAGCACGCGCGTCTGCCGAGACTATGCTCCGCGACGCCGCTCCCGAGACTATGGTGCTCCTCCAGCAGGCTATGGAGCGGTCCGAGGCCAGGAAGTCGGGCTTCATCCGCGCCGTAGTCACGGCTCAGAGGGAGCCGGTGGCCCAGACGGTCGTACGAGCGCTCCTACACGGTGCCCAACGCTTCACACCAGCGCCAGCGAAGCGTCAGGCCCTCCGTCGTTGCATCAAGACCCTCATTGATTTTGACCACGCGATCCGTTCTTCCAGTGAACGAGTGGAGAGCCGTGCCATTCGAAACTTGATTTTGCAGTTGGACGAAATCGGCCCAGTCCTACTCGTGATCGATGAGTTCGGGAAAAATCTCGAGGCGTTTGCCGAGCGACCCGGCGAGGGCGACCTATTCCTGTTGCAGGAACTTGCCGAATGGACTCGGCGCGGATCCGGCGCTCGATTGGCCCTCGTAACGTTGCAGCACATGGCCTTTGGAGACTATGCCGACGGGGCGAGCGCTATGCAGCGCCGCGAATGGGTGAAGGTCCAAGGGCGGTTCGAAGACATCCCGTTCGTCGATACCGCGGTGCAGACCATTTCCTTGGTGGCAGCCTCATTCGAAGATATGAGAAGCCCTCAATCTGCTCGGATTGAGGAGTGGGCAAAGCGTCAAGTCGCTGAATTACGCTCTCTGGGACTGACCGAACTTGCGATACGCACAGAACTGATTGCTTCGTGTTGGCCCCTGCATCCGCTGACCCTGGCCGTCCTACCGGAACTCTGTCAGCGATATGGCCAGAACGAACGCACCATGTTCTCGTTCCTAGCCGGCACGGAACCCAGGAGCGTTCACTCCTTCTTGCGTGATATGGAACTCCCTGACACTGGGCTTCCAACGGTAGATCTGGATATGATGTATGACTATTTCTTGGAGTCCGCATCCAACATGGTCAGCGTCTCCGCGGACGCCTCGCGCTGGATGGAGATTGACACACGGATTCGTGATGCGCACGGGTTGGATACCGCTGCGAGGCGGGTGCTCAAGAGCGTTGGGCTTCTCAATCTCATTTCGGCAGGGGGCAGTGTCCGTGCCAGCCGTGAAATGGTCGGTTACGCCGCGTCGAATGGGCTTCCCGGGACCCGCGGTCCAGCAGAGGTCGAGGCTCGCCTTCAGCAGTTGGAGGCGGCTGGGCTCGTCACGTACAGGGAATTCGCAGACGAGTTCAGAGTGTGGCAGGGCAGCGACTTCGACCTGAAGTCAGCAATCGCTGTGGCGAAGAGGCGACTGAGGGATGAGCCGCCGAGAGTGATCTTGCAGAGGGTCCTGCCGCTGGGGCCGCTTGTTGCCGCGCGGCACTCGCATGTCACTGGAACGCTTCGAGCGTTCGAACGTGGATGGACCGATAGCAGCGTGTCAGTGATCACACCGCTTTCACAGCGTGATCGTGGTGATGGGCTGTTGCTGTACGTACTCGCTGGCACGCAGCCGACACGGGCCGTAACGTGCGTAAACAACGACAAGCCAGTGGTCTTCGCTACCACCAGCAACCCCGCGCCACTCGTGGATGCAGCCCGAGAACTCGCAGCGATAGATGAGGTCATCGCAAGCGACGATGAGGTTCGGTCCGATTGGGTAGCCCGGAAGGAACTTGCTGAGCGGCGCGTGGCGGCTGCCGTTGCGATGGACGCGGAGTTTGAGACCGCCTTCGGCGCAGCCTCCCTCACATCCCGCTGGCACTGGGTGAAGCGTGACCATTGGGGCAAGGCCGGGCAAGTCTGGCGGAAGACGAGCAGGCAAAGTCCGTCCGCCGTCCTGTCAGTTGTCGCTGACTCCCACTACCCGGATGCGCCCGTGGTGCGCAACGATCTGATCAACCGGCATGAGCTCTCCTCGCAGGCCGCTAAGGCAAGGCGAGAAGTCATGGAGGTCATGGGAGCGAATGAGCAGGTCCCTGGCCTTGGTATTACCGGGTTTGGGCCGGACCGAACGCTGTACCTCTCAGTTCTGCGGTCTTTGGGCCTGCATGGAACCCGTGAGGATGGAAATTCTGCCTTCCTCGAACCCGCCCACGACTCAAGTGTTCGTCCCGTCGTGGCGGCAATCATTGGTCAAATTCGCACCTCATCGCGCTCACGGCTCAACGTGTCTGACCTGTATGCGGATCTTTCCCTTCCGCCGTATGGCCTGCGTGCTGGGCTCGCGCCAATTGTTTTTGTCGCGGTCATGCGGCAACACAAGGATGAGTTCGCACTCTACGAACACGGCACGTTCCGTCCCACGTTTTCGGGCGATGTGGCCGAGAGGCTGCTCAGGAATCCAGGCAACTTTGAGGTCAAGAGCTTTGCAAGCGGGTCAGGAGTGCGGCGCCAAGTGGTCGAGAGCCTCGCCGCGACCCTGATGAACGCGAGGGCTGGCTCCCAACCAACAGTAGTGAACGTGGTTGGGTCCCTCGTGGCGCGCTTCAACATGCTCCCCGCGTACGCGAAGAAGACGGCGACGGTCTCGAATGAGGCAAAGGCGCTACGGGTTGCCCTCGTCGACGCGACAGAACCCGATCTCCTGGTCTTCGACCGTATCCCGGCAGCCGTGGGCTTCGCGCCGATCCCTGCCGGGTCGGTTCACAGCAAGACCGACGCCAATCGACTCGCCGCTGCTGTCCTGGGTGCAGTGACGGAGTTGTCTGACGCCTACCCTGCCCTTGTCGAAGAGATCCGCAAAAGGCTATGCACAGAGTTGCGAGTCTCTGGCGACGACTACCGCGCGTCCCTTCAGCGGAGGGCTGCCGAGATCGCGGACAAGGTCATTGACCCGCGTGTGAAGTCCCTGGTCGCCGCGATCAGGGCCGGTATTCCCCAGGAGGAAGGGTGGCTGGAGTACGTTGGCATGCAGGTGACGGGGGTGCCGCCACAAGCGTGGGCAGACGAGGACTGCCGCCGGTTCCGCAGCATCATGGCTGAAGCCGGGGGCACCTTCAGGCGGATCGAAGCTCTTAACGCCGATATGCGTAGTCAAGAGGGCGAGTTTGACGCCGTTCGGTTCCACGTGAACTGGTCGCATGGGCATGAGACGGTCAAGCTGGTTGTCTGGGATGAGCGTACGAAGGAGGGGACGGCCTCAGTGGTGACTCAAGCATTAGATGCCCTTACTGCGGCGGCCGGAAACAGGGAGACCGCTGCTGATTGGCTTATGGCAGCGTTGGCAGACCATGAGTGGAAACGGGTCGCTCAACCTGACGCGACCGGAAATCACCCCAATGCTTCAAACGAGGAATCGGCATGACTGCATCAGTCCGGCATGTTTGCGGAATCTCTGGCGGTAAGGACTCATCCGCTCTAGCTATCCATCTCCGGGACCGCGTCCCCGACATGGAGTACTTCTTTTGCGACACTGGCGCGGAGTTGCCAGAAACCTATGATTACCTCAATAAACTTGAAGTGGTCCTCGGCAAGCCCATCGCGCGCCTGAACTCAGATCGTGGCTTTGACCATTGGTTTGAGGTCTTTCGCGGAACCCTGCCGTCGCCTCAAATGAGATGGTGCACGCGGCAGGTCAAGATCAAGCCTCTTGAGGACTGGCTCGGGGACGATCCGGCCATAAGTTACGTGGCCATTCGGTCCGATGAAAGCAACCGGAAGGGCTATGTGTCCACAAAGCCGAATATTGAAGCGGTCTTTCCCTTTATCGAAGAGGGCGTGGACCATGAAGGTGTCCTGAAAATTCTTGATGAGGCGGGGGTTGGGCTGCCGGCGTACTACGAGTGGCGCACTCGATCGGGCTGCTACTTCTGCTTCTTCCAGAGGAAGGCCGAGTGGGTCGGCCTTGCCGACCGCCACCCCGACCTGTTCGAGCGTGCGAAGGCAATCGAGCGAAAGGTTCTCACTGACGCAGGCGCTTCAGGCGACGCCAACTACCAGGGCGTCGCCATGAAGGGCCGTGACTACACCTGGTCCGCGGGGGAGACCCTCGACGAGCTGCTCGCGCGCCGTGACGAGATCATGGACAAGCATGAAGTTGCCATGGAACGTTCCCGCCGAAACCGACGCAACCTTCCCCTGATCGAGGTACTCTCGAACGCGCTAGACGAGGATGACGATACCGAGGCGTGCACTGTGTGCGCACTTTGACACCAAAGGGGGACGCGCATTGACAGCCGGGGTACCAGGTCCATTCGCTCAGGTCTCTACTCGTATCGCAAATGTGGACCTACGGGAGTATCTGTCGTCAGAGCCGGAGGTCTTAGGCGCCCTCCGGGTCATCAATACGGGCCCAGGCTTGGGAGATTGGCGAGTCGACCTATCATCGGTCGGCGGTGGACTAACCGAACTTACAATTTTCGCCCCAAAGGCGGGCGCATTGCCAGATGACTCTCTCCTTATTTCTGGGTGCATCCCCGAACTCTTCGCTTGTGAGTATTTTGAAGTATCACGAGGGGGGAGACGTTGGCGCACTGAGTCACTCCCAGAATGGTTGGCGGCGCCGACGACAGCCACCCTCAAGCTTCAAACGCTGTCGCCCTTGAATAGAGCCACGCACTTCGTCAAGCTCATTGGCGCGCATCCGCACGGCATTCCACCGGAATTCACCAACAGTAGAGCTATATGCGAGTTCCTCAGACATCGCACATGGCTCGGGTCTGAAGACTATCGAGATTCCTCCCTGGCCGTTTCCTTCTCCGTCCTCACAAAGGAGTGGCAGATCTCGGCCCGTAGCTTGCATGAGGATGAAGAAAGACCTGAACTCGTGTGGGACGGGTCCGCCAACGGGCACCACGTCCGCCTTTGGACTGCAAAGGGAAACCAGCGCAACATCAGGCATTCGGTTTTCGGTGGGATCCAGGTGCCCTTCCAAACGAGGACGGCGATAGCTGCTAGCCTCACGAAGGCGGGTCTGGCGTCGTTCACGTTTGAACTCATCGATCGGCACCAAGTCGACTGGGGTGTACTGGGCACAACTACGATGCCGCCCAAGCAGGCGTCCAAGCTCGAGGGAAGCTTGGACGCTTTGCTGGAATCTGACGAGGTTCAAGCATGCGCGGAGCGTCGTCGAGTCTCGCGCCGAATCGAGGCTATGAAGCGGCTCAACGAGCGAATGGACGCAGCAAGGAATGCCAAGTCAGTCTTCTTGAATGACGTCTTCATAGGACTTGAGCCGAAGAGTGAAGCAGGCGCCATTGCGCTCTTCCATAAGCTTGAGGGCATGAATGCATTGCCATTCGAGTACTGTTCCCGAGCATGGGCTGGCGCAGAGGGAATCGACGAACTCGCCGACTTTCAGTTGGACAACCTATCCTTGAAGCAGACTGACGTTCCTGTAGAATTCGAGTTTGACCTGCACAACTTTTTCCTGCACGACCATCCTCTTGAACAGGTGAAACTCATAATCTGCTGGACTTCCTCATGGAAGCGGGAAGAGCTTGCTTCAACGGAGAAACCTTGGCTTTTTACCCTGCAGAGAGATGGCCACAAGATCCCCGTGGTTACTATCAGTTCCCTTCCAGGCATTTCATTGAGTTCAGGAGTAGTCAAATGAGCAAAACGGTCATAGAGAAGGTCGTTCGTCGCTTCATTGAAGACGAGCACGGGAATCGGAGGGACTACTACGTAGGAGCCCTACGCAATGATCATGCGAAGATGATAACGTTTGTGCCTGTTGCAGAGAACAGCACGCGCACTTTCCTGGAGGAAAATACTGCAGACGGGTATCAGCGGCCCGGGAGCGCAGCACGTATGAGCCTATTCGCGAAGTATGCAGAGGAGCACCCCCTCGCCGTCGTCCCGCCGGTGGTTCTAAGCGGCCGCGGGCGCTGGAGCTTTGTGAGCGAAAAGAACTCCGACTTCGGCCGGTTGGAAGTTGAGGAGCCGGCCGCGATAATTGATGGACAACATCGCATGGGGGGCTATGTAAAGCTTTGGGACAAGTCTAAGATGAGACGCGAAGTCGACTTTGTACTGCTTCCGAACTTGGTTCTTGAAGAAGAGAAGCAGGAGTTCCTCGCAATCAACAACACTCAGAAGGGGGTGGAGCGGTCGCTGACGACCCTCCTCCTCGAGAGTGATGAGGCTCTTGTTGGCGTAGAAATGGACGAGCGTGAGGATTCCCCCTTCAAGGGCAGAATTCAGCAAGTCAAGAAGCAACGACAGCATATTTTTAGCCTTGCAGCCGTGGCAAAAAACGTGGGGCGTACCTTCAGTCACGGAGGCTTCGACGACACGCCAGTGGATGTCAAGGCAGACATCATGATTAAGTATTGGGAACTCATCGGCGAGGCTTTTCCTGAGGAATGGGACGACCTGTCCAAGCCCACCCCAAAGCTTTTCCAGTTCAAGTTACTTGAAACAACCGGGCTTATAGCGTGGAGTTATGCGGCAACCGACGTTCTCGCACCCTCCTATGACCCGTCGATGCAGTCAGTGAACTGGGGCAGCGTCAGGGCGAGATTGCAGACGGTGGCAGATAGAGATTTCGACTGGAGTAAGAGCGGTGAATTCTCCAACGCTACTGGAGAGGTCGGTGGAAAACTGATTCATAAAGCTATTCAGAAGGCCCTTGTGAATTCCAAGGACTAGCGGTGTTGGTGCTGGTCCGTCTTTCCCGGGGTGCGCCGCTAACGGTCTTCCACTCCGCAAGAAGCCCATGTGGTTTAGTTTCAGGGAAGCGGAGCCATAAGGGGAACTATGTTAAGACGCGCGCCTCCTCAGCAGCCTCCCTCGGGCTGCGGCCCTGCAGACGCTGCAATTGGCCAGACGATGACGAGGAATTTGGGGCCTAACGGTGGGGAGTTCAAGTGCAGGTTGAGTTGTGGTGTACGACGCGGTTCTTGAAGTCGATGTATCGAAGTCAGAAACTTACCGCCATGAGTCGACAAGCGCTGAGAGATGTCTTGGCGCGTTTCGAATCATTGACTTTTCCCATGTATGGCTATGATCGTCATGCTGGCCTGAAGAAGTTTCCCGTGTATGAGATCAAGATATCGGGCGGCGATCGTATGCTGGTGCATTGGGATACGAAGAAGCTGGTCCTGCTGGATACGGGCGGCCACGAGACAGTTCCACGTTACGACGCTGCGAAACTTCGATTCGACCTCGAATACTGCTCGCCTGCGCCCCCTGATTTGCTGCAGCGACCGCTGTTCCAAACTCGAGCAAGGGGCGAATTGTATGCCGCGCCTAACGGGCATTTCCCGGGCGAGAATGAGGGCCTGTGGGCGGTGCACCTGGACGATGAGCAAGGCGCTCTTTTCGATTGTGCATATGACGCTTTGCGCGGTGAGGAGCCATCCGTCCACGTTTTTGCAGGAGGGCCCGGAACCGGAAAGACTGCAATACTCGCTTCGCTCTTGAGCGCTGCCTTGGATCTTGGCAACGAGGTGAGACTCTCGGCAATGGCGGGTGTAGTTGACTACCTCGAGTTCTCCACCGATCTCCCAGTTGCCGACCACCTCGGTACTGCTTGGGACAGTGTTGATGTGCTGTTGCTGGATGACCCAAATAGCCTATACGAAGTTCAGCAGGCGTCGCGAAGTGTCTTGTCTGGAAGGGTGCGATTTTTGGCAATCGGCGTCGATCCGATGCAACTAAACGACAGTGTCACTGATAGTGAGTGGGAATCCTGGGCGGCAGGCTGTCACGCGCAGGTGGGATGGTTGCGCGACTGCTATAGGCAGAAAGAAGAGATCGCTGATCTTGTCCTTCCAGTGATCAGGGCGGCAGCTCTCAGCGGCCCTTCGAGTGCGCAGGGTGAAAACCTTGACTACGCTGCCTCACGGAGACGCCTTCTAGATCGATCGGGAAACCTGCGGTTTGTGAATCCTAATGGGTATGTCCGCGTCTACCGGGAGCCATCGATAGATGATGTGCGAGGCGAACTGGCACGCCTCAGGATAGGGGAGAGCAGTTTATGGAAACACTGGCCAGCTCTGCTCTTGGTCTCTGATAATGAGAGCGACGCGTCGCTGATAGAGGAAGTGCGATCGCAGTCAGATTGGTTGTTCATAGAAACGATTAGCCTTGAGGAAGCGCTTCGTGTCAAGGGGGTCGAGTTTCAGCATGGCTTTGTATTCATGTCCCAGCTTCGGTTCCAAGACCTGCAATCTGGTGTAGCAGGTGATGGTGAGCGAGCCGTTGCAGATCTGAGGCTGAGTAGGATCCCGTTGACAAGGGCTCGAGATTCGCTTGTATTCTTTGTATATTGAGGCATGGCAGCGAGTAGTGTCGTTCTCGTTTGATGCCAAGATGCTCATCTCTGACGCGTTTGGAAGCTGCTCGTCCAGAACGTCGCATTGTGTAGGCTAGGGCCTCGAGCCCTCGCCATAATTCTTCTCGAGGGCGAACGACATTTCCACATTCCACTCCCGCTATGCGACGAAACCGGCCGGGCCGCATGGGCCGCACACGGGAACAACAGACTCGATGCGCAAGCGATGAACGCGTGTGACCTCGTCGATCTTCGACAACTCGGGTGACTGCCGATATCGCGGCCCGTTACATTCGTAGGAGGGCGATGAGGGACTGGGCCTCCTCGTCGCACGCGGCGCAGCCGACGAGGTGGCGGTCCATGGCTGCGTCGTGGTGGTCCGGGTCTGCCACCACGGCCTCGACGTGTGTGTCCATCCGGTCGAAGCACTCGTCGCACGACAGGTACGGCGTCGTGTCGACGAGCAGCGCTGCCACCGCGGCGGCAGGAAGGTTCGAGTTCGGGGGAGTGGGCGGGGGAGTCATGACGATCCTGCCGATGCAGTGGGAATGTCGGACTCCGCGTCGCCACGCGCAGCCAGCTCCGGCAGGTATCCCCGCCGGGTGAGGTCCGCGCGCAGCCGCTGCCGGACGTCGTGGACGGTCTTGTAGAGCGCGTTCCGGTTCGAGCCGAGACGCTCGGCGAGCACGTCGATCGGCACACCGTCGACGAGCAGGGCGATCGCCACCCGCCGCTGGTGCGGCGTGAGGCAGGTGTGCATCGCCTCGGCCAGGGCACGCGCGAGGTCGGCGCCCTCGGCCTGCCGCTCCGGTCCGTCGGAAGCGTCGTCGGGAACGCGCCCGAGGTCGAGGTCGCGCAGCTCCACTTCGCGGTGCTGCCACTGCAGCCGCCGCACGTCGGTCGCCGCCTCGAGGATGGCGAACTTGAACGCCCACGTCGTGAACCGACTGCGCCCCTCGAAGGTGTGCAGCTTGCGCAGCAGCGCCGTCATCGCCTCGTCGGCCGCCTGGTTGACGATGACGTCGACGGTGCCGGGAGAGGCGTCGGGCAGCGCCGAACGCATCCGCCAGACCTGGTGGGCCGCGGCCCGCAGCATGAGGGAGTGCAGCGCCCGCAGGGCCGCCTCCTGCTCGGCGCCCGAGGATGACAGCGCGGCGATCCAGTCCTCCGGAACGCCGTCGGCCGGTGCGTCGAGCGCCGACACCGTGGTCTCGGCCCGGAACCCCTCGCTCACCACGGTCCCGTTCCCTCGTCGATGGGGGCGAGGATTCGGGCGGCCAGGTCGGGCGGGCACCCCGCGTCGACGAGCGACAGCAGCTCGTGCAGGTCGGCCCGCGTCCGGGCGAGCGAGTCCGCCAAGGCCCACGGGAACCCGGCCTCGTACAACCGGGTCGCGCGCCAGGCGACTACGTCGACCGGGGTGCCGGCCGGCTGGTGCGCCTCCGGTGTCCGGGTCTGGTGGGTGGTCATGCCCTGTTCGCTGCACGGCAGGCCCTCGGTCTTACCGACGTCCTCGTGCCCGGTAAGACCCACGACCCACGACGCCACCAACACGATGTCAGCCTCCCACCCCGCTGTCGTCGTGTCAGGCAGCGCAGGCCGGAGGGCACCACACATAGGAGGTCATCATGGCCACGACCGAGACCCAGCGAGAGGCTGAGGCAGCGCAGCACAGCAACGGCGACCCGGCATACCAGGCATTCTTCGTCCTTCGGTCGGCGTTCGTCGTCGCACCGATCCTCTTCGGGCTCGACAAGTTCACGAACCTCATGACCGAGTGGGAGCGCTACCTCGCGCCGGTCCTGTCCGACCCGCTGCCCTTCTCGTCGCAGCAGCAGATGTATGCCGTCGGTGTCATCGAGGTCGTCGCCGGACTCGTCGTCCTGTTCCACCCGCGCCTCGGCGCCCTCGTCGTCGCGGCCTGGCTCGGCGGGATCATCGTCAACCTGCTACTCATCCCCGGCTTCTACGACGTGGCCCTGCGCGACGTCGGCCTCCTGCTCGCCGCCCTTGCGCTGCAACGGCTCTCGACCCGGTTCGACGCCCACGCCCTGCTCTGGCCGCTGCGCAAGAGCTGACCATGCCAGCCACACCACGCAGCGCTCCGGCGCCACCTGGACGCACGGCGTTCGTGCTCACCGGCGGGGGCAGCCTGGGCGCCGTCCAGGCCGGGATGGTCTCCGCGCTTCACGACCACGGCATCGACCCCGACCTCCTCGTCGGCACGTCGGTGGGTGCGGTCAACGCCGCCCACCTCGCCGGGCCCGGTGCACTCTCCGACCGCATCGGGGAGCTCCGCGAGCTCTGGCGGGGGATGCGTCGCAGCGACGTCTTCGTCGCGAGCCCACGTCGGTGGGTGCGGGCGGCAACCGGCTCCGCGCCCTCCCTGTTCTCCGACGGGCCGCTGCTCCACCTGCTGACGACGCACCTCGGGTACTCGTCCTTCGAGGACGCGCAGCGCCAGCTGGCCCTCACCGCAACGGATCTCGTCACCGGGGCGGCACTCACGCTCGATCATGGATCGGTCGTCGACGCCGTCCTGGCGAGTGCCGCAGTGCCCGGGTTGCTGCCGTCCGTGCAGCGGGACGGCCGCACCCTCGTCGACGGCGCCGTCGGCCACCCGGGACCTCTCGCCTACGCCGACGAGCACGGCGTCGCCGACATCTACCTCCTGCCGGCCGGCTACCCGTGCGCGGGCGCCCCACCACGGGGCGCGTTGGCCGTCGGCCTCACCGCCCTCGCCCTGCTGCTTCACCACCAGCTCGTCGACGAGGTGGAGCGGTATGCCGGCAACGCCCGCCTGCACGTCGTCCCACCGCTGTGCCCGCTCGCCGTCTCACCCGCGGACTTCGGCCACGCCGGCGAGGTCCTCGAGCGCGCCCACGAGACCACGTCGGTCTGGCTGGAGCACGAGGACGCGACCGGACGGCATACGGGCGCAGGTGTCCTCGGCTTCCACGGTCCGCATGACACTCCGACAAGCCACGCCAGCAGCCCACGGCGACAACCGATCGAAGGGATCCTCAGATGACCAGCACCGCAGCGCAGCCCCGTCAACCTGCCTGTCCGCGCGCGTCGTGGGCGGGGGTCGAGGCCGTCGTCGAGCCGGACCTCGAGTCGGCGACCGGCGCGGCAGCGGACCTGCTCACCGCCCTCGGGGTCGACGTCACCACCGAGTCGCTCGAGCGCACGCCGGAGAGGATGGCGCGGGCGCTGGCCGAGATGTTGCGGCCGAGACCGTTCGAGCTGACGACGTTCCCCAACGACGGTGGCTACGACGAGCTCATCGTCGCCCGCAACATCCCCGTCCGTTCCCTGTGCGAGCACCACATGCTGCCCTTCGTCGGGACGGCGCACGTCGGCTACCTGCCGGGGGAGCGGATCCTCGGGCTGTCGAAGCTGGCGCGGGTCGTCGAGCACTTCTCGCGCCGGCCGCAGGTGCAGGAGCGGCTCACGACCCAGGTCTCGACGTGGCTGCGGGACCAGCTCGGCGCCGCGGGCGTCGGGGTCGTCATCGAGGCTGAGCACCTGTGCATGGCCCTGCGCGGGGTGCAGGCGCCCGGGACGAGCACGGTGACGTCGAGCCTGCTCGGGGTGCTCCGCGACGACCACCGCACCCGCGCCGAGTTCCTCGCCCTGACCCGTCCAACCCGCTGACCGCCCTGCCCTCCCACCATCCCCAGACACACGAAAGCAGGACGTCATGACCCGCACACCCTCGTCCGTCGCCATCGTCGGAGCCGGCCTCGCCGGAGCCAGGACCGCAGAGGAGCTGCGCACCGCCGGCTTCGACGGCTCGATCACGCTGCTCGGGCGCGAGGAGCACCAGCCGTACCAGCGGCCGCCGCTGTCCAAGGCCAACCTGCTCAGGGGCGAGGTGGCTGATGGCGACCTCTTCGTGCACGAGCCGGCGTGGTACTCCGCGCACGACGTCGACCTCAGGCTCGGGTGCTCCGTCGACGCGGTCGACCTCGAGGCGCGGACGTTGTCGACGAGCTCGGGCGGGTCGAGTGCACGCACGTCCGGGGAGACCGTGGCGTTCGACGTCCTCGTCCTCGCGACGGGCTCGTCGCCGCGGCGCCTCGACGTGCCGGGAGCGGACCTGTCAGGGATGCACTACCTGCGCACGCTCGACGACAGTGACCAGCTGCGAGCCGCCCTCGTCGAGCGCCCGCGGGTCGTCCTCATCGGTGGTGGCTGGATCGGGCTGGAGGTGGCCGCCGCTGCCGCGACCCTCGGCGGCTCGGTCACCGTCCTCGAAGCAGGCGGTATGCCGTTGGGTTCCGTTCTCGGAGAGCGGATGGCGTCCGTGCTGGTCGATGCTCATCGCGCCCACGGGGTGGACGTTCGGACCAACGTCGAGGTCAGGGGGTTCCTTGGTGACGGTGCCGCCCACGCTGCTGGCGCGGGTCACGTCACGGGCGTCGAGCTCGGCGACGGAGCCCGTGTGCCGGCCGACCTCGTCGTCGTCGGCGTCGGAGCCACGCCCAACCTTGACCTCGCCGTCGCGATGGGGCTCGATGTGGACAACGGAGTGCTCACCGACGAGTACCTTCGAACCTCACACCCCGACGTTCTCGCCGTCGGGGACATCGCGAACGCCTGGCACCCGGCACTCGAGACGCGCGTCCGCGTCGAGCACTGGGCCAACGCACTGAACCAGCCGTGGACGGTGGCAGCGACCATTCTTGGCAAGCGGACGGCATACGACCGCCTTCCGTACTTCTACTCCGACCAGTACGACCTCGGGCTGGAGTACACCGGGCACGTCGGGCGGGACGACGTGACCGAGCTCGTCGTGCGCGGCGAGGAGTCGTCGGGCGAGTTCATGGCCTTCTGGCTGCGCGAGGGGCGGGTGGCGGCCGGGATGTGCGTCAACATCTGGGACCGGATGGAGGACATCCAGGCGCTGATCTGCTCCCGTGAGGAGGTCGAGGTGGGACGGCTGGCCGATCCGGACGTGCCCTTGGGAGAAGTCGGGATCAGGGCGGTGGTGGCGTGACGGGCTGGTGCCCTTGGCGCTCGCCAGCTCACGGCGACGCGGCTCACCCTGTCGTGCCCTGTTTGTGCGGGTGGCCGCGCGTTTCCCTGACGGTGGTCCTCGCCGAGGTGCAGTGTCAGTGCTCTCTCATAGTGTCGCTTCATGGCACTCGGACATCGCCTTCCCGACGCGGCGCAGCAGCCGCATGGTCGGCCGGTGCTGGGTGCGACCCGAGAGGCGACCGAGGCCCTGGAGCAGTCCTCGGTCCAGCGGGTCTGGGCTCTCAGCGACGACGAGCTCGGGGCGGCCGTGGGACAGCTCGGTGCGTTGAGCGCCAATGTCGAGGCCCACTTGGTCGCCGTCGTCACCGAGGCCCGGCGTCGAGGACTGGGCACCTCTGACGGGTGGGGTCCCACCGACTGGACCCGCGCGATGGCTCCCCAGCTGGCCAGCCGCACCCACGCCGACCTCGACGTCATCAGTGCAGCCGCTGACGAGCCGCGATTGGGAGAGGTCGTGGACGCGGTCATGGATGCTGCCTCCTCGGCTGACGATCGCGTGGATACCCCACAGTGCGAGAACGGTGCTGACGGGGCTGGCTACCTGCCGCTGGGCAAGGCGGCGCAGATCGCGCGGTTCCACCGCAGCGTGCGGGGGCTCGCCGACGCGTCGGAGCTCGAGGGGGTCACGGAGGTGCTGCTGCACAGCGCACGGGGCGCCGACGGGCTCAGTGAGCGGCAGTTGGCCACCGCCATCCGGTATGCCGGTCAGGTGCTGCGGCCCGACAAGCTGGCAGAGCATGACGCCGACCGACGTCGGGCGCACCGCTCCTTCACCAAGGGCAAGGGACCGCTCGGTCTCGCGCGATACATCCTTCTGCTCGACGAGGAGGGCGCCGCCATCGTCGACGCCGCTGTCGATGCGCTGGCCAAGCCGCGGCCGGACGAGGACACCGGTGAGCGGGACTCACGCACACCGGCAGCCCGCCGCGCCGACGCGCTGCTCGACCTCATCCAGCGAGCGGTCGGTGCCCCGGACGGCGTGCCGCGACAGGCCAAGACGACGGTGTCGGTGACGATCGACCACGAGGTGTTGGCCGGGCGGTGCCGGGGCGCGGGGGTCACGATGGAGGGCGAGGTCCTCACGCCCGGCACGGTGCGCCGGCTCGCCTGTGACGCTCTCATCATTCCCGTGGTCCTCGGCTCGCGTGGAGAGGTGCTCGATCAGGGTGAGGCGCAGCGGCTCTTCACCCGTCCGCAGATCCGACACCTCTGGCTGCGGGACGGTGGATGCACCTTCCCCGGGTGCTCCAAACCGGCGGCGTGGACGGACGCTCATCACCTCCTCCACTGGGTCGACGGCGGGCCAACCGACATCGACAACGCCGCGCTCCTCTGCCGGGCGCACCACACCGTCGTCCACAGCAACCGATACGCAGGCCAGGTCGTGGACGGACCGCGCGGTCCGCGAGTCCAGTGGGACCTGTCCGTCGACTCCTACGAACGTGCGCGCGGTGAGGCCCCCGATCACGCCAGCACGCGACGGCGACGGTGATCCCGCCCCGCACCCCGCCACGGCGGGGTCATTGGTGTGCCCCGTGCTGTCGCGAGGCGACTACCGGCCCTCGGCACCCTCCGCACCCTCGGCAGGGTCTGTGGTGTCGGAATGCCTCTGGTCCGGCGGCTCCTCTGGGTCGCTCGGGTTCTTGACCGCACGCAGGATCGTTGGGGCGCTCGACTGGGCCGTAGGGACCTCCCAGGACTCCCATGGCCCGAGATCTTCGGCGAACGGTGTCCGCCATGCGCAGTGTCCCAAGGTCGCGACGATGAAGCGGTCGAACGACATGCCGTACTTGGCCGCACGACGGTTGAGCTCGGCGTGGAGGGACTCCGGCATGCCGGCGACGGAGAACGACACGACGTCACCGGCAGCCCAAGCTGCTGTGTCGTCGAAGACATGCTGGCGGGAATGCTCGGAGAGGACGTCGTGCAACAGCTCAACCAGCGGGCTCACCGGCCGGCGGAACAGCTCGGGATCCTCGATCAGGGCGTGGCCGAGGGCTCTGTTGAGCTCGGCCTCGCGGTTCGGCTCCCCGACGTCCGACCACCACGCTTCCTCACGGATGTGTCTCCCGAGGATGGCCCGCACCCGCTGCTCCTGTGCAGCGGTGGCGCCCACACCGTTGGGCAACGCCTCGATCCGCACCCGTCCGCCCTCGACGGTGAGTGCCAGCACGGTTCCCGCTGGCACGTCGGGAAGCCACCCCGCCGGCCCGAGGAGTGCGGGGTGCCCGAACTCGGCGGCCGTGAGCTCGCCCCCGGTGACCAGAGGAATCGGGTCCAACGATGCGCACAGGAGGAGCGGCTGAAGCGAGACGTTGGTCCACAGGTCAGTCCGATCCGTCGTCGCGGCCTCCACCCGGTGCGTGAGCGTTTGTCCGTCGAGGACGTCGAGCAACCGGCAGATCCGGCCGTCGGGTCGTCCCACCAGGACAGTGGCGTTCATGGCCATGGCGATCACGCTCTCCCTCGTCACCCGGGCATCTCGAAACTCGGCGCGCAATCGTCCTGTGAGCCAGTCGAGAGGCAGTGGACCAGAGGCAAGCACGCGCAGGGCGGTCGACAGTTGGTCCAGTTGAGCGAGAGCGTCGGCGTCGTGATTCATCCGATCACTGTGTCCGATCGCTGCCGCGCACCGGCTGAGTTGTCCACAGGCTCGCACGGTCACCGAGGATGGCGGGACCACGAAAGGTGCTGTGTGGCAATGCCATCCGATGGAATGCACGTGCTCGGTGCGTCGCCTCACTCGCGTGGCCGAGGCCCGCGGGATCACGTCACTGGGGCACCCGAGAGCCACTCTGCTCACGGTCGGCTTCAGCCCGCGCCGATGCGATCGCCCACTCGCCATACGCGGACGTGACGTCGTTGGCGGCGGCACCCGACGGGAGGAAGTGCAGGTGGAGCTGACGGACACCAGCGGAATGCCGATGCCGCTGGGGCGGACCGACCCTCACTGGCAATCCCTACGCCTGCAGTGATCCCGCCCGGTGTGTGAAAGCTCCACGCTAGGGAGGGTGTCAGTTCTGGTACAGGCGCGCCTTCGCCTCGGCCACGGTGAGGTTCGATGGCGTGCCTTCGATCGTCACGGTGTCGGGGATGGTGATCCAGGCGCCGCCGTCGACGCGGAAGCGACCCGAGTATGTCGCGTTGATCTGGACAGGAGCCACGGTCTTCGTCCGGTACGTGTGGACGATGTCGCCCGTCGGGTGCGGTCCGCCCAAACTCTCGACAGGACCAACGGCCTCGCCGTCACCGAAGAGGTAGGTGGCGCTGACGAAGACCGGCTCGATCTCGACCCGACGCCCGACCAGGGTCGCCGAGTCCGGTTCACCGGGCTCGAATCCTTCGGTCGGCCACCTGAGCTCGTAGTACGTGGGCAGGTTCACGAGGGTCTTCAGCCCAACGGGCTGAATGGATGCAGACGGTTTCGCGAAGGCCGTCTTGTGGAACTGATCGAGGATCATCTGCATCGTCAGGGCATTGGTGGACCCGGGGACTAATGAGGCCAAGCACGTGTAGTCGATGCGTTCCCACTGCGCGCCCGCCACGGGACTCCCGTCCCTGTTCACTTCTATCCGCCAGACCCAGACCGCTGGCCCAGAGGTGGCTCCAACCGTACGACCACCGTTGCAGACGGCGAACTCGCCCGTACAGCTGGGTTGGCTCGGGTTCCCTGCTCCCGGAGGAGCGGTCGTGCAGTAAGACGTCGACGAGAACTTGTACCAAGGCGGCCTACTAGGGGCGGTCGCTGACCCGTGAAAGGACGCGCCCAGCGTCTCGAGCTCCTGAGTCGAGAGCCCGTTAACTGCAGCTCCGTCATCGTCAGTCTCGCCAAGAAATGACGGATCGTTGGCGGTAGCAATCGCCGGTGAAACAAGAGCCCAGAGCGTCAACGCAATAGTCAGGACTGAGGTGCGGCCAATCCCTCCATCAGCCATTGGTCCCCCTTTCGGCTAAGTAGCGCGACACGTGCCGCCGAACTTGCCTTCTGTTTCTCAACGGCCACCCCAGTTGAGTCAACGACGGTCACGGCGTTCTGACTTAGCGTGAAGCTCACGCGGTGCTGCCCGAGCGGGTCGGCGCCCATCGACTTGATGTCGACGAGAGGTTTGAATGGTGCTGGCGTCACGCGGTGCCCCTTCGCGGCGTACTGGACCGGATTGTCCGCCAGATTGGAACAGCTCCTGCAGGTCGGCGAAGACAGTTGTGGGATGAGTTTCGGATCCGGGGTCATGAAGGCTGTGTTGACTTGGTCGAACCAGAAACGGACGAAGGCGATGGCGCCGGCGTCGGTGTTGGCGCGGGCTGCTGCAGGGATGTCGATCGAGGGAGACGCGGACGCGCTGGGGCTCGCAGAGACAGAGGGCGACGGTGAGGCGCTGCTCGGCGATGCCGATGGCGACGGCGACGAGATCGTCGGCGTGGGAGCGGCCGTCGCACCTTCGCCACCGCCGTTGCAACCAGCGAGAGCGAGCGTGGCAACGGTGGCGGCGGACACGGCATACGACCGGCGTGTGCGTGACTTCATCGTGCGGAACCCTCCGTCGTGCGGTACCGCGCAGACGACCATGCGCCCCGAGGCATCGTGTTCTGCCATCAAGAGTAGGGACTGCGACGGGTTCCGCCACTCGAGCGCAGGGTCGGTAGACGCAGCGAAGGCGTTGCGCGCGCACGTCTGAAGGTCTCACGACACCGAGTGTGTCGAAAGCCTCGAACTCGGCCGCGGAGTTATCCCCAGCCCGGGCTCAGCGGGCGCGGGCCTGCTCCGCCACCGTGCGGACGTCGGCCGGGTCAGCCATCGCCCATCGGACCGTCGCCGTCGCCGCATCCCCGAGGGGCCGCGCGAGCACCATCTCGGTCACCGGCAGCCACGGGAGCCGCAACGGCCGACGGGCCCACCGCGGGAGCAGGGCGACGGCGCCGGCAGCCAGGGCGGCATACCCGGCCTTGGCGGCCAGGGGGAGCGGCGGGTGGAGCAGCAGGAACCGGGCCGCTTCCCGCGACGCAGGAGTGGACTCGAGCTCCGGCCAGTAGGACTCGATCATCGCTGCCAGTCCCGCGGTCGTCAGCGGAGGGTCCGCGACACCCAGGCGCCGGGCGACGACCGCCGCTTGCTCGACGTAGAGATTCGCTTCGGCATCCGTGAGCGGCTCGGACGCATACCGCTGGAACGCCGTGAGGAAGCTGTCCACCTCGGTGATGTGCACCCAGCGCAGCAGGTGCGGGTCGCTCGCGGCATACGGACGCCCATCCGCGGCCTTGCCGCGCACGCGCTCGTGGATGGAGCGCACCCGCGTGATCAGCTCCTCCGCGTGCTCGATCGTCCCGAACGTCGTCGTCGCGAGGAACTCGCTGGTGCGCTGCAGACGCCCCCACGGGTCACCCTTGAACCCGGAGTGCCCCGCGACGCCGGCCATGGCCAGCGGGTGAAGGGACTGGAGCAGGAGCGCCCGAATCCCGCCCGGGAACATCGCCGCGTCCGCGTGCACGCGCCAGATCGGGTCCTCCGGCGTGAACCAGCGCTCACCCTCGGCGCCCCAGATCACGCGTGCCTTGGCGGCGGCGTCCTCCCCGGCCACGCGGGAACGCAGCGCGTGGGCGAGCTGGGTCCGGGCGCGGGCGTCCCACCGGTCAAGGTTCGCGCTCGTGTCGTCGCGGCTGGTCATTCCACACTCCTCGGGCAGGGTAGGACAAACCCTATACACCCAGGCTGACAAGCGGCTGGGAGCGCGTCAAGGAGGACTGTCAGTGGTGGCTGGCAGCATCGTCGCCATGGAGATTCCCGCAGCCCTCACGCTCGGGCGCCGCCTGCTGCGCGAGCACGGGCTGGGCGACTGGAGCATCCGCACCGACCGTGCCAAGACGCGTGCCGGCGTCTGCCGGTTCAGCACGCACACGATCTCGCTCAGCGCCGACCTCACCCGCCTGCACGACGAGACGGAGGTGCGCGACACGATCCTGCACGAGATCGCGCACGCCCTCGTCGGGCCCTTCCACGGTCATGACGAGGTGTGGCGAGCAAAGGCCGTCGAGATCGGCTGCTCGGGGGAGCGCACCGTGCCGTCGCACGCACCTCGGGTCGAGGGCCCCTGGCGAGGTGTGTGCCCGCAGGGCCACGTGTCGACGCGTCATCGCCGTCCGACCCGGGTGCTGAGCTGCTCCCGGTGCAGTGGCACCTTCGACGCCTCCTCAGTCATCTCGTGGACCTACCGCGGGCGGCGGGTCGCCATGGGTCAGGCCTACCGCGCCGAGCTGGAGGCCTTGGGTGGTCACGTCGGCGTGGCTCCGTCTCGGACCGTTCCGGCCCCCGCGCTCGGGTCGGTGGTGCGTATTGTCACCGCCGGTCCGCTGCGCGGCGCCGTCGGCGAGGTCGAGGCCGCCTTCGCGACGCGCAGCCAGGTCCGCGTCGGCGAGGAGCTGTATGCCGTCCCCAACGACGCGCTCGAGACGGCCCACGCCGTGGCCAGCTGATGACGATGCCACGAGCTTGAGGGCGACCGCGTCGGTGGCTGCCGTCGGACTCGGACGGCGACCGCGGTCAACGCAGCCGGACGGTCAGCTGCCCGTTGTCGTTGGCCTGGAAATCGAGGAGGTTGCCCTGTGCCTCGACGAAGGCGCGGAACGAGGAGTGTCCGAGCGACTTCTCCTTGAAGGTCGAGTCCATGCGTTGCATCTGCGTCTTCACCGCTGACAGGTACAGCCACCCGTCGTCGCTCTTCTCCATCCCGACGCGCATCGCCCGGACCAACAGCTCGGTCGCCCTGGCACTCGCCTTCTCCGCCTTGGTCGGAACCTTGGCGGCCGCCGGTGCGGCCTTCTTCGCCGCAGCCTTCGTGGTGCCCGCCTTCTTGGCCGCAGCCTTGGTGGCGCCGCTCGCGTTCGCCAGACCCTGCGTGGGGGTGTGGGCAGCAGCCTCCGCCTGCTTCGCCGGCACGATGGTCCGCACGCCGGGCAGGTCGCTGTAGTCGCTGAACTCGTCACAGGCAGCCACGAGGGCACGACTCGTCGACCCGGTGACCCCGATCCCGACGACGAACCGGCCCATTCGCCGACAGCGCTGCGCCAACGCGATGTAGTCCGAGTCACCTGCCACGACCACGACATGTGTCAGGTCCGCGTGATCCACGAGGTCGTTGACCGAGTCGATCGACAGGCGGATGTCGGCCCCGTTCTTGGTGCCGGACGTGGCGAAGAGCTGGACGAGATCCACCGCCCTGTCGACGAGCTGGCTCCGGTAGGCGGCGTTGGCCGGCACCGACCAGTCGGCGTAGGCCCGGGTCAGTGCCACGGTCCCGAAGGACGACGCGTAGTCGATGATCGCGCCCACGTCGACCATCGCCTCGGCCAGGCGCTTCGCGGCGACCTCGCCGCCACCGGGCGCGTGGTCACGGGCGTTGTCGCGCCGCCACGAGCCGTCTCCGTGCAGGTTGTCGTAGCGGGAGATGACCATGTTGTCGAAGTCGAGGTAGACCGCGACCCGGGAGCTGTCTGACATGGGGCCGACCCTATGGCCGGCTGCAGGGTCGGGCGCGGACCGGCGCCAACACGGCCACGCCGGGGAGGAAGCGCAGGAGGAAGACGCCTCGGGTGACGGAGTGGCAGGAGCGCTCGACGGTGTCCGATCCCATCGCTAGCGTGACGAGCATCAACGCGTCACCCGGAGGAAGGTTCGTCATGGACACCCAGCCCGACGTCGTCGCCCTGCTCTCGCGCGCGATCGACCAGACCGCGGGACTGCTCGAGGAGGTGTCGCCCGACCAGTACGACCAGCCCTCGACCTGCGCGGACTGGACGGTGGGCCAGCTGGTCCAGCACGTCGTCGCGTCACCGCGGAACTTCGTCGACATGTTCTCCGGCAAGGACGTCGACTGGGCCCACCCGCCGGCTCTGGGCGAGAACCCCGCTGCGGACTTCCGATCAGGCGCTGACGAGCTGCTCGAGCACCTGCGCTCGCAGGACGGTGACGCCTCGTCCAGTGCGGCGCTGCCCGAGTTCGCCGTCCACTCGTGGGACCTGGCCACCTCGATCGGAAGCTCGCGCCTCCTCGACGACGAGGTCGCCACGCACGCGCTCGCCTTCATGAGCAACAACCTCACCCCCGAGAACCGCAGCGGCGTCTTCAAACCTGAGGTGCACGTCGACGACGACCGTTCGGTGCAGGACCGCCTCGCCGCCTTCGCCGGCCGACAACCGCGCGACTGACGCACCCCGCACGTGGGTTCCCACCCACTTCTATGCTCGGCCCATGAGCGACGTGACCCGGGTGGACTACGACGGCGAGGGCCTCTCCGAGGAGGACGTCGCGCCCACGCCCTGGCAGCAGGCGCAGCGCTGGGTCGGCGAGGCCGTCGAGCGCTCACGGGTGCGCGACGACGTCCCCGAGCCGCACGCCCTCTCCGTCGCCACGGTCGACGCCCACGGAGTGCCCAACGTGCGCACCGTCCTCATGCGCTTCTTCGACGAGCGCGGCCCCGGCTTCCTCACCAACACCGACTCCACCAAGGGCATCGAGCTCGCCGCCAACCCCGCCGCGGCCGCCTCGTTGACGTGGCCGTCGATGTACCGCGCCATCCGCTTCCGCGGCCGCGCCGAGCTCCTCGACCGCGACGCGGTCGCGACCTACTTTGCCAGCCGACCGTGGGGCTCGCGCATCTCCGCCTGGACCTCGCGCCAGTCGCAGCCGGTGACGTCCCGCGCAGAGCTCGAGACGGCATACGAGACGTATGCCGCCCGCTGGCCCGACAGGGGACAGCCGGACGACGTGCCCCTCCCGGACTTCTGGGGCGGCTACCGGGTCGTCTGCGACGAGGTCGAGTTCTGGGGCGGGCGGCGCAACCGGCTGCACGACCGCCTCGTCTTCACCCGCGCCGGCATGGGCTCGCTCGACGACCCCCATGCGTGGACCCTCGGGCGTCGTCAGCCCTGACCGGGCGCCGTTACCCTGAACGGACCACCGACGAAGGAGCAGCACCGACATGACGCTTGAGCACACCGGCACCACCCCGGCCGGAAGCACCGAGCAGCACATCGAGACGACCGAGCGGTACGCGGCGCACAACTACCACCCGCTGCCCGTCGTCCTCGCGAGCGGTGAGGGCGCGTGGGTCACCGACGTCGACGGCAAGCGCTACCTCGACTGCCTCGCCGGCTACTCCGCGCTCAACTTCGGCCACTCCCACCCGCAGCTCGTCGAGCGCGCCCGCCAGCAGGTCGGCACCCTGACGCTCACGAGCCGCGCGTTCTTCAACGACCAGCTTGGCCCGTTCGCGCAGGCCCTCGCCGAGCTCACCGGCAAGGACATGGTCCTCCCGATGAACTCCGGCGCCGAGGCCGTCGAGACGGCGATCAAGGTCAGCCGCCGCTGGGGCTACGAGGTCAAGGGCGTGCCCGAGGACCAGGCCAACATCATCGTCATGGAGGGCAACTTCCACGGCCGCACGACGACGATCATCAGCTTCTCCGACGACAAGGTCGCGCACGACAACTACGGCCCCTACACCCCGGGCTTCCGCGCCGTCCGCTACGGCGACATCGACAGCCTGCGCGCCGCGATCGACGAGTTCACCGTCGCGGTCCTCTTCGAGCCGATCCAGGGTGAGGGCGGCGTCGTCGTCCCGCCGGAGGGCTTCCTGCGCGAGCTGCGTGCGCTCTGCTCGGAGGAGAACGTCCTCATGGTCGCCGACGAGATCCAGTCGGGTCTCGCGCGCACCGGCACGACCTTCGCGTGCGACCTCGAGGAGGTCGTCCCCGACATGTACATCCTCGGCAAGGCACTCGGCGGCGGGCTCTACCCGGTCTCCGCCGTCGCGGCGGACAGCGACGTCCTCGGCGTCATCACGCCCGGCTCGCACGGCTCCACCTTCGGTGGGAACCCGCTCGCTGCCGCGATCGGACACGAGGTATGCCGTCTGCTCGCCACCGGCGAGTTCCAGGACCGCGCGCGCCGGCTGGGTCAGCGACTGCGTGAAGGCCTCGAGCCTCTCGTCGGGAACGGGCTCGACGCGGTGCGGGTGCGCGGACTCTGGGCTGGGCTGGACGTCACCCCGGGCGGTCCCACCGGACGGGAGCTGTGTGAGCGCCTCATGGAGCGCGGCATCCTCGCCAAGGACACCCACGGCATGACGATCCGCCTCGCCCCGCCGCTCGTCATCACCGAGGACGAGGTCGACCTGCTCGTCCAGGCCGTCACGGACTCGCTCACCGGCTGACCGCCAGGCCAGCGCGCGCGAGGCGCGCGGACGGCATACGCCTCAGCGGTGCGTGAGGTGCTCGCGCCCGATCTCGGCCAGCCGTTCGTGCATGCCGTCGTAGACGGTCGCACCGTTGAGGACGGCCGTCGGGAGCTTCGCCACCATCGTGTAGTTGGTGTCGACGACGTTCCCGGCGGGCGCCAGGCCCGCCTGGCTGACGAGCTGGAGCGCGTCGAGAAGGTCGAGCCCGGTGAGCTGCGACGTCCACGTGACGAGGTCGTGCTGGCTCGCGCGGAAGGCGTCCTCGAGCGGCCGGGTCGACCCGGTGGACATGATGGCGTCGTCGCTCTGGACGCGCGGCCAGCCGAGCTGGGCACCCTTGACGACGTCCACGACGATGGTCGTGTTCATCGCGGCCTCGACCGCCGTGCCGCAGACCTCGCCCTCACCCTGCCGGCAGTGGCCGTCCCCGAGGGCGAGCTGCGCACCCGGGACGCTCACGGGGAGGTAGAGCGTGACGCCCTGCCGGATCTCCGGGGTGTCCAGTTGCCGCCATGCGCGGACGGGGTGATCGACATGATGGTCTCGCCCGCGGCGGGCGCGACGCCCACCTACCCCGCCGGGGTGCGCAAACTCGGGGGAGGGACGACCCGGGAGGTGGGTCAGGCCGAGACGGTCAGGCCGACGGCGTCGCCGCGGTGCCAGCGGACGACCTGTGCGACGGACCGGCGCATGTCGGCCGGAAGGAGGGTGGCGTCGACGCGCTGGGCGAGGTCGGCATCGGCACCGGCTCCTCCGATGGCGAGCGGGTAGTGGCGGGCCAGCACCCTCAGCGCACCGCCGTGCGCCTCGAACACCCGTCGACGGGTGGCGGCCACGATCACACCGGACGCCCCGACGACCCGGCACACGTCGGCCAGTCCGGGCAGGGGGGTGTCGGACCCGAGGAAGCGGGACGGCACTCCGGCTCCCACGAGAAGGACGTGGAAGCAGAGCAGCCCGAGGTCGTGCCGCTCGCCGGGCGGGCAGGCCAGCACGACGGGGTCCGTGGTGAGGGTGGCCGTGGGGGCGTCGGACTGAGCGGCCCCGGTGAGCCACGACCGGACCACCTGGCTGGCGAATTGCTCGGTCGCGACGGAGCAGTCGCCGCGCTCCCACGCACGTCCCACGGCGTTGAGGAACGGCAGCACGACGTCGGTCACGACGACGTCCACGCCGAGGTCGCGAGCCCGGTCACGGAGCTCGGCGCGCAGCGCGCGCTCGTCCATGGTGTGGGCGGCGGCAAGCATCGCGTCGACCGAGGTCGACGCCGGGGAAGGCAGGGTCACTCCCGAAGTGTAGGCGCTTTCGGCGCTCACCTGCGGTTATGCCGTGGAGCGGGTAGACCTCAGGCCGTTCCGGGGTGGAGGTGGCAGGGTGGGGCCATGACGTCATCGGACCGCACCAGGCAGACCGGCGTCACCCTCGCTGAGATCTTCTGCGTTCTCGGCACGCTCGTCGGGGTCGGGGTGATCGGCACGCGCGTCGAGGAGTCCTCGGGCGGATCCCTGTCCGCGGACGCGACCCTGCTGGCGCCGGCCGGTCCGGCGTTCTCGATCTGGTCGGTCATCTACGTCGGGCTCGCCGCCTACACCGTGTGGCAGTGGCTGCCCGGGGCCGGGCGCAGCGAGCTCGCGCGGCGCACCGGGTGGCTCGTCGCCGCGTCGATGGTCCTCAACGCGGCGTGGCTGCTCGTCACCCAGCAGGGCTGGATCTGGGTCAGCGTGCTCGTCATCCTCGCGCTCCTCGGGGTGCTCGCGCGGCTGGCCCTGGACCTGGCCTGCACGCCGGACGACGCCGCGGACCCGGTCGGGACGTGGATCGTGCGCCTCACCGTCGGGCTCTACCTCGGCTGGGTCGCCGTCGCGACCTTCGCCAACGTGGCCGCGGCCCTCGCGAGCAGCGGCTTCCGGTTCACCGAGGGTCCGGCGGCGGTCGCGGTGGCCCTCGTTGCGCTGGTGGTCGTCGTGGCCCTCGTGGTGGCGCTGCTGCGCCTCGTGCCCACCCGGCTGGGTGTCGCCGCCGCCGTCGTGTGGGGGCTCTCGTGGCTGGCGTGGGGGCGCGTCGGCGACGAGCCGCGCTCCACGGTGGTCGGCGCCGCGGCCCTGGTCGCCGCGCTCGCCGTCGCCGCTGGCGCGGTCGTGCTCACCGTGCGCGGCCTTCGGGAGTCGCGCAGCGCCGGCTCCCGGGACGCCGAGCCCGTGCAGTCGGACTCAGCCATCCACTGACTCAGGCGTGGGCGCGGTGGGCGTTCTGGGTGATCGCCTCGGCGATCTCCTCGCGCCGGCCCCGGGGCAGGTCGTGCCCCATCTCGGGGAAGAGCAGCAGCCGCGACCCGGGGATGGCGCGGGCCGTCGCGACACCGCCGCTGGGCAGGACGAGCTGGTCCATGAGCCCGTGGATGACGAGCGTCGGAACGGTGACCTCGGCCAGCCGCGCCGTCCGGTCGGGGGAGGCGTTGATCGCGTTGAGCTGGCGGTCGCGGCTCACCGGCGTCGCGGCGCCGCGAGCGGCGTGGGCCTCGGCCATCCTGCGCATCTCGACCTCGTCGAAGTCCTGACCGGCGATGACGCGGAAGGCCTGCACCCCGCGCTCGATGGCCTCCTCGCGCGTCACCGGCGCTGCGGCACGGATCTGGCGCATGAGGGCCGGCAGCAGCCGCGCCGACGTCCGCCCGTGCCGGCGGTGCCCGGTGTTCGACATGATCGAGGTCAGCGACCGCACCCGCTCGGGGTACTTCAGGGTCAGCTCCTGCGCGACCATCCCGCCCATGGACACGCCGACGACGTGGGTCGACGCGAGGCCGAGGTGGTCGAGCAGCCCGGCGGCGTCGTCGGCGAGGTCGCTCAGCGTGTAGTCGGCGATGGCCCACCGGCGCGCGGCCAGGCCCTTGGCGACGGCGCCACGGGTCGGCGGCGGAGTCTCGGTGAAGGTCGACAGCCCCTGGTCGCGGTTGTCGTAGCGGACGACCCGGAAGCCGCGGTCCACGAGCATCTCGACGAAGTCCGGCGGCCATGCCACGAGCTGGGCACCCATGCCCATGATGAGCAGGATCGGCTCGCCGTCGTCGGGTCCGTCGATGACGTACTCGATCCGCACGTCGCCGATCTCTGCGGAGGTCATACGGGCATCCAACCACCGCCGAACCGGCCGGTAACCGAGGGGGTGGTGCACGCGACGTAGGCTTTTGCCTCGTGCTGCTCCCGCTGACCCAGGGTCTCGTCGCCGCCGCGATGCTGCTTGCCGTCGTCGCCCTCGGCTACGCACTGTTAGACAGGCTCATCAACGACTGGCTGCTCGGCCTGGCCGCCCTCGTCGAGCTCGGCGTGCTCGTCCAGCTCGTCCGCGGCCTCGTCGGCATCGGCGAGCTCGACACGGGGGAGCGCAAGGCGACGTTCGCGGCATACCTCGTCTCCCTGCCGTTCGTCCTCGCCCTCACCCTCTGGGGTGCCATCAAGGACAAGACGCGCTGGGCCATGAGCGCGGTCGCGGTGGGTGCCTTCGCCGTGGCCGTCATGACGCTGCGGCTGCAGCAGATCTGGGACCTCCATGCCTGAGCGCCTGCACTCCGCCCAGGGCCCGGGCCGCATCCTCGTCGCCGTCTACGGCGTGCTGGCGCTCGCCGCGACGGGACGCTCGATCCTCCAGATCGTCGAGTACTTCTCCCGCGCGCCGCTCGCCTACCTGCTGTCGGCGCTCGCGGCCCTCATCTACGTCGTGGCGACCGTGGGCATGGCGCGCGGGGACCGCGCGAGCACCCGCGTCGCCCTGCTCGCCTGCACCGTGGAGCTCGTCGGGGTCCTCGTCGTCGGGACGTTGTCGTATGCCGTCCCCGACGCCTTCCCGGACAAGACCGTCTGGTCGCACTTCGGCTCGGGCTACGGCTTCGTTCCGCTGGTCCTGCCGGTTCTCGGGATCTGGTGGCTCAACCGCGTGCGCGCCGTCAGCCCGTCGAGGACGTCGCCCAGAGGTTGATGCCGGCCTCGACGGCATGCTGGTCGATGGCCTCGAGCTCCGCGTCGCTGAAGCCGAGGTTCTCGACCGCGAGCAGGTTGTCGTCGAGCTGCTCGACGCTGGACGCGCCGACGAGGACCGACGTGACCCGGTCGTCGCGCAGCGCCCAGGCCAGCGCCATCTGCGCGAGCGACTGGCCTCGCTTCTCCGCCATCGCGTTGAGCGCGCGGACGTGCGTGAGCGACTCCTCGGTGAGCAGGTCGGGCGACAGGCTCTTGCCCTGGGAGGCGCGTGAGCCCTCCGGGATGCCCTTGAGGTACTTGCTCGTGAGCATTCCCTGGGCCAACGGGGAGAAGGCGATGCAGCCGACTCCGGTCTCGCCGAGGACGTCGAGCAGGTCCTCTTCCACCCAGCGGTTGAGCATCGAGTAGGACGGCTGGTGGATGAGCAGGGGCGTGCCGAGCTCGCGGAGGATCTCCACCGCCTCGCGGGTGCGCGGGCCGGAGTAGGACGAGATGCCGACGTAGAGCGCCTTGCCCTGTCGCACGAGGGAGTCCAGTGCGCCCATCGTCTCCTCGAGAGGCGTGGTCTCGTCGAAGCGGTGGCTGTAGAAGATGTCGACGTAGTCGAGTCCCATGCGCTTCAGCGACTGGTTGGCGCTGGCGAGGACGTACTTGCGGCCACCACCGCCCTGCCCGTAGGGGCCGGGCCACATGTCGTAGCCGGCCTTGGAGCTGATGACGAGCTCGTCGCGGTAGGGGCGGAAGTCGCGGGCGAAGAGCGTGCCGAAGTTGCGTTCCGCGGAGCCGTAGGGCGGTCCGTAGTTGTTGGCGAGGTCGAAGTGGGTGACCCCCTTGTCGAACGCCCGGCGCAGGATCGCCTGCTGGCGCTCGAGCGGGACGTCGTCACCGAAGTTGTGCCACAGGCCGAGCGAGATCGCGGGCAGGTCGAGACCGGACCGCCCGACCCGGCGGTACGGCATACCTGCCTCGTAGCGGTCGGGGGCGGCCTGGTACTCGTCGGCGTGGAAGGTCATGCGCCCATCATGCCCGGGTCCACGATGCGGGACGACGATGTCGAGGGGTGGGCGTCGTTGGCTACCGTGGTCGCAGGTCATGAGTGCCAGCGACAAGCCCCGGCTCGCTGGCCGGCAACCCTCCTACCGCGGTGGGGTGCCCCGGGTGAGGACCTGGCGGCACGTCGACCGGCGGCCGCAAGCTCGGCACACACGAGGAGCACGACCATGACCGACGACGCCACCCCCGCGACCCCGAACTGGTCCTTCGAGACCCGTCAGATCCACGCGGGACAGGCCCCGGACGCCGCCACCGGCGCGCGGGCCCTGCCGATCTACCAGACGACCTCCTACGTCTTCAAGGACTCCGAGCAGGCGGCGAACCTGTTCGCGCTCAAGGAGTTCGGCAACATCTACACGCGCATCATGAACCCGACGCAGGACGCCGTCGAGCAGCGCATCGCCTCGCTCGAGGGCGGTGTCGGTGCGCTGCTCGTCGCCTCCGGCCAGGCGGCGGAGACGATCGCGATCCTCAACATCGCCGAGGCCGGCGACCACGTCGTCGCGTCGCCGTCGCTCTACGGCGGCACCTTCAACCTGCTCAAGTACACGCTGCCGAAGTTCGGCATCGAGGTGACGTTCGTCGAGGACACCACGGACCCCGAGTCGTGGCGAGCAGCGGTGCGCCCCAACACCAAGCTGTTCTACGGCGAGACGGTCTCGAACCCCCGGGTCGAGATCCTCGACATCGAGACGGTCGCGGCCATCGCCCACGAGGTGGGCGTGCCGCTCATCGTCGACAACACCGTCGCGACGCCCTACGTGCTGCGACCGCTCGAGTGGGGTGCCGACATCGTCGTGCACTCGGCGACGAAGTACCTCGGCGGTCACGGCACGACGATCGCCGGCGTCATCGTCGACGGTGGGACCTTCGACTTCGGGGCCGACCCCGAGAAGTTCCCGAACTTCAACACGCCCGAGGAGAGCTACCACGGGCTGGTCTTCGCCCGGGACCTCGGTGTCGGTGGGGCGCTCGGCGCCAACCTCGCCTACATCCTCAAGGCTCGGGTGCAGCTGCTGCGCGACCTCGGGCCGGCGGTGGCGCCCTTCAACGCGTTCCTCATCGCCCAGGGCATCGAGACCCTCAGTCTGCGCATCGACCGGCACCTCGAGAACGCCCACGCCGTCGCGCGCTTCCTCGACGGGCACGAGCAGGTCGAGTCGGTGCGCTGGGCCTCGCTCCCCGGGGACCCGTTCCACGAGCTGGCCGCGAAGTACACCCCGAAGGGCTCCGGCGCGGTCCTCGCGTTCGAGATCGCAGGTGGGGCGGACGCTGGCCGTCGGTTCGTCGAGGCACTCCAGCTGCACTCGCACGTCGCCAACCTCGGTGACGTCCGTTCGCTCGTCATCCACCCGGCGTCGACGACGCACTCGCAGGGTGGCGACGAGGACCGCCTCGCAGCGGGCGTGACCCCCGGGCTCGTTCGGCTGTCCGTCGGCATCGAGCACATCGACGACATCCTCGCCGACCTCGAGCTCGGCTTCGTGGCCGCCAAGGGCGCCTGACCCTCGCCGGGTCTGTGGACAACGTCGCTGGCGGAGGCGCCGGTCGCTCTACCGTCGAGTGATGACGAGGATGCAGATCGGCGCCGACGTCATCGCGGCGCTCGGGGTCTCGCTCGGTGAGGTCGCACACGGCCTGGAGATGACCCACGACGGCTCGGTCGACCGCTGGGCACTCGGCGGCGGCGAGGCCTCCGACGCGTTCGACCACCTGTTGTCAGGGTGGCGCCGCAACCGGCTGGCCCTGGCAGAGGCGCTGCGCGACCTGGGCGACAAGGCGCAGGCGGCCGGGACCGCCTACGTCGAGACCGAGTCGGATGTCGGGCGGATGTTCGGCGGGCCGACCCGGTGACCGACCGGGTCCTTCCGCCGGTCGAGGGCGACCCCGAGTCGGTCCGCGCGCTCGCCCACTCCCTGCGCTCCGGTGCCGGCCGGCTCGCGCAGGTCAACGGCGTCCTCACCGGCATCAGGGCCGGTGCGTCGTGGGACAGCCCGGCTGGTGAGGTCTTCGAGGCTGCGGTGCACGGGTCACCTCCCGTGGTCGACGCCCTCATCGACCGGTATGCCGGTGCCGCCCTCGCGCTGACGACCTTCGCCGATGCGCTCGAGCTGGCCCAACGCCATGCCCTGGCCGCGAGTGGGAGACACTCCGACGCTCTCGAAGACCTCCGCCGACTCGAGGACCAGGCCGTCGCCGTGCAGGCCGACCCGGTGGCCGCCGATGCCGTCCGGCGCCGGCAGGGCGAGGTGATGGAGCAGGCGCTGGACGCCGAGCGAGCGCACGCCCGCGCCCGGGACGACTTCCGGGACGCGGACCGGCACCTGGCCCGACGACTCCGGGCACTGGCGGACGACATCCTCGACGACCCGTGGCACTACTCCGCGTTGGCCGCGGCCGACGAGGGCGCACAGGAGCTGGCGGCCATGCCTCCGGCGGCGCGACGGACCTCGGTGACGGCCGCGCTGGGTGCCGCAGCGGACGTCCTGGGCACGGCCGGCCAGGTCGGCCTGCTCGTGCTCTACGGCGAGGGCAGCTGGAAGCAGGTCGGCGTCGACGCCGGGGTGCGTGCCCTCGGCGTCGGCGCCAGGGGGCTCAAGGCCGGAGCCGTGGCCAGCTCCCGGGCCACCTCCGACCTGGACGGCCGGACCCGGGGCCACGTCGGTGAGGAGCTGTCCACCCCGCGAAGGCTCGGCACCGGCGTGCGAGACGAGCTGCACCGGGCCCGACCGAACCTCGCCCGCACGCTGGACCCCTCCGGCGGCCCCAGCCGGATGGTCGTGCCCCTTCCTGCCCTCGAGCCCATGAGGTCGACGAAGAACCTGACGTCCGGTCAGAAGGCGCAGGTCTGGCGCGCCCACACCATGGCCACCGCCCGCCGCCGGGCCGACGAGGCGTTCCTCGACGACTGGCGCGCCGCCACCGCCGGGGGAGCGGGCGCACAGCGCATGTTCGTCGCCGGCGTGACCCTCGAGCGGACGCTGCCGAAGGTCAAGGAGGCCGCCACCGCCGCGGGCGCCCCGAAGCCGGATGAGGCACGCCGGCCGGCGACCTATCCTTGAGCGCGTGCCGGAGCGAGGTCAGGGAGGAGTCGTCACCGACGGCTCCGTCGAGCGGGGGTCGGACGGGCGCGGCCCCGTCGACCCCGCCGTGCTGAGGTATCCCGAGCAGCTCCCCGTCGTCGAGCGACGCGACGACATCCTCGCCGCGCTGCGCGGGCACCAGGTCGTCGTCATCGCTGGTGAAACCGGCTCGGGCAAGACCACCCAGATCCCCAAGATGTGCCTCGAGCTCGGCCTCGGCAGCACCGGCCAGATCGGTCACACGCAGCCTCGCCGCATCGCCGCCCGCTCGGTCGCCGAGCGCATCGCCGAGGAGATGGACGTCGAGCTGGGCGAGCTCGTCGGCTACCAGGTGCGCTTCACCGACCACAGCAGCGACCGCACGCGCGTCAAGGTCATGACCGACGGGATCCTGCTCGCCGAGATGCAGCGCGACCGCGACCTGCGCCGCTACGACACGATCATCATCGACGAGGCGCACGAGCGCTCGCTCAACATCGACTTCATCCTCGGCTACCTCAAGTCGCTGCTGCCGCGCCGCCCCGACCTCAAGGTCGTCATCACCTCGGCGACGATCGACCCGGCCCGCTTCGCCCGGCACTTCTCGACCGACCTGCGCGGCACCGTCGTGCGCGAGGTCCCCGTCATCGAGGTCTCCGGCCGCACCTACCCCGTCGAGGTCCGCTACCGCCCGCTGGTCGAGCGGGCCGAGGGCGGCGAGGTGACCGAGGAGCGCGACCAGGTCACCGCGGTCTGCGACGCCGTCGAGGAGCTGTGGACCGAGACCCCGCCCGGGCACAGCGCGACCGACATCCTCGTGTTCTTCTCCGGGGAGCGCGAGATCCGCGACGCCGCCGACGCCCTCGGCGGCATGAACCTGCCCCGCACCGAGATCCTTCCGCTCTACGCGCGCCTCTCCGCCGCCGAGCAGCACCGCGTCTTCCGGCGGGGGAGCGGGCGACGGATCATCCTCGCCACCAACGTGGCCGAGACCTCCCTAACGGTGCCCGGCATCGGCTACGTCATCGACACCGGCACCGCGCGCATCTCCCGCTACTCCCAGCGCACCAAGGTCCAGCGTCTGCCGATCGAGCCCATCTCGCAGGCCAGCGCCGCCCAGCGCTCCGGCCGGTGCGGGCGCGTGGCGGACGGCATCGCGGTCCGGCTGTACTCGGAGGAGGACTTCGAGTCCCGGCCCGAGTTCACCGAGCCCGAGATCCTGCGGACCTCGCTCGCCTCGGTCATCCTCCAGATGACCTCCCTCGGACTCGGTGACATCGCCCGCTTCCCGTTCGTCGACGCGCCCGACGCCAAGCAGATCGCCGACGGCGTCCGGCTGCTCGAGGAGCTGCACGCCCTGCGCGAAGGGCAGGGCAGGCGTGGCGAGAGGCGGCTCACGGCATACGGGAAGACCCTGGCGCGGCTGCCGCTCGACCCGCGCCTTGGGCGGATGCTCATCGAGGCGGAGCGGCTCGGCTGCACCAAGGAGGTCCTCGTCATCGTCGCCGCGCTGTCGATCCAGGACCCGCGCGAGCGGCCGGTCGACAAGGAGGCGCAGGCCCAGCAGCACCACGCGCGCTTCAAGAGCGAGACCTCGGACTTCGCCGGCTTCCACGCCCTCTGGCGCTACCTCAAGGAGCAGCAGAAGGCACTGTCCAGCAGCGCCTTCCGCCGGATGTGCAAGGCCGAGTTCCTCCACTACCTGCGGATCCGCGAGTGGCAGGACCTGCACCAGCAGCTCCGCTCGGCGTGCCGTCAGGCGCGCATCGACCCCGAGCTCTCGACCGCCCCGAAGGACGGTGAGCCCGACTGGGACCGCGTCCACCAGGCGCTGCTCGCGGGTCTCCTCTCGCACGTCGGCGTCCGGGACGAGCAGAAGCGGGAGTATGCAGGCGCGCGCGGTTCGCGTTTCGCCATCAACCCGGGGTCCGGCCTGTTCCGCAAGCAGCCCGACGTCGTCATGGCTGCCGAGCTCGTCGAGACCACGCGCCTGTGGGCCCGGGTCAACGCCGCCATCGACCCGCTCTGGGCGGAGGAGCTGGGCGCCCACGTCGTCAAGCGCACGGTCTCGGAGCCGCGCTGGTCCAAGTCGGCGGGCGCGGTCATCGCCTCGGAGCGGGTGACCCTCTACGGCGTCCCGCTCGTCGTCGACCGCACCGTGCAGTACTCCCGGATCAACCCCGAGGAGGCACGCGAGCTCTTCCTCCGGCACGCCCTCGTCGAGGGTGACTGGGACACTCACCACAGGTTCTGGAAGGCCAACACCGCGCTGCTGCAACGGCTCTCGGAGCTCGAGGAACGCGCCCGCCGCCGCGACCTCATCGTCGACGACGAGGTCGTCTTCGCCTTCTACGACGCCCGCATCCCACCCGACGTCACCTCCGTCCGGCACTTCGACAGGTGGTGGAGGGGCGAGCAGCGCAGACGGCCGGACCTGCTGACCTTCACCGAGGAGCTCCTCACCCGCGAGGACGCGGACGCCGTGTCGGCCGGTGACTACCCGCGCACGTGGCGGCAGGGCGACCTCGAGCTCGACCTCACCTACCAGTTCTCGCCGGGGGATGCCGCCGACGGCGTGACCGTCCACATCCCGACGGCGGTCCTCAACCGGGTCAGCGCCGACGGCTTCGACTGGCAGGTGCCGGGGCTGCGCGAGGACCTCGCGGTGGCGCTGCTCAAGTCGCTGCCCAAGGCCACCCGCCGCCACTTCGTGCCGACGCCCGACCATGCCCGAGCCGCGCTGGCCGGCGCCGACCCCGGCGCGGGCCGACCCTTCACCGACGAGCTCGCCCGGGTGCTCAGGGACCGGACCGGCGTCGCCATCCCGACCCACGAGTGGGACTGGGACCGGGTGCCCGACCACCTGCGACCCACCTTCGCCGTCGAGGGGCCGGGCGGGCGCTTCATCGCCCGCGGCAAGGACCTCGACGCCCTGCGGCCCACCTCGCAGGGCGCCGTCCGCCAGCGCCTCGCGAAGGCCGGGGCGTCGATCGAGCGCTCCGGGCTGACGGCGTGGACGGTCGAGGACGTCCCTCGCACCTTCGAGGGGCGCTCGGGCGGACACACCGTCCAAGGCTTCCCGGCGCTCGTCGACGAGGGCACGTCGGTCTCGCTGCGCGTGCTCGACGACGCGGGCACGGCCGAGGCCGCACACCGCGCGGGGGTGCGCCGGCTCCTGCTGCTCAACACCTCCGCGCCGTGGAAGCGGGTCCTGGCCAGGCTGACCAACGCGCAGAAGCTGGCGCTCGGCCAGAACCCGCACGGCTCCGTGCCCGCGCTGCTGGAGGACTGCCTCGCCGCGGCCGTGGACTCGATCGTGGCCGAGCAGGCCGGGGGAGAGGTGCGCACCAGGGCCCAGTTCGAGGACGCCCACACCGCCGTCCGCACCCACGTCGTGACCCGCGTGCTGCAGGTCATCGAGGCGGTCGAGCCGGTGCTCGCCCTGGCCGCCGAGGTGCGCCGCCACCTCGACGCAATCGACGCCGGCGCCGCTGCTCGCACCCTGGCCCTGACCAGCGCTGACGTCCGCGCCCAGCTCGACGGACTCATCCGGCCGGGGTTCGTCGCCGACAGCGGGATGGCCCGGCTCCCGCACCTGCAGCGCTACCTCCGGGCGATGATGCAGCGGCTGCAAAAGGCGCCGGCGAACGCGCGCGAACCGCAGCTGCAGGCACAGGTCGACGGGATCGAGACGGCATACGCCGACCTCCTCGACGCGCTGCCGCAGACGGCCGGGCGCGCGCCGGAGGTGAGCGAGATCGGCTGGATGATCGAGGAGCTGCGCGTCAGCCTGTTCGCGCAGTCGCTCGGGACCGCGCACCCGGTGAGCGAGAAGCGCATCCGCAATGCCATCGCGGCCGTGGCACGCTGAGCCGGTGACGACGGGGACGCCAGGGACGCCAGGACCGACGCCGCCGGAGCCCGCCCGCCCCGGCCTCGTGAGCCATGCCTTCGACGGCGTGCCCGTGCCCGACTTCGCCGACGTGCAGGCCGCCCGGGGGAATCTCCGCGACGACCGGCACGTTTGACCAGACACGTGACCCCCCTGAGAGGCTGTTCCCGTGCAGAACCCGTCTGACCTCTATCGCTTCGAGATCGATGCCCAGCCGCCGACGCGGCGTCCGGGCGCGCTCATCGTGCTCCTCGGCGCCTTCATCGACGCCGGCAACATCCAGCGCATCCTCGGCACCCACCTCGTCGACACGAGCGAGGCCGAGGTCGTCGCGACGTTCGACGTCGACGCGCTGCTCGACTACCGCGGCCGCCGCCCGGCCATGGTCTTCGACCGCAACCACTGGGAGAGCTACGCCGACCCGTCGATGGTGCTCTACCGCATGGCCGACCGCGACGGGCAGACCTACTACCTGCTGACCGGTCCCGAGCCGGACTTCCAGTGGGAGCGCACGATCGAGGCGATCCGCCAGCTCATCCGGGTCCTCGGCGTCACGCTCGTCGTCACGAGCCACGGCATCCCGATGGGCGTGCCGCACACCCGCCCGGTCGGCATGACCGCCCACGCGACGGACCCCCGCCTCGTGCACGACAAGGAGTCGCCGTTCGGCACGGTGCAGGTCCCGGCGTCCTTCCCGGCGCTGCTCGAGCTGCGTCTCGGCGAGGCCGGGGGCGACGCGCTGGGCTTCGCGGTCCACGTGCCCCAGTACCTCGCGCAGGCCGAGTGGGCCGAGGGCGCGCTGGCCGCGCTCAACGCGATCACCGACGCCACGGGGCTCAACCTGCCCAACGACGACCTCGTCGCCAAGGCGGGGATCAACAACCGCGAGATCGCCTCCGAGCTGGAGGACAACGCCGAGGCCGGCCAGATCGTCAGCGCGCTCGAGCAGCAGTACGACGCGTTCGTCGAGGGCCAGGAGCGCCCCAGCCTGCTCGCGACCGAGGCCGAGGACCTCCCGTCCGCGGACGAGCTCGGCGCCGACATCGAGGAGTTCCTCCGCAACGTCAGCGACGACTGACCCCCGACTTCATGCCCGTTGCGGTCACACCGAGTCGCCGCGGCACGATGTGGCCGACCACAACGGGCAAGAAGTCGGGCTGAGGGATGCCTCAGTCCTTGGCCTCGGACCAGCGCGAGATGACCGAGGTGTCCGCGACGAAGCGCACCGGCGCCCCGGCCGCCCACCGGCGCGAGGCGTCGGCCAGCGCCCGGTCGACCAGAGCCGCGACCTCGTCGGCCCGGTCGGCCGGCGCGTGCACGAGCAGCTCGTCGTGCAGGCAGAGCACGATCTGGGCCCCGAGCGGCCCGCCGAGCGCCCGCACCGTCGCCGCCCACGCCTTGAACAGCTCGGCCGCGGCGCCCTGGATGATCGCGTTGCGCGCGAACCGTCCTCGCGCGGCGTCGAGCGCCGGGTCGGCGCCGACGGGTGACGTCGCGAGGAAGCGCCCTGTAGGGATGAGCCGCCCGCCGAAGGTCCGCAGGGGCTCACCCCGCACCCCCGTCTCGTACGCCCGGTCGAGCAGCCCCATCGCCACCGGATAGGCCCGCTCGAGCCCCTTGAGCGCCTCGCCGGCAGCGCCGCTGCGCTGGCCGTACATCGCGGCGAGCACCGCGATCTTCGCCACCGGCCGGTCCACCCCGAGCCGCGAGGCCACCGGCGCATAGAGGTCGTCGGCCCGCGTGGCCTCGGCGAACGCCGGGTCGCCGGACACCACCGCGAGGACGCGCGGCTCGATCTGCCCCAGGTCGGCTCGCACGAACACGTGCCCGGGGTGAGCCGCCACCCCGGACCTCAGCGCCGCCGGCAGGTTGTGCAGGCCGTTCTCGGCGGTCATCCGTCCGGCCGCGCCGTCGCAGGCGCTCCACCTCCCACGGAGCCGGTCGTCGGGGCCGACGCACTCATCGATCCACCGGTAGCCGTAGGTCGTGGAGATGCGCTCGGCCTTGCGCCACTCGAGGAGGGCGTCGACGACCGGGTGCACCTGCCGATAGGCCTCGAGCACCCACTTGCGGGTGTGGGGCACGTCGACCCCGACGCCGACCAGCATGTCGCGCACCTGCTGCGGGTTGCGCAGGTCGGTCGACTCGCGCCCGGAGACATGCCGCAGCACCGTGGCGTCGCGCTCGCGGCGAGCGGCCACCTCTGCCGCCTCGGACGACGCCCGCGGCCCGGCGAAGTCCGCGATGAGGGCCTCCATCGCCGGCCGGTCGACCGGCAGCCCGCCCCACTCCAGCTCGAGGCACATCAGTGCCGCGGCGGACTCCGAGTGCACCGTCCCCACGGTCCGCGCGCCGAGCTGCTGCGCCCGGTCGCGCTGTCGGACCGCGCACGTCAACGCCGCCTCCGCCCAGGCCAGCAGCCGCTCGTCGGTCTCGAGCCAGCCCGACGCCGCGTCGGCCCGCAGGTGTCCGTCCCGGCGGACGAGGTCGTCGGGGCCCACCTCGTCGCCGGCCGAGAAGTCGAACAGGTCACCCGCCGAGGGCTCCGGCATCGTCGCCAGCGCCACCCCGTGCGCCGCCGCCCAGACGCGCCCCGGCTCCGCCGCCCAGCCGCCGTGCAGCACCCGGTGCGCCTCGGCGAGGTCCCAAACGCGCGCGAGCGGCGAGCCGACCGCGCGGACCAGCTCGCCGGCATACCTGGCGGACCACCAGACCCAGCGCGGCCCGGAGTCGACAGCGAGAGCCGCCATCTGCGCGGCCACGTCCGTGACCGGTCCGACGCTGCTCACGCCGGCGCCCATGAGGGCCGCGCGGCCACCGTGGACGACGGCAGCGACGAGGTCGGCGGCGCCGCCGGGATGGGCCATGGGCGAAGCCTAGGTGAGGCCGGAGACAGCGACGCGCGGGCCGGTTCGCACCCCGCTGACGTGGCAGGATCGAGCCAGACAGCAGTTCGCAACGGCACCCCGGTGGGACCGGGGAGCCACAGGAGGACACCGTGGGACTCTTCGGATTCGGCAAGGACGACGCTCAGGTCGCCAAGGAGCAGGTGGCGCAGACCAGGACCGCCCTCGAGCAGGCGCAGGCCGGCCCGCAGGACCAGGGCTTCCTCGGCAGCTCCGCCACCAAGATGGTCGAGAACCTCCTCGACAGCGGCATCGACGGCAAGGGCCCGTTCGACCCGGCCGCCTCGGTCGCCGCCTCCGCGCTGAAGAAGAACGGCGGCAACGTCGAGGCCGCCGTCGACGACGTCGTCAAGAGCCACCTCAAGCTCGCGGCCGCCGGCGGGTTCGTCACGAGCCTGGGTGGCTTCATCACCCTGCCCGTCGCGCTGCCGGCCAACGTGCTGGGCTTCTACCTGCTCGCCACGCGCATGACGGCCGCCGTCGCGCACCTGCGAGGGCACGACCTCACGCAACCGCAGATCCGGACCGCCGTGCTCCTCACGCTCGTGGGCGCCGACGCCGACGACCTGCTCGCCAAGGCCGGCATGGTCTCGCCGACCGGCCGGCTCACCAACCTCGCGGCGCAGCGGCTGCCCGGTCCGGCCCTCATGGTCCTCAACAAGGCCGTGGGCTTCCGCCTCCTCTCGACGGCGGGCAGGAAGACGTTCAGCCGGTTCGGGCGCAACGTCCCGATCGTCGGCGGCATCGTCGGCGCGGGCCTCGACGGCTGGCTCATCAAGCGCATCTCCGAGAACGCCCGCCGCGAGTTCCCGACGGCGACGGCGCGGATCGCGGGGGCCTGAGCCATGGCGATGTACTCCAAGGTCGCGACGTTCAAGAGCCTCGCCACGGCCGTGCGCATCGCGACCCGCCCGGGTGGACCGTCGATGGTCGAGCGCGCCCAGGCCGTCCCGCGGCTGGTCCAGGCCGTGCGCAGCGGCGAGTACACCGGCACCTCGATCGGCCGGCTCCTCATGATCGCGGGCGCTGCGGGCTACCTCGTGTCGCCGGTCGACCTGCTCCCGGAGGCGCTGCTCGGCGCGTTCGGGCTCGCCGACGACGCCGTGGTCGGCTCGTGGCTGGCCGCCCAGATCGTCACCGAGACCGAGGACTTCCTCGCCTGGGAGCGGACCACCGGTCGCGGGTCGGGGCACGGTGCCTCCGTGCCGGGCGAGGTCGTCGACGACTCGACGAGCGGCGGTTCCACCTCGCCGCGTGCGTGAGGCCCGTCCACACCCTGCCCGTATGCCGTCCGCCCTCCACAGGCGCCTGACCTGACCCTTCCCGGGTCGGTCGGGTGCTGCCGACGCTGGGGCCATGACCTCAGTGAAGATCAGCACCACCGGCGAGATGCTCGCCGTCCTGCCGCACCAGCTCGGCCACCAGCTGGACCGGTGCGTCGTCATCGCCATGGTCCGGGGCAGGACCCTCGGACCGGTCGCCCGCACGGACCTGCCCGACGAGCGTCACGTCGCTGATGTCACGGACCAGCTCCTCGAGAGCCTGCGGCGGGTGGGCCCCGAGGCGGCGCTGCTCGTGGGCTACGAGTCGGTGCCGGGGGAGTCGCGCTCGCTGCGCCACCGCCTGCACGAGGGCCTCACCGGGGCCGGCGTGGGCGTCATCGACCACGTCGTCGTGCGCGACGGCTCGTGGTGGGGCGCCTGCTGCCGCCCGTCCCCGCGCTCGCTCGACGGACTCCGGGCCGAGCACGCCGAGGGGCACACCCTGCCCGACTCCTCGACGGTGCCCGCCGTGGCCGAGCTGGTCGCCACCGGCAGCGCCCCGCTGCGCAGCCGCGACGACGTCAGCGCCCTCGTCACCGAGGACCCCGGCTCGAGCGCCGGTGTGGGTGACGCCCTGGCTCGGCTGGATGCCGATGCCGCCCGGGTCGATCGCGACGGCCCGGGGCGGGTGGCGGACCTGTGGGCACGGGTCCTCGCTCCGGAGGCCTCTCGTGGTGACGACTTCGCCGCCACCGACGAGGAGGTGGCGACCATGCTCCGCTCGCTGCGCGACAAGCCGTGGCGTGACGCGCTCATCGCCTGGATGTCGGCGGTGATGTTCCCGCTCGACCTCGTCGACGACGCCTCGTCGATGCTGCTCGCCTCCAGCGCCCCGGCGGGGCCGGTGCGCAGCGCGGCGTGGTCACGCGCCGTGCTCCAACGCCTCCTGGCCGTGGCTCGGCGCGTGCCGGACGAGTGTCCGCACGACGCTGCGGCGATCTGCACCGTCGCCGCCTGCGTGGCGTGGGGCCTCGGCACCGGTTCCATCGCCGGTGACGCCGTGAGCCGTGCCCTGCGCGTCGACCCGGGCTACACGCTCGCGGGCTATCTCGAGCGGATCATCGAGTTCCAGGTGCGCCCCCGACGGCAGTGGTCGGACGTCGCCGCCTGAGGGCGCTCTCACGGTGCGGACAGCACTGGGTCGGCGCGGCTCCGGGGACCTAGAATCGACGCAGGTCATGAGTCCCAGCGCCAAGCCCCGGCTTGCTGGGCGGCAACCCTCCTCGCGGTGGGGTGCCCCGGGTGAAGACACGGTCCGTCGGCACCGACGGGCAAGCGCGACTCGAGGAGCACCTCCGATGACCATCACCGACCTCCCGACGGCGTCGTTCTGGCGACCCGGCGACCTGCCGGGCCGGCGACGGTTCACGTCGCTCGGCGCGGTCCCGCTCGAGCTGGGCGGGCTGCTGCCCGAGGTCACGGTCGCCTACGAGACGTGGGGCGTCCTCAACGAGGCCGCCGACAACGCCGTCCTCGTCGAGCACGCCCTCACCGGCGACTCGCACGTCGAGGGCCCGGCCGGGAACGGGCACCCCACCCCCGGCTGGTGGGACGGTCTCATCGGCCCCGGCCGGCCACTCGACACCGACCGCTTCTTCGTCGTGGCGAGCAACGTGCTCGGCGGCTGCCAGGGCACGACCGGGCCGTCGAGCGACGCCCCCGACGGGCTCCCGTGGGGGAGCCGCTTCCCCGCCATCACCATCCGCGACCAGGTGAGCGTGGAGGCCCACCTCGCCGACCAGCTCGGCGTCCGCCGGTGGGCCGGGGTGCTCGGTGGCTCCATGGGCGGCATGCGCGCCGTCGAGTGGGCGACCAGCCACCCCGACCGGGTGGCGACGTGCATCGTCCTGGCGTCCACGGCATACGCGACGGCCGACCAGATCGCCTGGTGCCAGCCCCAGCTGCTCGCCGTCCGCGCCGACCCGAACTTCCACGGCGGCGACTACTACGCGCACGGGGTCGTCCCCGCCGACGGGCTGGGCATCGCCCGGCGGATCGCGCACGTGACCTACCGCCACGAGGGTGAGCTCGCGGAGCGCTTCGGCCGTGTCGCCCAACCCGGTGAGGAGCCCCTCGGCGGAGGGGGCCGCTACGCCGTGGAGTCCTACCTCGACCACCACGCCGGCAAGCTCGCGGCACGGTTCGACGCCAACTCCTACGTCGTCCTCAGCGAGGCCATGAACAGCCACGACGTCGGCCGGGGTCGGGGGGGAGTGGCCGCCGCGCTCGGAGCCTTCTCGGGCCGCCTCGTCGTGGCGGGGGTCGACACCGACCGCCTCTATCCGGAGCGGCTGTCCGAAGAGATCGCGGCGCTTCGGCCCGGCACCATCCTGCGCCGGGTCACGTCGCGCTTCGGCCACGACGGCTTCCTCATCGAGATCGAGCGGGTCGGCGAGATCATCCGTGACGCCCTGACGGAGGAGCACGGCTGACGTCGCCGTCCGCGTCCGTGTCAAGCGTCACAATCTCCGGTAGCGTCCACGCAAGAGCCCGGTGGGGCTGACCTGAGACAGAGGAGACGCTCGTGGCAATCGTCGTGGGATACATCCCGACCAAGGAAGGCGCTGCCGCCCTGGCCCGCGCCGGAGAGGAAGCAGTCCTTCGCGGGGCTGACCTCGTCGTGATCAACTCCAACCGGGACGGCGCCGGCAACGACTCCGAGGAGCTCAACCGCCTGGGCGACGACCTCAAGGCACAGGGCGTGAAGGTGAGCGTCCGCCAGCTCATCCGCGGCAACGAGCCGGCCGAGGACCTCATCGCCGTGGCCGAGGAGCTCTCCGCCGACCTCATCGTCATCGGTCTGCGCCGTCGCACCCCCGTGGGCAAGCTCATCCTCGGGTCCAACGCGCAGCGCATTCTCCTCGACGCACCCTGCCCCGTCCTCGCCGTCAAGAGCTGACCCCTCCCGGCACCGGTCGCCGGACCGTCCACCGCCCGCCGACCACCCGCACGGAACTCGCCGCGACCCCCCTCGAATAGGGCAGGGGGGTCGCGGCGATTTATAATGGTGGAGCACCCTTCGAGCAAGGGCCGGTCCCCACCCCTGTGGGGCACGTCAGAAGGTGCACCAAGTCGATCAGCCGGTCGGTGCTCCGCCCACGCGTGAGCCCCACCGAGCGCCTCCCCGTGACGAAAGGTTGCCGGTGTCGCCTGTGTCCACGAACGCCTCCGAGACGCCCCTCCCCGCCGAGTTCAGCCACCCCGCCCTCCAGGACCTCATCCGGTCGGGGCGCACGGGTGGACAGGTCACCGGTGAGCAGGTGGCCCAGGCCATCACCGCCGCGGGTGTGCGCGCCAGCCGCGGACGCATCGTCCTCACGGCGCTCGCCGGTCAGGGCATCGAGGTCGTCATGACCGCCCCGGACAAGGCCGTGGCCGCCGCCGCGAGGGCCAGCGCCAAGAAGACGACGACGACGGCCACCAAGAAGACTGCTGCGACCAAGAAGGTGGCCGCGACAAAGGCTGCGCCCGCCAAGGTCTCCGCCCCCAAGGTGGCCGCCGACGAGGCCCCCGCCACGAAGACCGCGGCGAAGAAGACCGCGGCCACGTCCGCCGCCAGGGCCGCGACGACCAAGAAGGCCGCCGCCGCCGCCGCGGCCCCGGCCAAGAAGACCACCCCCGCACGCAAGACCGCCGCCAAGAAGGCCGCCGGCGCCGCGAGCACCGCCGATGCGCCCGAGGCCGACGGCGACGTGGACGTCGAGCCCGACGACGTCGACCCGGCCGAGCTGGCCAAGGTCGGCGAGGTCGACGTCGCAGCGGTCGTCGCCGTGACGGCCGACGCCGACTCCGACGACGACAGCGACTCCGAGGACGGCGAGGGCGACAAGGCCAAGGCCGACGCCGCTCCCGAGAGCGCCGGTGGCTTCGTCCTGCGCGACGACGACGAGGAGGACGCGCCCGTCCAGCAGGTCGTCACCGCCGGCGCGACCGCCGACCCGGTCAAGGACTACCTCAAGCAGATCGGCAAGGTCGCCCTCCTCAACGCCGAGCAAGAGGTCGAGCTCGCCAAGCGCATCGAGGCCGGCCTGTTCGCCGAGGAGCGCCTCAACTCCGGCGACAAGATCGACATGAAGCTCAAGCGCGAGCTGTGGTGGATCGCCCAGGACGGCAAGAACGCCAAGAACCACCTGCTCGAGGCCAACCTGCGCCTCGTCGTCTCGCTGGCCAAGCGCTACACCGGCCGCGGCATGCTCTTCCTCGACCTCATCCAGGAGGGCAACCTCGGCCTCATCCGTGCGGTCGAGAAGTTCGACTACACCAAGGGCTACAAGTTCTCGACCTACGCGACGTGGTGGATCCGCCAGGCCATCACCCGCGCCATGGCCGACCAGGCCCGCACCATCCGCATCCCCGTGCACATGGTCGAGGTCATCAACAAGCTCGCCCGCGTGCAGCGCCAGATGCTCCAGGACCTGGGTCGCGAGCCCACCCCCGAGGAGCTCGCCCTCGAGCTGGACATGACGCCCGAGAAGGTCGTCGAGGTGCAGAAGTACGGCCGCGAGCCCATCTCGCTGCACACCCCCCTCGGCGAGGACGGCGACAGCGAGTTCGGTGACCTCATCGAGGACTCCGAGGCGGTCGTCCCCGCCGACGCCGTGAGCTTCACGCTCCTCCAGGAGCAGCTGCACTCGGTCCTCGACACGCTCTCCGAGCGCGAGGCCGGTGTCGTCTCGATGCGCTTCGGCCTCACCGACGGCCAGCCCAAGACCCTGGACGAGATCGGCAAGGTCTACGGCGTCACCCGCGAGCGGATCCGCCAGATCGAGTCCAAGACGATGAGCAAGCTTCGCCACCCCAGCCGCTCGCAGGCGCTGCGCGACTATCTGGACTGACCGGACCGGCTCCTCGGCGCCATCGTTGCAGGTCAGCGGCGCTTTTCACCGCGGGCTCTGTGCGGATTTGCAGAGCACAGCGCTCCTAGTCCAGATATCGCCTAGGCTCGGTCGGTGACCACGAGCAGCCTTGGTGTCCCGGATCTGCGGTTGCTGGCGACGTCCTGGATGCTCGGTCTGCGGGCCGAACGCAAGTCGCCGCAGACGCTGAAAAACTACGGCGACGGGGTGCGGTTCTACCTCGACTGGTGCCAGCGGGGCAGCGCGGACCCACTCGCCCGGGACAGCCTGCGCGCCTGGGTCGCCGAGCTCGTCGACACCGGGATGGCGCCGGCCACGATCCGCGCCCGCCAGCTCCCGGTGCGCCGGTTCACCGCCTGGCTCGCCGAGGAGAGCGAGATCGCCGCCGACCCGTTCCTGGGGCTGCGCTCACCCAAGCTCGACGTCAAGGTCGTCGAACCCCTCAGTGACGACCAGCTCCGCCGGCTCCTCGCCGCCTGCCAGCCCCCGACCGGCGCCACCCCGCAGGTGGCGCTGCGGCACCGCCGCGACGAGGCCATCGTCCGCCTCATGCTCGAGACCGGCGCCCGCGCCGGCGAGGTCGTCGCCATGGCCCTGGAAGACCTCGACCTCGCCGCCGGCACCGCGATCATCCGCCGCGGCAAAGGCGGGAAGGGCCGCGTCGTCCCGGTCGGCCCCCACGCCGCCAAGGCCCTCGACCGGTACCTGCGGCTGCGCCGCCACCACCGCCTCGGCGCCACCTCACCCGCACTGTGGCTCGGCGACCGCGGCAAGCAGTTCTCCTACGACGCCCTGCACAAGTCCCTGGGGGAGCGAGCCGCCGCCGCCGGTATCTCCGGATTCCACCCGCACCGGATGCGCCACACCGCCGCCCACCGCTGGCTCGCCGCCGGCGGCTCTGAGACCGGCCTCATGGCCGTGGCCGGATGGGCCCGCCCGGACATGCTGCTGCGCTACACCCAGGCGCAGGCCTCCGCCCGCGCCGCCGTCGAGGCCCGAACCCTCAACCTGGGAGAACTGTGAGGCGGCATCGACCCGACCGCCCTGCAGGCGCCTACGAGAGCGCCGTGACAGCGCTGTGGCCGGATCTGGGCGACGAGGACCCGCATCAGCGCACCCTCAACGCCACCTACAACTACCTGGTCGCCGACCGTCAGCTCAACCTCAAGACAGGACAGTGGGAGCTGCTTCCACTCTCCACGACCCGCCCGCTGCTGCGCGTCGTCTGCGACGCGGGGCACGGGGCACGTCCCGATCCCATGCTCGCCGAACTCTGGAGGACAGACTCCGGCCTGTTCTTTATCTCGAAGCTTCCCGGAGGGCTCTTCGACCCGCCCGATGACCCCACCGATCCGTTTGCGCCCCCGACCGCCGTGCTGTCCAAGGATCAGAAGGTAGAACGTCGTCGCCAAGCCGGTCGGGCACGGCTCACGCAAGGCTGGCAGCCGGTGCCCATCACCATCGTCCGGCTCTTTCTGGAGGACCCGAACACGCTGAGCGTCACGTTGTGGGTCAAGTGCGGCCGTCATGGCCCGCACACGATCGACCGGGTTCGTCTGTACAAGACCTACCTTGAGGATCAACGGCGACGCCAACAGCGCGACACGCCAGAACCGTTGGTGATCGGGCTGCATGACGTTGAAGCGCTATCCTCGCCGTAGTCCGCAGGATGCGGTCTAGATGCGGTCGCCGGTGGCGCCCCCAGGAGTGACGCACCTGGAGGAAAGCCTGGTTCAGCATGTCCGCAACCAAGCCCACGCAGCGACAGCTGGTCGCTCGCCTGGCCGCCCACGAGTCCTGGGCCCGCACACCCGACCGGACGGCACGCACCGCGCCAGCGCGCGATGCCTTCCTCGCGAAGTTCGAGGACCTCGTCGACCCTCGGCAAGAACTGCTCCCCGATGAGCGCGCACGTCGGGCGGTCAATGCTCGGAAGGCGCACTTCACTCGCCTCGCCCTGCGCTCGGCGCAAGCGCGTCGCTCGGCCGGTAGCCGGCGGAAGGCTCTCGCGGAACTCGGGGAGGCAACCGCTCTACTTGCAGAGGCGACGCAGTCATCCTCGGACACTTCCGAGGAAACCCGGGCGACATGCGATGGCGCGCCCACCGTCGACGCTGCGAACCCGTCCCTCGCGGTCAACAGGGGGTCCGTGCGATGAGCGCAAACGAATGGCGCCCTACCGGGGCACCACCCGAGTCGTCCTCCCAGACAACGATCCCCACGGTAGCCAAGGGCACTGACACCAGACCGGCAGCGGTGCTCATCACGGCTCCGCGTACTGGGCGACCCCGCAGGATCCGACCGGGGTCACGGGCCATGCTGTTGCCGAACCACCGCACCGTCCTGCAGCAGTCGGCCATCTCCGACAAGGTCATCGACGCTCGAGGCTATGCGAGCCTGACCTGGTCCAACACCGACGACCAGAACGCTGACCGGCTGAAGGCGGCGGGCTTCGGGCGGGCGCTGTATGAGGACCGCTCGCGGTACCCCGGGGTCCTGATCCCCCAGTTCGGACCTACCGGCGCCCGGCTCTCCGCGCAGTACCGGCCGGACTCCCCCCGGAAGGACGACAAGGGGAAGCGCCGCAAGTACGAGTCACCGCCGAATCGGCCCTTGGTTCTCGACGTCCACCCCTTCAATACTGCCAAGATCGCGGACCCAACTGTGCCCCTGTGGGTGACCGAGGGTGTCAAGAAGGGCGACGCGCTGACCACGGCTGGCGAGTGTGCGCTCTCCCTGTCCGGAGTGTTCGCTTGGCGCCGAACCCACGGCACGTTGGGTGACTGGGAGGACGTGCAGCTGCGCGGACGACGGGTGTATGTCTGCTTCGACAGCGACGCGCGCACCAACGGAAACGTCGCTGCAGCCATGTCACGCCTGGGCAGATGGCTACGGTCGCGTGGGGCCAAGGTGCAGTACATCACCTGCCTACCCATCGACGGTCTGGACAAAGTTGGTGTCGACGACTACCTCGCCAACGGCGGCGTCATCAGCGACCTGGTGAACGCAGCGTCCTCGAGCCCTCCGAACCCCACAGCGGGGGACACGAGGCTTACGGATGCCGTCTTGGTTGAACGGTTCGCCTTCGAGTGCCTTGCCGACCGCTACCTGCACGTGCATGGCCTCGGTTGGCTGGGCTACGACGGGCGGCGGTGGCGTGACGTTCCGGACGAGGTGGTCGTGGACGAGGTCCGCAGGTACGTCACCCTCCTAGCGCACCTGGCACTCCAGGATGGTGAGCCTCACGAGCGACTGAAGCAGTATGTCGCCTTGCAGTCGGCCGGCCGGATCAAGGCCATCGCCGGTCTCGCCAAGGGAGTGGAGTCGGTTCGGGCAGAATTGGACGACTTCGACGCCGACCCGATGCTCCTTGGAGTCGGGAACGGAGTAGTGAATCTAGCCAAAGGAGAGCTCCTCGAGCACGACCCCTCCCTCCTTATCCGGCGAGGCACTGACGTCGACTTCCACCCGGGCGCGGAACACCCGGACTGGAACAAGGCACTGACCGCGTTCGCCGATGACGACACCCGGGACTGGGCCCAGTACTTCCTGGGCACCGCGGCGACTGGCCTCACGCCTCGCGAAGACATCATCGCCTTCTGGCACGGCGGCGGAAGCAACGGCAAGACCACCATCCTCGGGGCGGGCCACCTCGCACTGGGCGCCGCCGCTCAGGTGCTTCTACCGACGATGTTCGGCGGCCGCCGGGAAGAGCACCCCACCGAGCTCATGGACCTTCTCGGGGCGCGATTCGCACACGTCGAGGAGACTGGGGACGGCCATCGACTGGATACCGTCAAGTTGAAGCGCTTCCTGGGCACAGAGCTCATCACAGCCCGGCGAATGCGACAAGACTCCGTGACGTTCCGTGCGACGCACACTCTGGTGGTTTCGACCAACCACCGACCGGTGGTTACGGACACCGACCACGGAACATGGCGTCGGCTGGTGATGGTTCCGTTCCCCAAGACGTTCGGTGAAGACGGGCTCCCCGCGGATCCTGGGTTGCGCGGCAGGCTGTTCAACGAGGTGCCTCAGCAAGAGGCCGTCCTCGCGTGGCTCGTTGAGGGAGCACGACGTTGGGCGGCCGATGACTACAAGCTGCCCCAGATGCCGGAAGCCGTGGAGGAAGCCACGAAGGAGTGGCGTGAGTCATCCGACGTCATCTACGCCTTCGTGAGTGACAGGCTGCGCAGTTCCGCCCGGGGACTCATCGAGGTGGAGCATCTCAGGGCCGAGTTCAACGCTTGGCTGCCAGAGCCGCACCATCCCTGGGGCATCCAGACATTCGGGGAGCGCTTCGAGAGACACGAGGCGATCAAGGCCCTCGGCGCTAGCCGCGGGAAGCACCCGGCCAATAGACGAGCCGTCTTCGAGGGGATGGTGTTCAGCACGGACGAGTGATGCGGCGCAAAGGACCCGAAGGCCCTACTCAGTGCGAACGACTGGGTCTCGCCGGTATGGCAAGGAACGTCACTCGGGTCCTTTGCGCACCACACCTACGCGGGAGGACGCCTGAACATGGTCGAATGCGGCATCAGTCGATGATGACGGGCTTCTGCCCGCGGTGCGTCAGGATCAGGCGTCACCCAGCGCCCGTTGGCAATGCGTGTCATCGTGGGGAACCCCTGACTGAGGAGAGCCTTGTGGCAGACATTCACGTATGTGCATTCCACGCCGACGAGGGCATCCGTCCAGAGCGTGTCGGCGACGAGGCGGGATCGCTGCGATACACCTGCCCCCGGCTGAAAGGCCATCCGACGGAAGGCACCTACACCTGGTTGTCTGTCCCAACGCCGCCCGGCCTAGAAGGGGTGACCGGCCTTGCCGCCGACCTCGGTCTTCATCTCGAGCTGCCGAGCATCGTTTCGGAGTTCCGCGGTCACTGGGTGGAGTACGGAGTAGTCGAACAGCGCTACGCCGAGCGCAACCCGCAGGACTTCGCGATGCTCGTGGAGCGGTACGGTCACACCGCGATCAAGGGCAAGAGCTACACAACGTCGGCGTTCCTCGCTCACACGTTGGGAGACCTCAGCAAGCACGGCTCGGTGCTGTATCACTGGGGACCAGCGACCGGGCGGTGGAAGTACAACTCCCAGATCTCCTGGTGGGCAGTCGCTCCTGAGCCGCAGTGGTCGACGGAGACGTCGTGGGAGGCACTCGGGTGCTCGGTGACCTACGTGCCCGGGCAGACGGAGGTGTAGACCTGAGCGCGCACGAGCAACACAGCGAATGAACGAGCACCAGGTGCAGAAGCACCTCGCCCAACTCTGGGTTGACGAGGGGGCCGACATCGGCCGTGAGCGCCTCTTCCTCGCCGCGTGGGAGGTGATGGACAGCTACCGCATCAACAGCGCACAGCAAGGGTTCGGTCGGCCGGCCGTCGACTTCCTCCTGCTCGACTCCCAGGGGCGCATGGTCGCCCTCGAGCTGAAGATGACTGTGCGCTCTCCGCGGGATTGCTGGTCAGTGCTGTGTCAGGTGACGCACCGCGCGCAGCGGCTCGCAGAGGGTTTCACCCCCGGCCCTGCTGAAGGCTGCCTACCGGACGTGCCGCTCGGGCGCGTACGGCCGCGTCGAGACCCGAGACGTCGGCCCTCTGCTTGAGGCTCATGCCCGCCACTTCTGCACTCCGACTCTGCCTGCCCCCTCTGGGCTCCCGGTGCGACGGGTAGTCGCTGCGAGGCACTTCGGTTCGGCCTGGAGCGACGTCCGTGAGGACTTCGTAGAGGGTCCCCGCGAGGCGACAGTGGAGGCCATCTCTCGGTACGCCCAGGGCGGCGGGGCTGGTCGCGAGTTCAGGCGCTGGTTGGCGTTGGCGCCTCCGGAGCCCTCGGCCTTGGCTGCCGGCGTCCTCGACTTGGTCGTGACGACGTCTTGAGAGGCCGGAGGTTCGTGAGGTTCTCAGAGTCGTCAGTGTTGGGCCTGGGGCCGATGGTGAGGCAGGGAGAACAGGCCAGCCTTCGCTTCGGGAGCAGGCAAGCCGCGAGCCCGCCTGGGCCTTCGCCGCGCGCCCGGCGGACAGGTCCGGCCGGCCCGGGTCCGCCTTCGCGGAGAAGCCGGTGGGCGGCAAGCGACGGGCGCACTGACAGCGTCGCCGCTGAGTCAGACCGCGATGACCGCCAGTGCGATCGCCGGAAGCGCGGACGACGCAACGGTCCCTCGGACGCTGCCGCCGCGCGGGCGCCAGTAGCCGAGCAGGTCGGCGACGCCCATCGCGAGCGACGACAGCAGTATGTAGAGCAGGGACACGACCACGACGGTGACCCCGGTCGACTCGTCGCCGTTGTGGAGGATCCAGAGCCCGGCCAGCCCGCCGATGCCGGCCAGGGCGTTGCGGACGCCGATGCAGAACGACCACAGGTGGACGTTGGCGATGCCGTGCGGCTCGATCCCGAGGAACTGTTGCACCCAGGGCCGGTCGATGAGGAACGCCTCGAACGGGAAGACGGCGATCAGGATGACGGCCGTGATGCCGGTGCAGACCTGCGCGACGGTGTCCATGTCAGTCCGCCGGCCGGGCTTCGACGAGCGAGATCGTCGAGATGGTCGGCACGACGCGGGTCATCCGGAAGCCGCTGCGCTCGAGCAGCGACGCGAACTCCTCCTCGGTGCGCTCGCGACCGCCGACCCAAAGCAGCATGTCGAGGTCGAGCGACTTCGTGAAGTGCGGCGCGTCGCCCGGCGGCACCACGCTCTCGACCAGCAGGAGGGTCGCGCCGGACGGCATGTGGCGACGCAGGATGGTCAGCAGCGCGACCGCCTGGTCGTCGTCGAAGTCGTGCACGACGCGTCGGAGGACGTAGAGGTCGCCGTCGTCGGGCGCGGTCTCCAAGAACGACCCACCCACGAGCCGGCACCGGTCGAGCACGCCCGCCTCGCCCAGGTGCTTCTCGGCCGGACCGATGAGGCTCGGCTGCTCCAGCAGCACGCCGTCCGCGGCCGGCGCCGCGCCGAGCATCAGCGCGAGCAGCTGCCCGTGGCCGCCGCCGACGTCGACAATCGTCCCGAACGGCGTGAAGTCGTAGACCGCCGCCACCGTCGGCCAGTCGAGCTCGGTCAGCCGGCCCATCGCGTCGTTGAAGGTCGAGGCGTAGTCGGCGTCGCGGTCGAGCAGGTCCCACATCGGGACACCGTGGACCGCCTCCGCCTGCGGGTCACCGGTGGTGACGCCCTCGGGGAGCCGGCCCCACACCGACTGGTAGCGCGGGTCGCCGATCATCAGCACCACCGACCGCATCGAGTCCGGCGAGTCGGACACGAGCGTGCGACCGACGGCCGTCAGGTCGAAGCGGTCGCCGACGTGCCGGACGATGCCGTACGCCGCGCTGGCCCGCAGGAGGCGGAAGGTCGCGTCGGGGTTGGTCCCGAGGTCGGCGGCGACCTCCTCCGCGGTCCGCGCCCCGGCGGCGAGGACATCGGCGATGCCGAGCCGGGCGACGGCGTACACCGCCTGCGAGGCCATGAAGGCCGACGAGACCTCGAGGATGCCGACCTCGGGCGGCACCATCCGCCGGGCCAGGCCCTGGATCGCGGTGCGCACGCCGGTGGCGGCGCGCACCACGCCGACGGGTGGAAGTCGGGTCATGGGATGCCCCCTCTATGATCGTCAGGGATGCTGACCATCATGGTCAGTGATGCTGACTACGTCAAGGGATGCGATGGACCTCGCGACGCTCATGTTCGTCTCCTACCGCGCGATGGACGAGCGTGTGCAGCGCGCGATGCGCGAGGCGGGGTACGACGTCACGGTGGCGCAGTCGCGGCTCGCCCAGCGGATCGCCGACGAGGGCTCGCGGCTGACCGAGCTGGCCGACCGGGCGCAGGTGACCAAGCAGACCGCGAGCCTCCTGGTGGCGGCGCTGGAGCGCGAGGGCCTGGTCGAGCGGGTGCCCGACCCTAGCGACGGTCGGGCGCGGCTGATCCGGATGTCCGCACGCGGGCGCGAGGCCGCGACCCAGGCCATGCATGTCGTGATCGCTGTCGAGCAGGAGTGGACCGAGCACCTCGGCCCCGAGCTCGCGGGGCAGCTGCGCGAGGGGCTGATGAAGCTCCGCGAGATCACCGACCCCTACGCCTAGAGGTCCACCTAGAAGTCGGAGGTGCCGCGCAGCCGCCTCGGCCGTCCGTCGGGGTCGATGGCGCGGCGGTAGAGCGGTGCCGCCCACCGTGCCGTCCGGGACGAGACCTCCGGCGGCTCGTGTGGGTGGAGCGACTGCCCGGAGTGCCGACCCGCTCGTTCCAGAGCGCGGTCGGGTCGTCGATGTCGTTCAGCCGGGGGTCGTCCTCGGGCAGGCCGAGGTGCTCCGCCCACAACGGCGTACGCAGCCGACGGTGCAGCTCGTCGTCGGGGTCGACGACCGCGCAGGTGAGCTCGGAGTCGTGGCTCCACGAGCGGAGGTTGAGGTTGTCGGAGCCGATGGTCATCCACTCGTCGTCGACGATGCCGACCTTGGCGTGGACGTAGATCGGCGTACCTGCGTCATTCTCGAGGTCGAACATGCTGAACCGGTCACCGCCCGCCTCCCGCAGCAGGTCGTACGCGAGCCGTTGGCCGTAGTGCATCGGGGGACCGCCGAACCGGCCCTCGTCCTCGGCGTAGCGCGGCACGACCGCGATCACCTGCAGGTCGGGCTCGCGGCGCAGGGCGTCGGCGAGCGTGCCGGCTACGACGTCGGATCAGAAGTACTGGTCCTCGACGTAGATCAGCTTGCGGGCGCGCGCGCAGGCACGGGTGTAGGCCCGGGCGAAGGTCTCTGCGGTTGTGCGTTGGAGGGCTACTTCCGTCACTCGTAGCCTGGCGATATCCACATGTGCCCCCGGATCACATCCAATGCGGTCTGGAGCGCATGGCATGCACCCGATCTAAGCGCGAGGCTGGGGTAACGCCACTCCTCGGCAACCTTCGCAAGGAGAAGGTCAACCCCAGTCTGCTTACCGATCTGCTTACCATCCACTGCGCACGCCCGGGACCACCGCCGTACGTCAGCGGACGACGCGCACGCTTACACCGCGTCGATGCCGCCATCCGGATGTCAATGGCATGGAAGGAGTCGCCAGGCCACACCCAGGACACAAGAGGTTCCAAGAGGGCCGTCAACGCCGGCAACCGTTGAGAGGTCGCGGACGCCATGGCGCTGCTGCTGACAAGGAGGAAGACCGAGCCCTCCCCGGCCCGACGCAGTTGCCCTCAACGGCTCGTCAGCGTTCCCGACCTCGGTGTCTACGTGCCGAACCGGCAGCGGGTCGCCGTCAAGCCTCCCATCAGTTCCACCGCACCGAGCAGATCCGCGGCGTGCGCGCCTTCCCGGAGCAGATTGGCGCTAACCCGGGCCGCTACGTCGTGCTCTCCACCGGTTCCACCGTCGCGGAGCTCATCTCGTGAAAGGTCCTCGGGCCGGACGGGCTCGTCGTATGGTCCCTCTGGTCCGGGTTCCTACATGAGGCATCCGGTCGACGGCTGAGGGAGACGCTCGTGGCCGCAGGGGTGCCGCTGGTCGAGGCCCACACTTCCGGGCATGCGACGGTCGTGGATCTGCAACGCCTCGTGGCGGCGATCAACCCCGGGTCGTACCGATTCACACCGACGCCGCGCAGGCGTTCGTAGGCCTGTTTCCCCGAGCCGCGCCGGTCGCCGATGGCGACTGGTGGGCGGTGTGACCCGTTTTCGCCGACCGCTCCAGCCGCGAACCACAACCAAGGGGACCACACGCATGGTCGATCAACTGATGCACCCGGTGTACTTGCCGTTTACGACAACCGAGCTCGAGAAGCACTTCGCGCCGGTGGCTGCCGCTGCGGACGGGCGACACCTGAGGCACTTCGAGGACAGCCTGAAGCGCTGGGCCGAGCACCAGGAGCGAACCGCAGCCGGGGGCTCCGCGACCTCGTCCGCCACCCGTCTGGCGCGGCAGATGGAGAAGGACGAGCGGTTCTGGATCGTCAGCGCCCTGATGGCCCTCTTTCACCGAACCGCAGACGATGCGGCCCGGGCGGCAGCCTTCGCGGGGCTGCTCGCGCGGGCGCAGGTGCAGCCACCTGGTGGGTTCGGGAGCTGGCAGGAGGCGCTGGCTGGAAGGCTCCACCTCTTCTTTGAGGTGAACCTGCCCTCCCCCAAGAGCTACCAGCAGTGGCTGCGCTCTCGCCTCGATGAGCGGGTTCTTGTGCCCTACGTCCGCGAAGCTGCAACGGCCCGGGGCACGCTAGAGGGAGCGACCAAGGCCGCTGCCATGCTGCTGGCTGAGGACACGGGGGTGGCCGTCGTCTTCGAGGCCAAGGTGCTCTCGGACGTCTCCAAGGACATCACCTTCGACGTTGCACGCAACCAGCTGGCACGACTGGTCGACGTCATGCTTGAACCTGCCGCACACCGCGCCCCGCTGTCGACCCGGAAGCCAGAGTTCACCAGCTTGGTGCTGGTCACCCCTGAGCTGTTCCGACCCCCGGCCCCTGGCGGCCTCGATCGCAGTCGGCTCTACGGCTGGCTCATGCCTGCCTACCGCGACGCGAGCGGCACCCTCCTTGCAGCCCACCTAGCCCACCGCGACTACACCGAGCTTCACGGCGTGGCCGACCGCCTCGGCTGGGCCACCTGGGAGGACTTCAACGCCGTCGTGGACGGCGCCTGCGGGTGGCTTCCACCCTCAGCTCGACAGGCAGGCAACGGCGACAATCCACCATCGCAGTAGGTCCGGCCTGTCTTTGTCCTGTTGGACTGTCCGGACATTGACCGAGGGAGGGTGAAGGGTGGCGGCATACACCGAGGCGACTGGCGATCTCCTCACTCTGGGGCTGCCCGCGATCGGACACGGCTGCAACACCGCCGGTTCCATGGCCGGCGGCATCGCACGCCAAGTCCAGGAACGGTGGCCGCAGCTGCACAGCGAGTACGCCCAACTCTGCCGCGACCGCCAGTTCCCGCTCGGCTCTTTCCATGTCGTGGATGTCGGGGAGGTACTGGTGTACAACGTTGCCACGCAACGGAATCCGGGGCAGGACGCCTACCTTGGTGCGATCTCATCCGCCGTCGCAGGCGCCCTACAGGACCTCGAATGCCGCGGCATCACGACACTTGGTCTTCCGCGCCTCGGTGCCGGAATTGGCGGGCTCCAGTGGTCCGCTGTCCAAGCCGTACTGCGAGCACTGGCCGCGAGCTCACCGGTGGACCTCGTCGTAGTCACTCAGCCGAGACGACCCATCGACGCCTGAACGCAAGAAAGCGCCCCGTGGCTGGCCCCGCCCGTCCAGGAGACGAGGGAAACCGGCTCACGGGGTAGGGCGGAGCTTGCCAGCGTTCGTCACTGCGAGCTCGCCGCTCGACCAGGTTGTGTCCACCCTGGTGATTGGCTTGTGCCGAGCTGGGTCAGGCTGCGCTTTCATGCGTATGGCAGTGAACCGCGCCGGGTTCAGAGCTCGTCGCGCACTCGTGATTCAGCGCGCCAGCCGGCTGACGGAGGGCTGCAGCGGAGGCCTCGCCGCGGCATCCGGCCAGTGTCTCCGACACCCGACCTCGAGCTTCCGGTCGCGTCCTGCTCAAGGACGGATCTCAAGACAAGGGCCGCCTCGGAGGTGGATACTGGGATGTTGTGGAGAGCAACTCACCTGGGACAGTGGGAGGCAAAGTCATGCAGCTCCGAGCGATTGCTTGCGCGTGCCTATTCCTGACTTCAGCGCTGTTCGCGGCGCCAAGGGCCGAGGCGGTTGAGGGGTTCGATACGACCTCGTCGACGACAGCGGACGGCGCGGCGACGAGTTGGGCCGTGAAGTGGGGCATCAGATATGACCATTGGGTGCCCGGGGACTACGGTGGCGACGACCGGACCGATATTGCGGTCTGGCGGCCGCGCAATGGCACGTGGTACATCCGCGGCGTGGGCACGGTGGTGTGGGGACGCGAGGGCGATAGGCCGGTGCCCGCTGACTACAACGGCGACGGCAAGACCGACATTGCGGTGGTACGCGGCCCCCAGGACGGGTGCAGCGTGCCGATGGTCTGGTACATCCGCGGTGTGGGCACGTTCACCTGGGGCCGCGGCTGTGACGGGACGGTGCCGGCCGACTACAACGGCGATGGCCGAGCCGAGGCGGCCGTGACCCGTTATTGCCACTGCGCGGACCCCAGCGCGCCCCTCACTTGGTATATCCGCGGCGTCCGCACCGTGGAGTGGGGAGTCGGCGGTGGCGACCGCGCGGACCGGGCGATGCCCGCGAACTACGTCGGTGACAAGCGGACCGACCTCGGCGTGATCCGGACAACCACGAGCGAATGGAAGTGGTATATCCGAGGGGCCGCCACCCCTGTTGTGTGGGGCGGCAAAGCCACTCCTGATGGCTTCCTCGATGACATGCCTACCCCCGCTAACTACATCGGCGATAGCCACGACGACATCGCCGTCTTCCGACAATCCACGGGCGAATGGTTCATCCGCGGCCTCAGCGCACCCATCACATGGGGCAAGGGCGGCGGCCGTAGCGACTGGCCCGTGCCCGGCGACTACGGCGGCGACAGCCACACCGACATCGCTGTGGTGCGGTATTCGCCTACCGACGAAACTTTGACGTGGTTCATCCGCGTTGGGACGCAGTGAAGGGACCGCTTCTCAGCGCGAATTGAGGCGCATCCGGCCCCCGACCTGCTGGCCTTGAAGTTTGCGCCTGTTCCCTCTTCCCGCACCTCGCCAACGCGAACCTGCCGTGGAACCCCATGGAGGACGCCGAGGCGCGGGCCGTAGAGGTCGACGGTCCGCGTAAGCGATCGACGACGCGACCGCCGTCGCGGTGGTCGACGGCGTGGTGGAGGTGGTCTCCGAGGGCCAGTGGCGACGGTTCCTCTGATCGCCGGCGGCTCCGCGCGACCGGCACTCCTGGGATCCGAGACACGCCCGAACATTCTCTCGCTGACCTTTGCGACCGCTCTAACCTGTCTCGAGAGCAGCTCGCGGGGAACCGCCCTGCGGCGTGCCGGAGGAACGGGGAGTCACATGTCCGACATCACCGCGCAGAGGTCGTCGTGACCAGCGCAGGGGCCGCCGACAAGGTCGACGTCAAGGCCTTCTGGCGCGACGGGTACCAGATCGTCCGGGGCGTCTACACGCCGGAGGAGATCCGCCGGTTCCGCGAGGACGTCATGGCGACCCGCTCGCATAGGGGTGACCTCCTGTCCAACCCGCGGCTCAGCCGCGTCATCACCGACGGCAACATCGTCGGCATCGCCCGCACGCTGCTCGGCAAGGACGAGATCGTCTACGCCGGTGACAGTTCGGTGACCGTCAACTCGAGCCAGCGTGGGTACCACAAGGACAACGCCGACCGGGAGGACCTCAACGCCCCCGACTGGCAGGGCCGGTACACCGTGCTCCGGTTCGGGATCTACTGCCAGGACCACGTGCAGCACACCGGTGGCCTGAACCTGCGGGCCCGGTCACACAACACGACCTCGCTCAGCAAGGGCAGGACGGTGTACGTCCGCAGCGGTGTCGGCGACGTCGTGGTGTGGAGCCTGCGCACGAGCCACAGCGGCAACGGGTCGCTGCTGCGCTTCCCCAAGTGGCTGCATCCGCACCCCGGCGTCGGCCGCCGCCTGCCGTCCGTGTTCGAGGCGGCGAAGGACGGCGACCGGATGGCGCTCTTCGTGGCCTTGGGCCTGGATGACGCCCACCACGACCGGTACACCGAGTACCTCAAGACGCGGAGGTACATCTGCGGCATGTGGCGCCACTCGCAGTACGACGAGGATACGCTCGCGCGTGCGGCGTCGATCGGTCTCAAGGTCCGGGACCTCCCGAAGGAGATCGCCGACGACTCGAACGTCGGGCAGAACGAGGTCTGGCAGCCCCTGCCTTACTGACCAGTCCGCTACTGTTTTGAGCTCCGGTCCCGATCCCTGATGACCGTTGCCGCGGGCTGGGGGCGGCAGTGCACGCGGTGAGCTGTCCCTTGACTTCGGCGCGTCGTGTCGTGGTCGGCGACGTTGCCTCCTGCGGTGCGGTTCGGTGGTTCAGACAGCTCTAGCCCGGTAGGCAAGTGCAGATTCACGCCCGTAGACACAGGTCGTCTGCGGCGGGACACTCGACTCAGGCCTTCAGAATGGATGCAGTCAGAGGAGCAGCCATGTGGTGGATCATCGGCCTGATTACCTTGTTCATCGTCTGCGTCGTCGTCCTTCAGCGGCGCGGTGCCGGCGCGGGTGACCCGAACTACCGGCCGCCGGATGAGCGCCCCGAGTTCTATCAGCCGGGCGGCGGCGGCGCATGACAGTCGGGTCGGAGGTTCCTCGGGGTAGGTGTTTCTCGTCAGCCGACGCTTCGGCTCGGTGCCATTTCGCCCGCAACGCTCCGGGGGAAGTGTGGTGTTCGGTTGCCGTCGGCCGCAGGAACACCGTGCCCGTAACGTCACCGTCAACACGCGCCGCGACCACAACAGCGAGACCCGCTCGGCCCGCAAGACCACCGACTGATCGCCTATCTCGCCACCGTGCTGGCCGTCCTGGTCACCTCGCTCCTCGTCAATGACGACGGCGACAACACCGCTGACCCGTTCAGCGCCGAGCAGGCCCTGCGCTACACCACCTTCCTCACCATCGGCTACATGGTCGCGGCCGGCCTGGCCAAGTCCGGCACCTGGGGCCACGCCCACGACAACGACTGACAACAGTTCAGCAGAAACGAACGCCCCTCTTCGGAGGTGGGGGCGCTAGTGCATCTCAGCTGGGAAGCGGGCCGGGCTAGCCGGTACTGCTGAGCCCGGCGACTGACGTTGTTGAGGTGCCCATCTCGAACCACACGGTTTTTCCGGGCTTCGGATCCGCTTCAACCACTCCCCAGTGCGCGGACAGCGCGTCTACGATCAGCAGGCCTCTGCCTGTCTCCGCGTCTGTAGGGGCTTCCCTGCGCTCGGGCAGTGCGGCGCCGACGTCGCTGACCTCCACACGGAGCATGCCGGCACTCCGGTACGCATGCACTCTCACAGGACCCTCACCATGGGTCACGGCGTTGGCCACCACTTCGCTCGCCACGAGCACCGCGTCATCTGCCCACGGGGGCAGTTCCGGCTCGAGGAGGGTCCGGAGGCGTTGGCGCACAGCGGTGGCAGATTCCGGCTCGGACGGGACGAGCCACAACTGCAGGGTGGTCGAGCTCATCACAACTTTTTACCACTTGCGCCTCATTCGCATCACTGAATCCATGACGTTCATGAAGTGCGTAATGGTTGATCTGGCGGCCGCTGAGTAGGCCCTCGTTCACGTCGCCGCCAGCTGCGTCGGACCGTCGGCAGCAACGAACGCTCCGATCTCTTCGCAGGTGGGGGCGCTTCGTCTTTGTCGGTCGACCATGAATGCGTCGCCGGCTCGGGGGTAGTTGGGAAGAGTCTGAAGCAGTCCGGACTGTGCCCCGTTCCTCAGCGCAGGGGGAGGAGCGGGGCACCCTTCGCCGTCGGCAGGGTTGGCCCAGGCCGGCCATGACCCGGTAATCCACAAGCGCTATGGGGCGAGCAGCGCAGGGCAAGACGATGAGAGACGGTGTCGCAGGGGCACCGTCTCGAAGGAAGGAAGGATTGTGAAGCGACCTCTCGCAGTGTTGCTCCGCACATTGGCCGGGTTCACCATGGCCGCCGGTTCCGCACAGGCCGGCGAGATCAAAGGCCCACCCGGGACCGTCGACAGCACGAACACCAGGGCGCGCTCGATCACGCCCAATCCGCCTGCGCAGCCAGCGGCCTCAACGACCTCGACCCGCACGAAGGACATACCGTTTCACAGGTGCAGACCGCCGCCGACTCATGGAAGTACTACGGCCTGCCCAAGGGTGCACCGGGCACGTTGGGCTTGTGCCAAGGCAACTGACACACCACGCCCCCACCTCCTTGGAGGTGGGGGCGTTTCCTCGTGTCACGCCGGAGCTGTCGCTAGCATCTGTCATCGCATCACGTCTGATGCAGTGGTGCGAGCAGAGGAACCACGCATGACAGGCAATCGCCTGTGGTTCGAAGTCGGCACGCAGACGGGCCAGCAGCGTCGGGCTGGATGCACTTATGACCGTCAGCAATCTGTGCCGGTAGCGACGAGCCCACAAACGCTGACCCGGCACCGTCTATGCAACTACCCAGTTACCGCTGACCAGTTGCTTGGACGTCGCTCGACTGAAGATTGCGCGACTGAAAATTGCGCATGGCGCAGGGAGGCACTCATCCGCACTCCGGGCGTTTCGCCGGCGTGGTTGACCGAACTATGGCGGATGAACCGAGCGAGGTGTTGACTTGGTGCACGGGCCGGATCGCGGTGGATCCCTCCCCGGTTCTGAGCCCTGGCGCGGCGAACAGTCGCGACCATCAGGGAAGGAGCGGAGAATGTCCATTCAAGAGACCGAACGCCTCGTTCGCCAGTACTTGGACGCGCTGTTGAATCGAGGCGACTTCGCCTCGTTCTTCGCCGACGACGTGGTGTGGACAACCATGGAGACGGGCGACCAGGTCCGAGGCCGAGACGCAGTCAAGGACTTCATCATCACCATGCACACCCAGCTGTTCGACGCGTCCCCTGAGTTGGGAAACATCACGTTCGCAGATGGTGTGGCGGGTGTGGAGGCGGTGTTCGTCGGCACGCACACCGCGGAGTTCGCGGGCGTCCCGGCGACCGGTACCTCCGTGCGGCTCCCCTACACCGTGTTCTACGACGTTGCCGATGGAGCAATCGCTGCGTTGCGCGGCTACCTGCCCATCAGCGCCCTAGTCCAGCAGCTTGCCGGAGCCGACTCCCGTCGTTCGGAACCGGCCCACTGACACCGACTGGGTCTGCCCCGGGCCGGAGAGTGATGAAAGCTGCGTGAGGCTTGGAGTGCTCCGTCGCTACCGGACAGACCACGCCGCGTCCCCCCGAGCTCAACCTTTATCGCCAGTCGGTAGGTCGAGCGGTAGAGGTTGGTTGCTGGTCTTCGCGTGATGCGCCGCGGGGAGGCCGTGCACGTCGCCGACAAGCTGCCCGACGAGGGCCTTCGGTTCGACTTGGATTAGGCCAGGTGATCACCCACGGCCAGTGACAATACCTGAGCATGGATCGCTGCTTTCACGGGAGCTGCAGCCCAGCGCAATGCCCTTGATTGTGGCCAGTTATGTCGCTCATGTCGGGGGTCTAAGCGCGCCGGCGCGAAGTCGCGGCGGATTAGGAATGGCTGAGGCGCGTTCGTATGGCCCCACCACGACGGCGGGCCTTGTCCGACGCTGGGCGTCTTGGGTCCCCGTCACAACGTGCGGGTGCGACGTTGCGTTTGCGCCGGCCGTTCACGCGTCCGTGATCGGCTCACGACAACGCCGGATAGTTACGGCTCCGTACGACCTTCGAGGGGGCGTTGCATTCCGGAACAATCATTCCGGAACAATTGGGCGCGACCTGAGCGGTGCGGGAACCTGCGAGGACTATCCCGCCGCGGGGCCGCGAAGCAGGAACCCTCCCGCGACCGTAGTTGTGACCCCGTCTTCATCGAACGAGAACGAGCACGTGTCGTCGATGGGCGCTCCCACCTTGTCTAGCGTGACTATTTGCGAAAGCACCTCCCCAGTGGCGGTGTCGGTTTGGGTGATGGTGACCTTGCGCAGGACCAGCGATAGCTGCGTGCCCTGCACCTTGAGGACAGCGCCTTCCGTGGCGGCCGGTCCGTACAGCGTCACGTCACCCAACGAATCGCAGACAACCTCGAACGCTTCGTAGAAGGTTGCCTTCGTGGGATCGGCGTTAGCAGGAGTGAGCGGCAGCAGCAATGCTGCTGGCACGACAGCGAGGGACAAGATCGACCTGGACATGGACATGATCGCCTCCATCAGCGGGACTCCAGAGGTGCCCTCGGGTCGCCGACGATGCCGAGGGGACAACACGGGTACTGAATGTTTTAGCCCCCCGGTTGAGAATCTGTCTAGGACCGACCTCAGATCGCATCTCAACCGCCCCGATGCTCTCCGCTACAGGGAGCGTCGTCCCTTAGGCCGCACGTCCGGATCGTGACCTCGACCGACCTCTCGTGGGGGGCCAGATGACGTAGCCCGGCCGGCAGAGTCCCGCACTGTCACTGGCTGGCTGCTCCTTGAGCGCAGGCGGCCCTCGCAAGGAGCCGCACGACCGAGGACCATCAGCGGCCGGCCGGTACCCAAGCAAGCTCACTCCTATGACAACGGATGGGGCGACGGCTCGGGCCTGGTTCACGAATTGCCGCCACGCTGGCATAGAGGGGCTGGTGGTCAAAGGCGCCGACTCGGTCTACACGCCAGGTCGCCGGTCGTGGATCAAGGTCAAAAGCCGCGAGAGTACCGAGGTCATCATCGGTGCCGTCACTGGCAGCCTCGAGCGGTCCGACACCATCGTTGCGGGTCTGTACCGCTCCGGGGTGTTGGAGATCGTGGGCCGGAGCACCCCGCTGACCACGACACAGTCCCGTGCGCTCGGGGCGGTCCTCACCGCGGCCGGCCCAGACCATCCTTGGCCGGACGAGGTGTCCTCTTCCCGGTTCGGTGCCTCCCGCGACAGGGTGGCTCTGGTCAAGGTTGAGCCGGTCGTCGTTGGCGAGGTGCTGGCCGACACGGCGCTGCAGGCGGGCGCCTACCGCCATCCCCTGCGCTTCCTGCGCCCTCGCTTCGACCTTTCACCCGAGGACCTGCAAGGCCGAGGCGAGTAATGCCTGGCTGTCGGGGATGCGCGGGAGACTTCGGGTGTGGTGAGGGCTGGGGCGGGCAGCAAGCGGACGTGCGGTCCTCACCATGATGGTTGCAAGATTGCATGACGAGTTGTGCCGCCGACACCTGACGTCATCCGCGTACCTCGCGCTCATGCTTGATATGTGGGTGATCCTCGTGATCGCCGGCGCTTCTACGTTGGGGTGTCCGTTCCCTT
>NZ_JBMBWH010000009.1:0-181941 GCF_048606435.1 Knoellia terrae | reverse complement strand
CGCCCCCGCCTCGTGGTGCGACGCGCACCACCTCATCCACTGGGCCGACGGCGGCCCGAGCGATCTGTCCAACGCCGCCCTCCTCTGCCCACGCCACCACACCACCGTGCACTCGCAGCGCTTCCACGGCTGGGTCGCCGCCGACAGCGACGGCCGGTCCCACGTGGTGTGGGACCGCACCCGAGGCGCCTACGACACCGCCCTCGAAGGAGTCGACTCCGGCACCAACCTCAATTCGGACCTGCACCTCGACCGCGCCTCCGGCGACGACGGCACCCACCACCGACGATGACCCCGCCCCCGCACCCGACGCCAACCAGCGCCGGGGTCGCGGCCTGCCGCGGATCAGCTGCGGGTCAGCTGCGGGTCAGGGCGTGGCCCACGGGTGTCGTCAGGCGGGTCCATGGACCGCTCGTGGCGACCGTCGCCTCGACCCCCGGCGACAGGAAGCCGAGGGCGTAGGCCGCGAAGGCCAGGGCCGCCGGCGCATGGGGCGACCCGTCGACGGGCCGGCGCCAGACCTGGGCGCGCAGGGCCGCCACCGCGGCGGCACCCGAACCCTCCGGCGCCCCGTCGGTCACCTCCGCGATGCCCTCGGCGGCGGTGCGCTGCAACGTCTCCGGGGCGATCGACGGCTGGGGCTCCCACCCGCCCCGAGGTGGCGACACTGCTGCCCAGGCGGCGTTGACCCGCATCGGCGGCACAGGCAGGACCGCCGGCTCGCCCTCGTGCGCGACCCGGTCGGTCACCGCTCCCAGCGGGACGAGGACGTCGAGCTCGGCGGGCTCGGCCAGCGCCGAGGTCCGCAGCCCGAGGGTCGTGCCGGTGCCGAGCAGCCCCGTGCCGGGGAGCACTCCCACCCATGCGGCGAGGACGGAGCCGACCGCCTGGAGCCGCACGGCGCCGTCGGCATCGAGCGCTCGGGCGCGGGCGGCATACCGGCCGAGATCGAGCAGCGAGTCGTGGTCGGTGAGGACGAGTCGGGACGGGACCGAAGCGCTCACCGGCGCGACCACCGGAACGCGACCGGGCCACCGACGTGGACCTCGAGGACCGAGCGCTCGTCCTCGGTGAGTCGACGCGGCCGGGAGGTCCGGAAGTCGTAGAGGACCAGCCCCGTCTCGGCGAGCGCGTACACGCTCTCCCCCAACGACTCCGGGTCCCGCACGACATACCCCAGGGTGAAGCCGGCGCCACTCGTGCGGGTGACCCACATGTCCACCTCGATCGGCTCGGGGCGGTAGGTGAGCGGCGCGAGGTACTCGATCTCGTGGCGCGAGACGACCACGCCGCCGTCGAGGAGCGACTTGTCCGCTCCGAACCACTCCCGGAAGCCGATGACGCGCGCGTCCTCGAGGAGCCGGAGGTACTGCACGTTGTTGACGTGGCCGTAGGCGTCCATGTCGGACCAGCGCAACGGCACCTGCGTGCGGTACGGGCGAGCGGTGGGCTCAGGTGCAGGGTCGACCGGGGTCATGGGGACAGTCTCTCAGCCCCGTCGAACACGGCGGCGGCACGCACCTAGGGTGGACGGATGCCGCTTTCCGCCACGACCCACGCCCGTCTCGACCACGTCCTCGCGACCGGCCAGCGAGAGCACCGGCTCCCCTCGGTCGCGGCCGGGCTCGTCCGCGGTGGCGAGCTCGTCTGGTCGGGCGCCGTGGGCACGGTCGACGGGCGACAGGATGGCGCTCCGGTCGACGCGGACACGCAGTTCCGGATGGGGTCGATCACCAAGACGTTCGTCGCGGTCGCGGTGATGCGGCTGCGCGACGAGGGCCTCGTCGACCTCCACGACCGTCTCGGCCAGCACGTGCCCGGCAGCGCCCTCGACGACGTGACCATCGAGCAGCTCCTCACGCATTCCGGCGGCGTGCAGGCAGAGACCGAGGGCGCCTGGTGGGAGCGGACTCCGGGCGTCGACTGGGACGAGCTCGTCGGGTCGGGCGTCGGGTCGCGGTTCCGTCCCGGTCGACGCTTCCACTACTCCAACACGGGGTATGCCGCTCTCGGTCGCCTCCTCGAGATGGTCCGGGCTCGTCCGTGGTTCGACGTGGTGCGCTCCGAGATCCTCGAGCCCCTCGGCATGACGCGGACGACGCTTCGTCCCGACGGCGCTGCGGCACACGGGTTTGCGGTCCACCCGTTCGCCGACGTGCTGCTGCCCGAGCCCGAGCACGACGCCGGCGCGATGGCACCCGCCGGTCAGCTGTGGACAACCGTCGGCGACCTCTCGCGATGGGCCGCCCTCCTGGGTGGGCAGGTGGGCGACGTCCTCTCGGCCGAGACTCTTGCCGAGATGGTCGAGCCCCACCACGTCGTCGACGAGCCCGGGCAGCCGTGGACCGGGTCGCACGGTCTGGGGTGGCAGGTGTGGAACGTCGCGGGCGCCCGCTCCGCCGGCCACGGGGGGTCGATGCCGGGGTTCCTGGCGATGCAGCGCGTGCACCTCGACGGCGACGGCGACGATGGCAAGGGTCCGAGCGGCGCCGCCGGTGACGGCGTCGTCCTCTTCACCAACACGACCGCGAGCAGGGCGCTGAAGGACCTGCCCAGGGACCTGCTCCGGACGATGCGCGAGCTCGAGCCGGCGGCCGTGACGCCGTGGCTCGCCTCGGGGTCGGTTAACGTCCTGGAGCTCGCCGGGACGTGGCACTGGGGCCCCGCGGTCGAGATCGCGCGCTTCGTCGGCGACCACCTCGTCCTCGGAGAGCCCGGAGCCGGCCGAGGATCCCGCTTCCGGCAGGTGGGCCGCGACGAGTGGGTCGGTCTCGACGGCTACTACGCCGGCGAGCCGCTGCGGGTGCTCCGTCGTGGGGACGGCACGGTGTCGCACCTCGACGTCGCAACCTTCCGCTTCACCCGCACGCCCTACGACCCGCTGGCGGACGTGCCGGGGGGCGTCGACCCGCGAGGGTGGTCCTGACCCGTCGGGCCCGGTCCGTGGTGGCGCGGCCTCGGGCCGAGGCTGAGGACCTCGGAAACACGCTGGAGCTGTGGGAGTCCACGACCGGCGAGCTGCTCGTCGAGGGGCTCGGTCCTCACTGCCTACAAGGTGCCCCGACGCATCGTCGTCATGGACGAGCTGCCCCGCTCGCAGATCGGCAAGGTCCTGCGCAAACAGGTCCGGGACCGGCTCCTCGACGACTGAGACCAGCCGGTATGCCGTTCCGCCGGCTGGGGTGCCGCTCCTCTCGTCAGGTGGACCCCCCTCCCGCCTGCGGGAGGGGGTTGTCGGCCGGTCCGCCTACGGTGGGGGCACCATGACGAACACCGCTGAGACCACCACGCTCGCCGCCGACGCCACCACGGCCCTGCGCCGGCTCGTCGGACGTGACGACGTCGACTTCCGCGACGGGCAGCTCGACGCGATCACCGCCCTCGTCGCGGACCGGTCCCGCGTGCTCGTCGTCCAGCGCACGGGTTGGGGCAAGTCGGCGGTCTACTTCGTGGCGACGGCCCTGCGCCGGGCGCAGGGAGCCGGTCCGACGGTCATCATCTCGCCGCTGCTCGCCCTCATGCGTGACCAGATCGCCGCGGCGTCCCGCGCCGGCATCCGTGCCGTGACGATGAACTCCGCCAACGCCCAGGACTGGGACGATGTGCGCCAGGCGCTCGCCTCGGACTCGGTCGACGTGCTGCTCGTCAGCCCCGAGCGTCTCAACAACCCGCGCTTCCGCGAGGAGCAGCTGCCCGACCTCGCCCGGCGCTGCGGACTCCTCGTCGTCGACGAGGCGCACTGCGTCTCCGACTGGGGGCACGACTTCCGGCCCGACTACCGGCGGATCCGCGACCTGCTCGAGGCCCTCCCCGCCGACGTGCCGGTCCTCGCCACCACCGCGACGGCCAACGCCCGCGTCGTCACGGACGTGGTCGAGCAGCTGGGAGCGGGTGGGCGTGACGTCCTCACGGTGCGCGGCGGGTTGGCGCGCGACTCGCTGCGCCTCGGCGTGCTGAGCTCGATGTCCCCCGAGCAGCGGCTCGGCTGGCTCCTGGCCCACCTCGACGAGCTGCCCGGCAGCGGCATCATCTACGCCCTCACGGTCGCCGCCGCCGAGGAGGTCGCGAGCGCCCTGTCCGAGGCGGGCCACCGCGTCGCCTCCTACACCGGGCGCACCGACCCCGCCGACCGGGAGCGGCTCGAGGCGTCGCTGAGAGACAACGAGGTCAAGGCGCTCGTCGCCACCTCGGCTCTCGGCATGGGCTTCGACAAGCCCGACCTCGGCTTCGTCGTGCACCTCGGCGCCCCCTCCTCACCGGTCGCCTACTACCAGCAGGTCGGTCGTGCCGGGCGAGCCACGGAGCGCGCCGACGTGCTGCTCCTGCCCGGCCCCGAGGACAAGGACATCTGGCACTACTTCGCCTCGGTGTCGATGCCGCGCCAGGAGCAGGCCGACGCCGTGCTGCGTGCCCTCGCCGAGGCGGGCCGGCCCCTGTCGACCGCGGCGATCGAGGCCGTCGTCGACGTGCGCCGTACCCGCCTCGAGCTGCTGCTCAAGGTGCTCGACGTCGACGGTGCGGTGACCCGGGTGCAGGGTGGCTGGACGGGCACCGGCCAGCCGTGGACCTACGACGCCGAGCGCTACGAGCGCGTCGCCCGCAGTCGCAGCGACGAGCAGCAGCTCATGCTCGACTACGAGAGCACGACCGAGTGCCGGATGGCCTTCCTTCAACGCACCCTCGACGACGACACGGCCGTGCCCTGTGGTCGCTGCGACTCCTGCGCGGGTCAGTGGTTCGCCACCGACGTGCCCGACCGCGTCGTCGGCGCCGCCCGCGAGCGCCTCGCCCGGGTCGGGCTCGACCTCGACCCGCGGGCGCAGTGGCCGACGGGGATGGACCGCCTCGGCGTGCCCGTCAAGGGCAAGATCCCGGCCGGCGAGGCGCTCTCTCCCGGGCGTGCACTGGCTCGGATGAGTGACCTCGGCTGGGGCCAGCGGCTCCGCGACGTCCTGCGGGAGGACGCGCCCGCAACGCCGGAACTGCTGCGTGCCTGCGTCGGCGTGCTTGCCGGGTGGGGCTGGTCGCAGCGTCCGGCGGGCATCGTGGCGATGCCCTCACGCAGCCATCCCCAGCTCGTGCAGTCGCTCGCTCACGGTCTCGCGGAGATCGGACGGCTGCCGTTCCTCGGGACCCTCGACCTCCAGCACGGTGGTCCCACGGGCGAGCCCGGTGGCAACAGCGCCTTCCGGCTCGCCGGCGTGTGGGAGCGGATCGTCGTCGGTCCGGAGCTCGCGGCGACGCTGGCCGGCCTGCGTGGCCCGGTGCTGGTCGTCGACGACCTCGTCAGCTCACGCTGGACGCTCACCGTCGCGGGTCGCGAGCTGCGCCGGGCGGGTGTCGACGAGGTCCTGCCCTTCGCCCTGGCTGTCGACGGCTGAGTCGTCGGGGACGCCGAGCGCCAGCCGCGCCGGCGGCGTGACCTTCACCGTGAGCATCGGCAGGAAGGCCTGCACCGCCGGCCCGATGAGGACCGCGTAGAGGACCGTCCCGAAGCCGACGATGCCACCGAGCAGCCAGCCGACGGCGAGCACCGTGACCTCGAGGCTCGTGCGCACGAGGCGGATCGACAGCCCCGTGCGCCGCGAGATGCCGGTCATCAGCCCGTCACGAGGCCCGGGACCGTACTGGCTGCCGATGTACATCGCCCCACCGATGCCGTTGACGACGATCCCGCCGAGTAGGAGCACCCACCGCAGCCACAGCGCGTCCGGCGTCTCCAGGATCCCGAGCATGACGTCGGTGGCGATGCCGATGACGAAGACGTTGGCCACCGTCCCGAGTCCCGGCCACTGCCGCAGCGGGATCCAGAGCAGCAGCACGAGCGCGCCCACGACGATGACGACGGTCCCGAAGCTCCATCCCAGCTTCTCCTGGACGCCGTAGTGGAAGACGTCCCACGGGTCCAGGCCCAGCTCGGCCCGGATGAACATCGCCATCGCCGTGCCGTAGAGCCACAGCCCGACGAGCAGCTGGGCGACACGACGCACGGTGCGGCCGGCGTGCAGCTGCTCCTTGGGGGTCATCGGCAGGAGGTCGACCCGGCGGGCGGCGCCGGAGCGCAGGGTCTGGATCGGGCTCATGTGCGCCATCGTCGCAGACAAGTGGCCTTCGAATCCATGGCCACTTGTGCGACAGTGGCCCCATGGCCGCTCCCGTCCTCCCCGCCAGCCGTCTCGCGACCCTCGTCGGCCCCACCGACGGTGAGCACCCGGCATACCGGATGGTCGCGGACTCGCTCCGGCTGCTCATCGCCGACGGGCGCATCGCGGTCGGCACCCGCCTCCCGAGCGAGCGCGACCTCACGAACGCGCTGGGACTCAGCCGGACGACGGTGAGCAGCGCGTATGCCGTGCTGCGCGAGCGCGGCTACCTCACCTCCCGCCGTGGCTCGGGCAGCGTGGCGAGCCTGCCGAGCGGCGTGGTCCGGCGCGACACCGGCCTCCACCTCTCGCCCGACGTGCCCGAGGGGACGATCGACCTCACCTGTGCGGCCCTGCGGGCACCGGCCGGCATGACCCAGGCGGCTGAGGCCGCGATCGCCGCGTCGCCGGGATACCTGTGCGGCAGCGGCTACCTCATTTCGGGCGTCCCCGAGCTGCGCGAGGTCGTCGCCGCGCGCTACACCGAGCGCGGGCTGCCGACGAGTGCCGACGACGTGCTCATCACGACCGGAGCCGTCGTCGGCACCGCCATCGCGGCGCGGGCCCTGCTCTCCCCCGGCGACACCGTCGTCATGGAGACGCCGACCTACCCCAACATCTTCCCGACCCTCTCCCAGCTGCGGGCGCGGATCAGCCCCGTGCCCGTCGAACCCACCGGGTGGGACGTCCCGACCATGACCTCCACGATCCGCGCCTCTCGTGCGAGGGCGGCGATCCTCCTCCCGGACTTCCACAACCCCACCGGGAACCTCATGCCCGACGACGAGCGCGCCTCTGTCGCATCGGCGCTCGGGCGGGCCCGCATCACCGCCGTCGTCGACGAGACGGTGGCCGAGATCGGCCTCGACCACGACGGCCCGATGCCGCTGCCGTTCGGCGTCCACCACGCCGACACGATCTCGGTCGGCAGCGCGTCGAAGTCACACTGGGGCGGCCTGCGGATCGGCTGGATCCGCGCCCCCCGTCGTCTGCACGACTCCCTCGTCGCCGCCCGGGTGCCGCTCGACATCGGTGCGCCGGTCATCGACCAGCTCGTCCTCCTGCACCTCATGCGGTCGGCCCCGGGCATCACCGACGATCGCCGACGGGGGCTGGTCGAGGCCAGGGACGCGCTGGCCACGGCGCTGAGGACCAGGGTGCCGGAGCTGCGGTTCGTGCTCCCGCACGGCGGGCTGTCCCTCTGGGTCGAGCTGCCGGAACCGGTCGCGACCGAGGTGACGCTGGCCGCCGAGGACGAGGGCCTGCTCGTCGCCAGTGGTCCCCGTTTCGCCGCTGCCGGAGGGCTGGACCGATGGATCCGGCTGCCCTACGTCCTGCCACCGGCCGAGCTCGTCGAGGCGGTGGAGCGGCTGGCCCGCGCCCTCGACCGGGTCGCCGCCGGGTCGGGGTCACGGGCCACCGGTCGCCGGAGCGAGCGTCGCGGTCCGTTGGTGGCCTGACCCCGAATCCTCGTTAGGGTGACGCTGTGAGTGACCCCTCCCCGCCAGCCCTGACCCACCTGCTCGACGTGCTCGACCTCGTGGAGGTGGGCAGCGCCGAGGTCAGCATCACGACCGCGCGCTCGGCCGCGTCCGGTGACGGCGAGAGCACCTCGGTGCCGATGTCGTTCGGTGAGGACATGACCCTCTTCCTCGGGCAGAGCCAGAAGATGCCGCACGGTCGCGTCTTCGGCGGACAGGTCCTGGCACAGGGGGTCGTCGCCTGCGGTCGCACGGTCGTCACCGAGTCGCCCCGCCCCCTGCACTCGCTGCACGCCTACTTCATGCGTCCCGGCGACGACACGCAGCCGATCTCCTTCGCCGTCGAGCGGATGCGCGACGGCCGCTCGTTCTCGACCCGCCGTGCCCACGCGATCCAGAACGGCAAGCCCATCCTCTCGATGAGCTGCTCCTTCCAGGAGCCCGCGGAGGGTCTCGACCACCACGACCCCATGCCGGACGTGCCCCGGCCCGACGGTCTGAAGTCGCTCAGCGACGTCTTCGGCGGCATCGACCACCCGGGTGCCAAGCACCTCGCCGAGGGGCGGGCCATCGAGCAGCGCCACGTCGAGGGCAACCTCTTCGTCGCCCCCGGTCCGGAGCAGGTGGCCCGGCAGAGCGTGTGGCTCAGGGCGATCGGCGAGCTCCCCGACGACCCGCTGCTGCACAGCGCGGTCCTCGCGTACGCGTCGGACTACGCGCTCCTCGAGCCGGTGCTGCGGCGCCACGGCCGCCAGTGGATGGACGGCACGCTCAACGTCGCCTCGCTCGACCACGCGATGTGGTTCCACCGCCCGGCGCGGGCCGACGAATGGGTGCTCTATGCGCAGGAGTCGCCGTCGGCTCAGGGTGGTCGCGGCCTCGGCATCGGTCGCATGTTCACCGCCGACGGGACCATGGTCGCGACCGTCGCCCAAGAGGGCATGCTCCGCGTGCGCCCGCCCCGCGACGACCCGGCCTGACCGCGGAACCGTGAAGGGCGTCAAGCGCGCTCAGTTGCTCCTTCGTCGCAAACGCGCGCTCGGCGTCCTTCAATTGCTCGCGGAGGCTGCTCGTCAGGGGTGGACGAGGTCCGGCCTGCCGGGTGCGGACACGGTGACGGTGTCGGCGTCGAGCTCGGCCGTGACGGTGAGGCCGCGGTGCGTCATGACGAAGCGCTTCCCGTCGTCCTCGATGGAGCAGGTGACGTCGGCGAACCGCGTCTCGCCGGTGCCGAGCACCTCGCGGCGCAGGGCGATGAGCTGCTGGTACCACTGGAGCAGCGAGGCGTGCGGCTCGGCGGACAGGTCGTCCCAGCGGAGCACGCTGGCGTCCCGCGTCGACCGGGCCTGCGGGTCGGGCACCTGGTCCTCGGCCCAGCCGTGGCCCCCGAACTCGGCGCGGCGCCCGGCGCGGACCGCCTCGGCCATGCCCTCGTCGGTGAAGTCGGTGAAGAACTGCCACGGCGAGGACGCCGCCCACTCCTCCCCCATGAAGATCATCGGCGTGCCGGGACCGAGCAGGTAGAGCGCGGCCCCGATCGCGGCGCGGCCCGGGGTGAGCGCGCTGCCGATCCGGTCGCCGGTGGCCCGGTTGCCCACCTGGTCGTGCGTCTGCAGGTAGGTCACGAGACGGCGGCCGTCGAGGCGGTCGACGTCGACGGGCCGCCCCCACTCGTGTCCGCGGAAGCTGGACCAGGTGCCGTCGTGGAAGAAGCCCCGGGTGAGCACCTTGGCGAGCACGTCGAGGGGGCCGCCCCCGGGCATCGCGCGGGTGCCGCCGGCGAAGTCCTCGTAGTAGCCCTGGGTCTCGCCGGTGAGCACGACGTGCAGACCGTGGTGGACGTCGTCGGCCCACTGCGCGGTCATGCCCATGCCGCCCTCGGAGGTGGGCGTGACCATCGACGTGTCGTTGAGGTCGCTCTCGGCGATGAGGTCGAGCGGCCGTCCGAGCTGCTCGGACAGGTCGGCGACGGCGTCGGACAGCTCGACGAGCAGGTGCCGCTCCCCCTCGTCGACGAGGGCGTGGACGGCGTCGAGGCGGAGCGCGTCGACGTGGAAGTCCCGCAGCCAGCGCAGCGCGTTGTCGATGATGAACGACCGCACGACCTCCGAGCCGGGCGCGTCGAGGTTGACCGCCGGCCCCCAGGGCGTCATGTGCGACTCGGTGAAGTACGGCCCGAACCGGCCGAGGTAGTTGCCGCTCGGCCCGAGGTGGTTGTAGACGACGTCGAGGCACACGCCCAGCCCCCGGGCGTGGCAGGCGTCGACGAACCGCTGGAAGCCCGCGGGCCCGCCGAGCGGGTCGTGGACGGCATACAGGTCGACCCCGTCGTAGCCCCAGCCCCAGCGTCCCGGGATCGCGGCGACGGGCAGCACCTCGACGACGTCGACCCCGAGGTCGACGAGGTGGCCGAGCCGGTCGATCGCCGCGTTGAAGGTGCCCTCGTCGGTGAAGGTGCCGACGTGCAGCTCGTAGACGACGCCACCGAGCGTGCCGGCACCATCGCGCGGGCCGCGCCAGCCGGTGTCGGCCCACTCGTGGACCGAGGTGTCGAAGAGCCGGCTGGGCCCGTCGACGCCGTGCGGCTGCCAGGCGCTGCGCGGGTCGGGCAGCGCCGGCTCCTGCCCGTCAACCAGAAAGGCATAGTCGAGCTCCGCGTATGCCGTTGGATCACCCTCCCAGCGCCACCAGCCCTGGGCGTCGCGCACCATGGGCTCGCGCGTCAGGGTCTCGCCCGGCGCGCCGAGCTGGATCTCGACCCGCTCGACGTCGGGGGCCCACACCTCGATCATGACGTCCTCACCATCAGCGCGACGGGCAGGTCGACCAGCACCTCGGCCACGGGCACGGAGCCCGACAGGCGCTGGGTCTCGTTCTCGGACAACAGGTCTCGCCACTCTCCCGGTGGCAGCGTGACCTCCGCGCCGCCCCAGCCGTCCGAGACCGCGAGCCGGTCGGCCTCGCGGGTGACCACGGCGACCACCTGCGCTCCGGAGTCGTCACCACGGGCCAGTGCCAGGGCGTGCGAGGACGTCGTGTCCACACGCGCATGGGTCGCGCCGTCACCGACGAACCACTCCGGGTGCTCCCGCCGCAGGCGCAGGGCGGTGGCCGTGACGAGCAGCTTCTCGTCGTCGAGGTCGCGCGCCCGCTCCCCCGCGTCCAGCCGCGCCAGGCGCTCCACGCGCTCGGCGTAGTCGACGGCGCCGCGGTTGTCGGGGTCGACGAGGGTCAGCGTCTGCAGCTCGGCGCCCTGGTAGACGTCGGGCACCCCGACCGTGGCGAGCTGGAGGAGCTTCTGGCCGAGGACGTTGGCCCGCACCGAGGCTCCGTGGAGCGACAGCCACGTCTCGACGTGCGCGACGACGGCAGGGTCCGAGACCGCGGCCCGGGCGAAGCGCACGACCGCCGCCTCGTAGTCGGCGTCCCCGTCGACCCATGCCGTGTGGTCCTTGGCCTCGCGCACCGCCTTGAGGACGTAGCCCTCGATCCGGTCCGGGGTGATCGGCCAGGCACCGAGGACGCTCTGCCAGACGAAGTACTCGGTGGCGTCGTCGAGGAGCGGGTCCCGATGTGCGGCGGCCAGGTCCGACGCCGCGGAGACCCACTCCGCCCACTCCGGCGCGCTCTCGGCGAGCGTCATGAGCCGCGCCCGCACATCCTCGGAGCGCTTGGTGTCGTGGGTCGTGAGGGTGGTCATCGTCGAGGGCCATGTCGCGAGCTGGCGTGCGGCGAACGCGTGGAACTCGTCGGCACCGATCGAGAGGTGGGACGGGTGCCCCCCCACCTCGTTGGCGCCGGTCATGCGGAACCACCGGTAGAACGCGGTGTCCTCGATGCCCTTGGCCATGACGGGTCCGCAGGTCTGCTGGAAGCGCACGACGAAGTCGTCGACGAGGGCGCGGTCCGCGCCGTCGGGCGCCTCGCCGAGCGCGAGGGCGACCACGCGGTCCAGGTCGGCGTGGGCCTCCTGCGAGAGGAGACCGCGCGCACGTTCGGCCGCGGCCTCGAGGACCGCCCGCTGCTCCGGGTCCACCGGAGCCCCCGGGACCACGTAGGCCCGGTAGCGGTCCATCGACACGAGCAGCGCGCCGAGGGCCTCGCGGGTGCGGGCGGGGTCCGACTCGGGAACCACCCGGTCGACGAGCCGCATCAGCCGGTTGACCTCTGCGGCCTGCACCGACGCGACGACGTGCTGCTTGGCCTCGAGCACGACGTCGTCGAGCGACTCGCGGCCGGGCGCCCGCTCGGCCCACAGGCCGTCGAGCACCGTGTCGCCGGCGTCGGAGGTCAGCACCTGCTGCACCCGCAGCAGGGTGTCGTAGCCCGTCGTCCCGGCGCACCGCCACGACTCGGGCAGCTGCTCCTCGCCTTCGAGGATCTTCTCGGCCACGACCCAGGCGTCACCGGTCTCGTCCGCGAGACGGGCGAGGTAGCCCCCCGGGTCGGCGAGGCCGTCCGGGTGGTCGATCCGGAAGCCGTCGATGGACCCGTCCCGGAAGAGCGAGAGGAGCAGCGCGTGGCTGGCCGCGAAGACGTCGGGGTCCTCGACCCGCACCGCCGTCAACGTCGTCACGTCGAAGAACCGTCGGTAGTTGAGCTGGGCGGCGCCGTCCCGCCAGCTGGTCAGCCGGTAGGCCTGTGCCGCAACGAGATCGGCGAGCTCGAGCTCCTCGGTCCCGGGTCGCACGGGGTAGTCGTGGTCGTAGTAGCGCAGCACCGTCTCGGTGCCGCCCGGCCCGCCGTCGTGGGCCACCGACAGCTCACCCGCCGCGAGCACCTCCTCCAGCGTGGAGCCCAGCACCGGCATGAGCACCTGCGCGCCGTCGACGTCCCAGTCGACGTCGAACCACGATGCCGCAGGCGAGTCGCGTCCCTCGCGCAGGAAGGACCAGAGCCGCGCGTTGAGGTGGGTCGTCCCGGGGACGGTCATGTGGTTGGGCACGACGTCCACGATGATGCCGAGGCCCTGCTGGTGGGCAGCCGCCACGAGACGGTCGAACGCCTCGCGCCCACCCGCCTCCTCGTTGAGGGCGTCGTGGCTGACGACGTCGTATCCGTGCGTCGACCCGGGCGCCGGCTGGAGGATCGGCGACAGGTAGAGGTGCGAGACACCGAGCGAGGCGAGGTAGGGCGCCTGCTCCGCGGCCGCGTCGAACCCGAACCCACCATGAACCTGGAGCCGGTAGGTGGAGGTGGGAACGGCGCGACGCGAGCCGTGGACGACGACGGGAGTGGCCGGCATACGCATCAGAGCACGCGGTCGGGGCTCGCGGCACCCACCGGGTGCGTGGCGGGCTCGCGCGGGCTGCGGAGGACGACCATGGCCCGCGGGCCGACGGCGATCTGGGACCCCGCCTCGTGCCACTCGGAGTCCACGACGTCGGCGCAGGTGTCGACCTCGATGACCCAGCGCTCCCCGTACTGCGGCGCGGGAATGGTGAACGGCGTCTCGTGGTCGTCGGCGTTGAAGAAGACGAGGAAGTCGTCGTCGGTGATCGCCTGGCCACGGCTGTCGGGCTCGTGGATGGCGCCGCCGTTGAGCCACATCGTGACCTGCAGGGCGGAGCCGTCCCAGCCGTCCTCGGCCATGAGGTCGCCCGAGGGCTGCAGCCAGTAGATGTCACCCAGGGTCGACTCGCCACCGTGGTCGGCGGACCCGGCGAAGAAGCGCCGGCGCTTGAAGACCGGGTGGCTCTGGCGCAGGCGGACGACCGCCTTGGTGAACTCGAGCAGCTGGAGCTGGTCCTCGTCGAGCTCCCAGTCCACCCAGGCCAGCTCGTTGTCCTGGCAGTAGACGTTGTTGTTGCCCTGCTGGGTGCGGCCGAGCTCGTCGCCGTGGCTGATCATCGGCACGCCCTGCGACAGCAGCAGCGTGGTGATGAAGTTGCGCAGCTGGCGCAGCCGGAGGGTGCGGATCTCGGGGTCGTCGGTCGGGCCCTCAACGCCGTGGTTCCACGAGCGGTTGTGGCTCTCGCCGTCGTTGCCGTCCTCGCCGTTGGCCTCGTTGTGCTTCTCGTCGTAGGAGACGACGTCGCGCAGGGTGAAGCCGTCGTGCGCGGTGATGAAGTTGATCGAAGCGATGGGCTTGCGGCCGCTGTGCTCGTAGAGGTCGCTCGAGCCGGTGATGCGGGAGGCGAACTCGCCCAGCGTCGCCGGGACCCCGCGCCAGAAGTCACGGACCGTGTCGCGGTACTTGCCGTTCCACTCCGTCCACAGCGGGGGGAAGTTGCCGACCTGGTAGCCGCCGTCGCCGACGTCCCACGGCTCGGCGATGAGCTTGACCTGGGAGATGACCGGGTCCTGCTGGATGATGTCGAAGAAGGCGGAGAGCTTGTCGACCTCGTGGAACTGGCGGGCCAGCGTGGCGGCGAGGTCGAAGCGGAAGCCGTCGACGTGCATCTCGGTGACCCAGTAGCGCAGCGAGTCCATGATGAGCTGGAGCACGTGCGGGCTGCGCATGAGCAGGCTGTTGCCGGTGCCGGTCGTGTCGTAGTAGTGCTGCTTGTCGCTGTCGACGAGGCGGTAGTAGCTCGCGTTGTCGATGCCGCGGAAGCAGATCGTCGGGCCGAACTCGTTGCCCTCGGCGGTGTGGTTGTACACGACGTCGAGGATGACCTCGATGCCAGCCTCGTGCAGCGCCTTGACCATCGCCTTGAACTCGGTGACCTGCTGGCCCTGCTGACCCTGCGCGTAGGAGTTGTGCGGCGCGAGGAAGCCGATGGTGTTGTAGCCCCAGTAGTTCGTCAGCCCCTTGGCCTGGAGCGAGGTGTCCTGCACGAACTGGTGCACCGGCATCAGCTCGATGGCGTTGATGCCGAGCTCCTTGAGGTGGTCGGTGATCACCGGGTGCCCGATCGCGGCATACGTCCCGCGGATCTCCTCGGGCAGGTCAGGGTGGGTCATCGTCAGGCCCTTGACGTGGGCCTCGTAGATGACCGTGTCGTGGTACTCGTGGCGCGGCGGCCGGTCGTGGCCCCAGTCGAAGTAGGGGTTGATGACGATGCCGAGCATCGTCTTGCCCAGCGAGTCCTCGGTGTTGCGCTGCGACGGGTCGAGGAAGTCGTACGAGAACAGGGCTTGGTCGTTGGCCACCTGCCCCTCGACCGCCTTTGCGTAGGGGTCGAGCAGCAGCTTGCTCGTGTCGCAGCGGTGCCCAGCCTCAGGGTCGTAGGGCCCGTGCACGCGGTAGCCGTAGCGCTGCCCCGGCTGGAGGCCGGGCAGGTAGGCGTGCCAGACGAAGTGGTCGACCTCCGGCATCTCGATCCGGGTCTCCACCCCCTCGTCGTCGATGAGGCAGAGCTCGACCTCCTCGGCGATCTCACTGAACAGCGCGAAGTTCACCCCGCTGCCGTCGTAGGTTGCCCCCAAGGGGTATGCCGTTCCGGGCCAGATCTCCATGGCCGCCTTCCAGGTCGATGTTGCACAGTCACGCTCGTGTCAGTCCCCACGCGCGACGACGGCGGCCCACGTGGCGCGAGCAGCCGTCCGGATCGTCGGGCTGGGTATGGTTCGCGCAGTAGGCCAACCTACCTGCCGACCCCTTACCCGGAGGAATCCGCCGTGACGCATGCCCGAACCGCACTTGTCACCGGAGCCGCCCGTGGCATCGGCGCGGCGACCGCCCGCCGCCTCGCGAAGGACGGGTATGCCGTGGCGGTCGTCGACCTGGACGAGGCGGCCTGCGAGGTGGTTGCCGGCGAGATCCGCCACGCCGGGGGGTCTGCCCTGGGCGTCGGGATCGACGTCACGGACGCCGAGCAGGTCGAGGCGGGCGTCCGGCGGGTGGCCGACGAGCTGGGGCCGCCGGTCGTGCTCGTCAACAACGCCGGCGTCATCCGCGACAACCTCATCTTCAGGATGTCCGAGTCCGACTGGGACTCGGTGATCAACGTGCACCTGCGCGGCGCTTTCCTCATGACGCGGGCCTGCCAGGCACACATGACGACGGCGTCGTTCGGGCGGATCGTCAACCTCTCGTCGTCCTCCGCGCAGGGCAACCGCGGGCAGGCCAACTACTCCGCGGCGAAGGCAGGGCTCCAGGGCTTCACGAAGACCTTGGCGATCGAGCTGGGGCGCTTCGGGGTCACGGCCAACGCCGTCGCCCCGGGGTTCATCCAGACCGACATGACGGCGGCGACCGCGAAGCGGATCGGGGTGTCGTTCGAGGACTTCCTCGAGCACGCCGCGTCGCAGACCCCGGTGGGACGGGTGGGCCAGCCGGACGACATCGCCGCCACCATCTCGTTCCTGTGCTCCGAGGAGGCCGGCTTCGTCTCGGGGCAGGTCATCTACGTGGCCGGAGGGCCGCTCGACTGACATGCCGGACTCCTCGCGGCGCGAGCGCGCCTTCGACGTCGCTCGGGGCCTGGCCATCCTCGCCATCGTGGTCGGCCACGTCCTGCGCGGGCTGACCGCCGCCGACCTGGTGCCGCGCACCTCCCCCACCGTCCTCGAGGTCGACGACGCGCTCTACGTGTGGCACCTCGCGGTCTTTGCCGTGCTGGCCGGGGTGTTCCTGCGGCCCGGCGTCGAGAAGCACGGCGTCGGCGGCTACCTCCGCTCGCGGCTGCCGCTGTTCGTCCACCTCTACGTCGTGTGGACGGTGGTGCAGGCCGCCGTCCGGTTCGTCACGGGCCGCTCCGGGGACGGCGAGGAGGCGCTGGGCAACATCTTCACGGCCTTCCTCGTCGCCGACGGGCCGCTGTGGTGGCTCGGCTTCCTCGTCGTGGTGAGCGTGGCCGGCGCCGTGGCGCGGCCGTGGCGGTCGCGATCATGGGCGGTCGGGTCCACGCTCGCCGTCGTGGCCGTCTCGCTGGCCGCCTGGGGGTGGACCGGGCCGTGGCTGTTCCTCGAGGGCGTGGCCCTCACGGGTTTCTTCTGGCTCGGCATCCTGGTGGGTCGCGGTGGGGTGTCCCGGCTCACCGCTCCCCCGCTCGCGGGGCGGCTGGCTGCGGCGGGGGTCGTGGTCGGCGGTGCGCTCATGGTGCTGGCCGACCCGATGCCGCCGAGCTCGTGGATCGGGCCCCGGACGCTCGTGGCAGTGGGGCTCGGCCTTGTCGCGTCGTCGGTGCTGTGTGCCGGGGCCTTCGGGGTGTCGGGCGTGCTGGCGCGGACGGCTCTGGTGCGCCCGCTCGCCTTCCTCGGCGAGCGCTCGCTCGAGATCTTCCTCGCGCACGTCGTCGCGACCAGCCTCACCCGCAACCTCCTGTCCGGGCTCGGTGTCGACGAGGTGTGGGTCCACCTCGTGCTGGGCAGCGCCGCCGGGGTCCTCGTGCCGCTGGGCCTGTGGTGGGCCGGGAGCCGGCTCGGGTTCCCCTGGCTCTTCGAGCTGCCTCCGGCCCTGCGCGCGGCACGACGCCGCGACCCACGCCGGCAGACTCTTGACCGATCGTTTAATTAACCGGTACGTTAAGTGCATGGCCGATCCGCTCAGCACCACCTTCGCCGCCCTGGCCGACCCGACGAGGCGGGCGATCCTCGCTCGCCTCTCCTCGGGTGACGCCACCGTCGGTGAGCTCGCCGAGCCCTTCGCCATGTCGCTGCCGGCGATCTCCAAGCACCTCACGGTGCTCGAGCGCGCCGGCCTCGTCACCAAGAGCCGAGATGGGCAGAGGCGCCACTGCCGGATCTCGGTCGCACCCCTCCAGGACGCGACGTCGTGGCTCGAGCTCTACCGCAGGCACTGGGAAGAGCAGTTCGACAACCTCGGCGGCTACCTCGCGACCATCCCCGAGCCCTCACGCGAGGGCCGACCAGATCCCATCGAGGAGACGTCATGAGCACCAACGCATCGACCCGCACGAGCGCCCACGAGCGCGCCACCATCGAGACCGACGGGGAGGAGATGGTCATCACCCGGACCTTCCCCGCGCCCGCCGACCTCGTCTTCGAGGCCATGACCACGCCCGAGCACATCCGCCGCTGGTGGGGTGCCGGGCACGGTGAGATGACCGTCTGCGAGGTGGACCTGCGCGAGGGAGGCGCCTGGCACTTCGCCCAGCGCGCCTCGTCCTCCGGCGAGGAGGTCTCGTTCTCGGGCCACTACCGGACGATCGACCGGCCCGGCCACCTCGTGCACACGGAGCGCTTCGACAACATCGACAGCCCGTACTCCGTCATCGACACGACCTACACCGAGGCGGAGGGCCGGACGCACATGCGGGCGGTCATCACCTACGACTCCCCCGAGACGGTCCAGGCCGTCCTCGACTCCGGCATGGAGAGCGGGATGCAGGCGTCCTACGACGCCGTCGACGACGTCCTCGCCGGACTGACCTCCGACCGCTGACCCCCCCTTCCCCAACCTCCGGCACTGCCTCCTGAACGACCTACTGCACCGTAAGTGTGGGTGATCACCCCCACTTACGGTGCAGTAGGTCGCGCGTCAGGCGAAGGAAGGCAGGGGACTCAGAAGCCGAGGTCGCGGCCGATGAGCTCCTTCATGATCTCGTTCGAGCCGGCCCAGATCTTCGTGACGCGGGCGTCGCGCCAGGCGCGGGCCACGCGGTACTCGTTCATGAAGCCGTAGCCGCCGTGCAGCTGGACGCACTCGTCGAGCACGTCGTTCTGCACCTGGGCGCTCCACCACTTGGCCTTCGCGGCGTCGACCGCCGTGAGCGTGCCCTGGGCGTGCGCGGAGACGCAGTCGTCGACATAGGCCTCGGCGACCTCGATCGCCGTCACGAGCTCGGCGATCTTGAACTTGTTGTGCTGGAACGCGCCGATCGGCTGGCCGAACGCCTTGCGCTCCTTGGCGTACTCGATGGTCTCGAAGAGGATCGCCTTCGCGTGCGCCACGTTGGACACGGCGGCGCCGACCCGCTCCTGCGGCAGCCGCTGCATCATCGAGATGAAGCCCATGCCCTCCTCGCCGATGAGGTTCTCGGCCGGGACGCGCACGTTCTCGAAGAACAGCTCCGCGGTGTCGGACTCCTCCTGCCCGACCTTGTCGAGCTTGCGGCCACGGCTGAAGCCCTCCATGCCGTCCTCGACCATGAGCAGCGAGATGCCCCTGGCGCCCTTGCTGGGGTCGGTCCGCGCGGCGACGATGACGAGGTCGGCCTGGTAGCCGTTCGTGATGAACGTCTTGGAGCCGTTGAGGACGTAGCCCTCACCGTCCCTGACCGCGGTCGTCTTCAGCGCGGCGAGGTCCGAGCCACCACCCGGCTCCGTCATCGCGATCGCGCAGATCTTCTCGCCGGCGGCCATCGGGGGGAGCCAGCGCTGCTTCTGCTCCTCGGTGCCGAGGTCGACGATGTAGGGCGGGCAGACGTCGCTGTGGATCCCGAAGCAGGACGACGTGGCCGCGTTGAAGCCGGAGATGACCTCGGCCGAGATGGCGTTGAAGCGGTAGTCCTCGGCGCCGGCGCCACCGAACTCCTCGGGGATGTCGAGCCCGAACAGCCCCTGCTTGCCGGCCTCGAGCCAGATGTCGCGGTCGATCGTCTTCGCCTCGAGCATCTGGTCGGCTCGCGGCTTCAGGGTCCGGTCGACGAACTCCTGCACGGAGGCGCGAAAGGCCTCGTGGTCGTCGTCGTAGATGTTGCGGGGCATGGGGCTCTCCTCGACGGCAATCTGTCATTGACTAAGCGCTTGCTTAGTCTCACGGCCGTCGGGCATGCTGTCAACCATGGCGACCAGCACCGGAAACCTCCTCTCGGAGCAGAGCATCCTCGCCACGCTCGGGGACTCCGGGGACACGACCGGGGCGACCGCGGTGCGGCTGATGATGGCCGCCGCCGACGCCTTCGCCGACCGTGGCTTCCACGCGACGACGACGCGCGACATCGCCTCCCGAGCCGGCCTCTCCCCCGCCGGGGTCTACGTGCACTTCACCTCCAAGGAGGACCTGCTCTTCGAGCTGAGCCGGCGAGGGCACCAGACCGCCCGCGACCAGCTGGTCGCTGCTGCGGAGGCGGCGGACACACCGACCCGGGCCCTGCACTCGATCATCGCCGGGTTCTCGCGCTGGCACGCCGAGCACCACCAGCTCGGCCGCATCGTCCAGTACGAGTTCCGGCACCTCACCCCCGAGCACCGTGACACGGTCCTGGCGCTGCGCAAGGAGATCGACAAGGTCGTTGGCGACGTCCTGCGCGAGGGAGTGGCGGCCGGCGAGTTCGAGGTGGACGACGTGCCCGGCACGGCGCTGGCCCTGCTGTCCCTCGCCGTCGACGTGGCTCGCTGGTACTCGCCCGAGATCCGGCGGACTCCCTCCGACATCGCCCGCACCAACGGGGAGCTCGCCGTCCGGCTGGTGTCCCGCCGGTAGGCTCCCCGACCATGACCGATGCCGAAGGACACGGGGGCTCCCCCTCCATTGCACAGCCCGACTACTGGTGGTACCTCGCCCGGACCGAGCTGCTGCACGCCGCGCTGAGCGGCTTCGCGACCGGGCACTCCACCGTCCTCGACATCGGCAGCGCCGACGGTCCCAGCGCCGGCTGGCTGCGCGACGGCACTCGGCAGGTGGCCTCCCTGGACATCGACCCCCGGGGCCTGCGCGCCAACGGCGTGTGCGGGTCGGCGCTCTCGCTTCCCTTCGCCGATGCGGGATTCGACATGGTCTGTGCCTTCGACGTCATCGAGCACTGCGACCCCGAGGCCGAGGCGCTCGCCGAGGTGTCTCGCGTGCTGCGGCCGGGCGGCCGCTTCCTCATGGCGGTGCCGGCCTACCAGTGGGCCTGGACCGACTTCGACGTCGCCAACGGCCACCACCGGCGATACACGAAGAAGCGCGCCGTGGCCGCCGTCGAGCGGGCCGGCTTCCGGGTCGACCGCTCGACCTATGCGTTCACCTCCGTGTTCCCGGGCTTCCTCGCCGAACGGCTGGCCCGACGGCTTCGCGAGCGCAAACACACCACCTCCGTCGACGTCGTCGAGGTGCCCCAGGTCCCGCGTCCCCTGCACCACGCGCTGATGGCGGCGACCAAGGTGGACGAAGCACTGCTGCGGCGACGCGTCGACCTGCCCTACGGCAGCTCGGTCTTCGTCGCCGCCACGAAGGTGTCCGACCCTCTCTGACCTCGTCCGGCTCCGCTGCTGTGCCGGTACCGTCCGCACCACAGCACAATGGGCTGATGCGCGTCTTCGCCGCCGTCGTCCCGCCCGAGCAGGCGCACGCCGACCTCGAGTCCTTCGTCGAGGTGCGCCGTGAGGTCGACTCGGACCTACGGTGGACCCCCTCCCACCTCTGGCACGTGACGTTGGCCTTCATGGCCGACGTGGCGGAGCACGAGGTCGACGAGGTGGTCACGGCCGTGGCGTCGGCGGCCGCCACTCGCCCGCCGGTCCCCTTGCGGCTCAGCGGCGCCGGCGTCTTCCCCCACGTCGGGCAGGCCCGGGTCCTCTGGATGGACGTCCGCTCCGACTCCGCCGAGGGCTTGGCCGACCTGGGCTCGCTCGCCCTCGGCGTGCGACGAGCCTGCGGGCGCATCGGGGCCTCGCCCGCGGGTGGCGACTACCGTCCGCACCTCACGCTCGCCCGCTCGCGACGCCCGTTCGAGGCGACGTCCTGGCTGCGTGTCATGGATGCGTATGCCGGCCCGTCCTGGACCGCTGACGAGGTCACCGTCTTCGTGTCCCACCGGGGCACGGGAAAGGGCAGGCCCCACTACGAACCCGTGGCGGCCTGCCCTCTCGGTGCGACGGTCAGTCGCGGGTGAGCTTGCGGTAGGTGACGCGGTGCGGTCGGGCGGCGTCCGGACCGAGTCGCTCCACCTTGTTGGCCTCGTAGGCCTCGAAGTTGCCCTCGAACCAGTACCACTTCGCCGGGTTCGCGTCGTCACCCTCGTAGGCGAGGATGTGCGTCGCGACGCGGTCGAGGAACCACCGGTCGTGGCTGATGACCACGGCGCAGCCCGGGAACTCGAGCAGGGCGTTCTCTAGCGAGCCGAGGGTCTCGACGTCGAGGTCGTTGGTCGGCTCGTCGAGGAGCAGCAGGTTGCCGCCCTCCTTGAGGGTCAGCGCGAGGTTGAGGCGGTTGCGCTCGCCACCGGAGAGGACCCCGGCCTTCTTCTGCTGGTCCGGACCCTTGAAGCCGAACTGAGAGACGTAGGCGCGGGACGGGATCTCGACCTGGCCGACCTGGATGTAGTCGTGGCCCCCCGAGACGGTCTCCCAGAGGTTCTTGTTGGGGTCGAGCCCGCCGCGGCTCTGGTCGACGTAGGAGATCTTGACGGTCTCGCCGATGTCGACGACCCCGCCGTCGGCCGGCTCGAGGCCGACGATCGTCTTGAAGAGGGTGGTCTTGCCGACCCCGTTGGCGCCGATGACGCCGACGATGCCGTTGCGCGGCAGCGAGAAGGACAGACCATCGATGAGGACCCGGTCGCCGAAGCCCTTCTTGAGGTCCTTGATCTCGATCACCTTGCTGCCGAGGCGGGGGCCCGGCGGGATCTGGATCTCCTCGAAGTCGAGCTTGCGCGTCCGGTCGGCCTCAGCCGCCATCTCCTCGTAGCGGGCCAGTCGCGCCTTCGACTTGGTCTGGCGCGCCTTGGCGTTGGAGCGCACCCACTCGAGCTCCTCCTGGAGGCGCTTGCTGAGCTTGGCGTCCTTCTTGCCCTGGATGGCGAGACGGGCCTGCTTCTTCTCGAGGTAGGTCGAGTAGTTGCCCTCGTAGGGGTAGGCGCGGCCACGGTCGAGCTCGAGGATCCACTCGGCGACGTTGTCCATGAAGTAGCGGTCGTGCGTCACGGCCACGACGGCGCCGTGGTAGCTCGCGAGGTGCTGCTCGAGCCACAGGACCGACTCGGCGTCGAGGTGGTTGGTGGGCTCGTCGAGCAGCAGGAGGTCCGGCTTCTGCAGCAGGAGCTTGCACAGCGCGACGCGGCGACGCTCGCCACCGGAGAGCACGGTGACGTCGGCGTCCGGCGGCGGGCAGCGCAGCGCGTCCATGGCCTGCTCGAGCTGGGAGTCGAGGTCCCAGGCGTCGGCAGCGTCGATCTCCTCCTGGAGCTTGCCCATCTCCCCCATGAGCGACTCGAAGTCGGCGTCCGGCTCGCCCATCTCCTCGGAGATGGCGTTGTAGCGGTCGAGCTTGGCCTTGATCTCGCCCGCGCCCTCCTCGACGTTGCCGAGAACGGTCTTGGACTCGTTGAGCTCCGGCTCCTGCATGAGGATGCCGACGCTGTAGCCCGGGGTGAGCCGTGCCTCACCGTTGGACGGCTGGTCGAGGCCGGCCATGATCTTGAGGACGGAGGACTTGCCGGCGCCGTTGGGACCGACGACGCCGATCTTGGCGCCGGGCAGGAACGACAGGGTGACCTCGTCGAGGATGACCTTGTCGCCGTGTGCCTTGCGGGCGCGCGACATGACATAAATGAACTCGGGCATGGGGCAAGGCTATCGACTGCCCGCCCCATCCCCGAATCGTCACTCAGACCGCGACCCGGTCCTCCTGCTCGTCGGGCACCGAGGCCAGCGGGCGTTCGGCCGTCTCGTAGGCGTCGGTCTCGGGGTCCCCCAGACCGTGCGACTCGTCCTCCCCGCCGAAGGCGTCGTCCATGCGGTCACCCGATCCGTAGGACGGCTTCACGACCTTCTCGTATGCCGTCTGCCCCCAGCTGAGGTCGTGCCCGGCGCCGCTGGCGTCGATGTTGACCGAGGTGCCGTAGGACTTGTCCTCCCGCTGGAACTCCCGGATCCGCAGCCGGCCCTGGATGATGACCGGCTCGCCGCGGGAGAACGACTTCACGACGTTGGCACCGAGGTTGCGGAACGCGTAGACGGTGTAGAAGGCGGTGTCACCGTCCTCGTAGGCGCCGGGCTGGCCCGCGACCGGGCGACGCGGCGTGGAGGCGACCCGGAACTTCGCGTACGGCTGGCCGCTGCGCCCGACGCAGACCTCGGGGTCGGCGACGACGCGTCCGTGGACGGTGACGATGGTCTCCTGCATGGCTGGTCCTCTTCTGGTCGGGCGCCGCTGGTGCGGCGCGCTGGAACCAGATTCGACAGGCGCGGAGCAGCCGGCAACCGCCGCCGACGCCTTCTGTGGACGGCGCCACCGACCGCGACGCCCTGTGGACGAGTCGCGCGCACGCAGCGCACGCAGCGCAAGCCCCTCAGACCTTCGCGGCCCTGTCCAGGTGCGAGCGGGTCTGCGCGTGCCGCTCGAGGACGGCCGTCACCGGAGCGAGGATGCGCTCCTCGGCGACGGCACTGATGGAGCTCCGCAGGCGCTTGTCCATGACGGCGCCGCGCCGTCGTGCCCCGATCCCGGCGAGGAAGCGGGACACCAGGGCGAGGAGCAGCCCGGCGAGCACCCCACCGACGAGCAGGACGAACGGCCATGGGAGCGGGCCCCACATGGGCGTCTCGATGCTGGGGAACTGCAGCCAGCCGAGCAGCATGAGGACAAGGAACCAGAGCAGCCCCGCGAGCGCGACCAGCGCGAGCAGGACCTGCGCGACGCCGACGACTCGCCACCACACCGGGGTGCGCGAGCGCAGTGACGTGCCGATGACCGCCTGGTCGAGGGCGTCGGCGATCGCGTGGCCGGGAGGCGCCGCCGCGGCGTCGACCGCGTCCCCCCAGGGCGTCGGGAGGGAGGCGCCCGCCTTGTCGGCGAGGCTGCGCGTGGCGAGGTCGACGGCGGCACGAGCGGCCGGCGTCGGCGGGGGCAGGGACGATCGCCCGAGGACAGAGCGGACGTCGGCCTCCGTCACGGTGACGGCTCCCCGGCCGTCGTCGAGCCGGAGCCGGCGCAGCGGCCGAGGCTTGAAGCGCTGCACCCACCGCGTCATCGGCCACCCCGTGTGCTGGATGGCCTGCATGCGGTAGTCGCGCTCGACGGCGTGGACGACCGTCGGGACACCGGCCGACCGCGCCAGCGCGTCGACGAGGTCGCGCTCCCCCTTGGCCTTGATCTCGGGCTCGCTGTCGGCCACGCCCGGCCGGAGCGCGGCGGCGGCCTGCCGCACGTCCGCGGCGAGACGGGACCGGGCGGCGTTGGCGCCGGTGACCGCGTTGCTCAGGCGCTGGCCGAGCACGTCGAGCCCCGCGCCGGTGCGCGCGGAGGTGGGGATGACCGTCGCGTTCGGCATGCCGTCACGCGCCATGAGCCGCTGGAGGTCGGCGACACACGTCTCGACCTCCGCCGCGGTGAGGCGGTCCGCCTGGTTGAGCACGACCACGGTGACCGCGTCGTGGGTCGCGAGCGCCGAGACGTAGTCGTCGTGCAGCCGGGCGTCGGCATACTTCTGGGGGTCGGTCACCCAGACGAAGACGTCGACGAGCTCGAGGACGCGCTCGGCCTCCACGCGGTGCGAGGTCTCGCGCGAGTCGAAGTCGGGGAGGTCGAGCAGGACGAGCCCGTCGAGGGAGCCCACCGTGCCGGACCCCCGGGTCGCGCCGTCGACGTGGTGCCGCTTCACGACCCCGAGCCAGTCCAGCAGGGGGCCGGCCGGCTCGTCGCCCCACACCGCCGCCGTGGGCTTGGACGTCGTGGGACGCCGGGCCCCGACGGTCGCGACGTCGGAGCCGACGAGGGCGTTGAAGAGGGAGGACTTGCCGCTGCCGGTGGCGCCCGCAAGGGCGACGACGGTGTGGCCGCCGACGAGGGACATCCGCTCCCCCACCTTCTTGACGACGGTGGCGGCCCTGGCCGACGGCGCCGGGGGGAGCTGCTCGCCCCCGGTGCCGAGCGCGGAGTCGAGCGACCCCGCCGCAGCCGTGAGCGACTCCGCGGACACGCCCTCGACCCGGGCACCGCCCATCCGCAAGGGGCTCATCCATTCACCTCGTGCACGCGGGCGGCGGCGGCGTGGAGCGCGGCCGACTGCTGGGCGGTGTCGCCCACGGTCGCGACGGCGACGGCATACCGGTCCTGCTCCTCGGCATACAGGGTCTCGACGTGCTCGAGCAGGCTCCTGCGGGCCTTGGCCGCCATCTCGCGCACCGCCTGGTCCCCGAAGATCGCCTCGAGGACGCGCTGCGCGAGCACCGACGTTCCGCCCGCGATGCCGACCTCGGCCCCGGTGAGCCCGCCCGTGGCCGCGAACGACACGAGCATGAGGAACAGGCCGATGGCGTTGACACCGTATGCCGCGATGCGCGCGTTGGTGCGACGGTTGCCGCCCTCGCTGCGCACGATGTCGAACACCTCGCCCTGCCACTGGCGAACCATCGCCTCGACGCGGGGATTGAAGTCCGGCGACGGCTTGGCCAGCTCCGGGTGCGATGCGAGGAGCGCCTCGCCACCGGGCAGCCGCCGCCACTCACGGGCGGTGTCGGCCGACGCGGCCGTGGCGTGCGACACGAGGAGGTTGGCGACACCGGACTGCAGCGCCTCGCCGAGATTCTCGGCCGGAGCGGGCTGACCCTTGATGCTCGCCGTGATCTTGTCGCGCCACTTGGAGAGGGTCGACTCGATCTGGCGGAAGAACTCACCGGTGCCGACGAACTCCTGCCAGCGGGCGAGCACCTCGCCGCGCAGGAGCGTGCCGTCGGTCATGCCGTCCTTGACGCCCTCGGTCGCCCGGTCGTAGTTGTCGGCCGCGGCGGCGACGAGACCTCGCGCGGCCGCGGCCTGCTCGTCGGACGCCTGGGCAAGGCTCGCGGTCCGCCCGGTCAGCGACCCCATCGCGCCACGGAGGGTCTGGCTCACGACGACCGCCCGGGCGCGTGAGTCGCTGGCGAGCGCGTCGAGCCACGCCTTGAGCCGGCCCATCGACTCGGCCGGCAGGAAGCCCTCGGAGGTGAGGTCGGACTCGGGGACGGTGAAGATGGGCGCGGTCGGCAGGCCCTGCTCGCGCAGCATCGACGCGAGGTGCGGCCGGATCTCGTCGACCGCCTCGGGAGCGATGCGGTCGAGGACGATGGCAACGGCCGTGCCGCGCTCGGCAGCGGTGCGCAGGAGGTCCCACGGGACGGCGTCGGCGTAGCGGGCGGCGGTGGTCACGAACAGCCACAGGTCGGCGGCGGAGAGCAGCTGGGAGGCGAGCTCCCGGTTGGCCTGGACGACGGAGTCGATGTCGGGCGCGTCGAGCAGCGCCATGCCGGCCGGCAGTGTGGAGGACGCGACGAGGCGGACGGTGCCGGGCTGGCCCTCCTCGCCGGGGCCGCCGGTGACCCGCGCCAGGCTCGGGAGGATGCGCTGGTCGGCGAACCAGCGCTCGTCCTGCGGGTGGTGGACGAGCACCGGGCTCGTCGTCGTCGGCCGGAGCACACCGGAGCGGCTGACCCGAGCGCCGACGATCGAGTTCACGAGCGTGGACTTGCCGGCACCGGTCGAGCCGCCCACGACCGCGAGCAGCGGGGCGTCGATCGAGCGCAGGCGGGGCAGGACGTAGTCGTCGAGCTGGTCGAGGAGCTCTTTGCGGACCGCGAGCCCGGACGTCTGCCCGGGCGTGCTGAGCGGCAGCACCGAGGCCTGCACCGCGTCGCGCAGTCCGCTCACGGCCTCGACGAGGATGCTCGCCCGGGTCGTGTCGGAGGTGGTCACCACGTCACCCTAACGACATGACGCCCCTGCGCGCGGCGACGGGCCGACCCCTGACCAGCGGGAACAGGGTTCCGAGCTCCTCCCTCGAGGGGAACCGGCGCCCGGGGTCGCGCGACACCATCCGGTTCGCGAACCCACGTCCTCCTCGCGAGCCGGTTCGTCCAGGTTCCCGAACACCGTTGCGGTTCGCGAACCCCATCGGTCCACCCGGAGCTGACGAGCATGCACACCCGTATGCCGGTCCTCACTAGACTGCCGCTCGACCAGCCCTCGTGGCGCAATGGATAGCGCAGCGGCCTTCTAATCCGCAGGTTGCAGGTTCGAGTCCTGCCGGGGGCGCAGAGCACGCCGAGCGTGCGAGGCGTGGCTGCGCTCGCGGCAGAGGTAACAGGCGCCTCGAACGGAGTGAGAGCGCCGACGGGGGCGCAGAGCACGCCGAGCGTGCGAGGCGTGGCTGCGCTCGCGGCAGAGGTAACAGGCGCCTCGAACGGAGTGAGAGCGCCGACGGGGGCGCAGAGCACGCCGAGCGTGCGAGGCGTGGCTGCGCTCGCGGCAGAGGTAACAGGCGCCTCGAACGGAGTGAGAGCGCCGACGGGGGCGCAGAGCACGCCGAGCGTGCGAGGCGTGGCTGCGCCCGAGGTGGCTACAGCCGCCCGGGAGCGCCGCGAGCCTGGGCTCGCACGAAGGTGCGGATAGCGTCGTTGACCAGCTCCGGCTCCTCGAGCGGGCTCATGTGGCCGGCGCCGGGGACGACGACGAGCTCGGCGTGCGGAATCGCCGAGGCGAACTCGTGGGCGACCCGCAGGGGTGAGCGCGCGTCGAGCTCGCCCCAGACCAGCAGCGTGGGGACCGTGACCAGGGGCAGGACGTCGCTGAGGTCCGCCTCGGCCATGAGCCCCAGCTCGAGCGCGAGCGTGCCGGGGAGCACGTCCCGGGCCATCGCGGTCATCTCCGCGACGAGCGAGGCCGACGGCTCCTGCGCGAAGAGGCCGGGCAGGGTGGGGTCGAACTCCTCCGCCGGCGCCGCCAGCATCGCCCGGACCCCGTCGACCCGGGCCCGCACCTCGTCGGCGGGCAGCGATCCCTTCCACCCGGCATACGCGTCGACCATGATGAGCGACTCGAAGAGCTCGGGGTGGCGGCGGTAGCACTGGAGGACGACCGTCCCACCCCACGACAGGCCGCCGACGTGTGCCGGCCCCAGCCCGAGGTGGGCGACCAGTCCGGCGAGGGCGTCGGCGAAGTCGGCCAGGGTGAAGTCCGCCGGGACGGCAGCGGACCGTCCCACGCCCGGCTCGTCCCACGCGACGACCGTGAGCTCGTCGCGCAAGCCGGCGAGCTGCGGACGCCAGCTGCGGGCGTCCAGGGCGGCACCGTGCACGAGGACCAGCGGCGGCCCGGACCCCACCCGCTCGTAGGCCACCTCGACCCCACCGACCTCGACGCGCTCCACACCGCCGAACGTACCGCGCTGCCACCGATCGCGGACCGGGCCGACGACCGTGGTGACATGATCGGCCTATGTCCGTCGTCGTCAGCGCCACTCGCGTGGTGGACGACTCGCGGCTGCTCGACCTCTTGGACGCCGGGGAGCGTGAACGGGCCCACCGCAGGTCCGACCCGAACCCCTTCGTCACCGCGCACGCCCTGCTGCGGCGGCTGGTCGCCGAGCAGACCGGTGCCGACCCACGCGCGCTGTCGTTCGAGAGGCGCTGTGCCACGTGCGGAACCCATCGGCACGGGAAGCCGCACATCGTCGGGATGAGGGACGTCTTCGTGTCGGTGTCCTACGGCGAGCACCTCGCCGTCGCAGCGGTCACCCGTCTGGGCGAGGTCGGGGTCGACGTCGAGGACCTCGAGTCGGCGGACTTCGACGGCTTCGGCTCGGTCACCCTCGACGACGCCGAGACGCCCTGGCTCGAGGGCCTTGTGGGCGACGACCTGCTGGCCGCCCGGGCACTGGTCTGGGCCCGCAAGGAGGCGGTCCTCAAGGCCACCGGACACGGGCTCGTCGTCGACCCCAGCCAGGTCGTCGTGTCACCACCCGACCAGATGGCCGCCCTGGTGGAGTGGAAGGCCGCGCAGCACCCTCCGGGTCCGACGCAGCTCGCGGACGTCGACGTCGGCGCGCGCGACCACCGCGCCGCAGTGGCGGTGCTGACCTCACGGCCGCTGTCGGTGCGCTTTCAGCCGGGCTGAACGCCGGCCGCCGAGCGCCGCAGCGCGACCTCGGCGAGCAGTGCCGCGATGTCGGGAATGACCGAGTCGTCGTAGGCCGCCCGCGGCGAGTGGTTGTCGTCGGCCGTCGTGTGGTTGTCGCTCACGCACGCCCCGATGTTGAGGTAGGCGCCGGGCACCTGCTCGAGCACGAACGACATGTCCTCCGCGCCCGCCTCCGGGTTGACCATGTCGGCCCACCGGTCGGCTCCGAAGAGGTCGACCACCGTCGCCTGCGCCAGGGCGAACTCGTCCGGGTCGTTCACCGTGACCGGGTAGCCCCCGCTGATCTCCACCGTGGCCGTGAGGTGGTGAGCCGCAGCGACGTGCTCGGCGACGCGAGCGATCTCGGCGTGGGCGAGCTCGCGGTGCTCCGGCGAGAAGGTGCGCAGGGTCGCGTCGATCTCGGCCGTGTCGGGGATGACGTTGTTGACCGTGCCGGAGCTGATCCGGCCCACCGTGACGACGACCGGGTCGAACGCGTCGAACCGCCGGGTGACCATCGTCTGGAGGGCGAGCACGATCTCGCAGGCGACCGGCACCGGGTCGAGCGCCATGTGCGGCTGCGACCCGTGACCACCCCTGCCGTGCACCCTGATCCGGACCTCGTCGGCGGCAGCCATCTGGGGACCGGGACGACCGAACCACACTCCGCGAGGGTGCTGCGCGGCATACACGTGCACGGCGTATGCCGCGTCGACCCGACGGCCGGCCACGTCCAGCAGTCCTTCGGCCAGCATGGGCTCGGCACCTCCCGGACCCTCCTCCCCCGGCTGGAACATGAGGACGACGTCGCCGGCGAGGTCGTCGCGCCGGGCGTCCAGGACTCGGGCCGCCCCGACGAGGCCGGCGACGTGCAGGTCGTGGCCGCAGGCATGCATCAACCCGTGCCGCTCGGAGGCGAAGTCCACCCCGGTCGCCTCGGTCACCGGCAGCGCGTCCATGTCGCCACGCAGCAGGACCACCGGCCGGACTCCCGCGGGAGCAGCACCACGGCCACGCAGCACGGCGACGACGCTGCTCAGCTGATCGCCGAGCGTGATCTCGAGGTCGAGACCCGCGAGGGCGTCGAGGACCGCGCGCTGGGTGCGGGGAAGGTGGTTGCCGAGCTCGGGGTGGCGGTGCAGGTCGTGCCGCAGCTCGACGAGCCTTGGTGCGAGGGCGCGTGCGAGGTCGACGACCGACGGTGCCGGCATCAGAGGACCTGCCCGGCGAACTCGCGCCGGTGCTCGACGAGGGCACGGAGCAGCTCGCGCTCCTCCGCGACCGCCCGGGCATCGGCCGCCGAGTGGTGCATCCGCCGACGGAGGAGGGCCAGCTCGCTCGCGACGTCCTGGAAGTCCTCCATCGAGCGCAGGCCTCGGCGGCCGGCGTTGGTCCGGGCCCACTGCCGGGCCTCACGCCGCCGTGGCATCGACGACAGCATCGCGACCTCCGCGGGCGAGAACCACCCGGCGTCGGCATACGGGTGGAGGAACTGGCCGATGAGCCGGCCCTCCCGGCGCCGGACCCAGACGACGAACCCGACGAAGGCGAGGAACAGCGGCACCTCGACGAGCAGGTAGACGGCGATGAGGCCCTCGCCACCGCTCACGGCGGCGAGGTTCCAGACGGCGTGGGCGATGACCGCGATGACGAAGCCGAGCAGCGGGGCGACGACCTTGACCGGTCCGCGCCGGGACGTGGCAGCGATCCCGATGCCGATGCCCGTGCAGATGGTGAACATCGGGTGCGCGAACGGCGAGAGCAGGCACCGGCCCACGAACGTGGCGGTGAGGCCGTCCTGGCCGTGCTCGACCCAGGCGAGCGCGAGGTACTGGATGTTCTCGGTGAAGGCGAAGCCGGCGGCGGTGACCCCTGCGTAGACCATGCCGTCGGTGATGCCGTCGAACTCGCGCTTCGCCAGCCGCCAGACGAGCAGGACGAGCAGGCCCTTGGCGGCCTCCTCGACCACGGGCGCGATGAAGACGGCGGTCAGGGCGAGGGACTCGGCCTCGGGCAGCGACCCCCACAGGACGAGCTGGCCGGCCGTGTTGAGCGTCATCGCGATGAGGACCGCGATGAGCGCTCCCCACAGGAAGGCCATGACGAGGTAGCGCGTCGGCTCGGCCTCGAAGCGGTCCAGCCACATGAAGGTGGGGACGACGATGCCCAGCGGGATGATCGCCACGACGAGGCCGAGCAGGGTGGCGCTCACCCCGGCCGCGGCCCCGATGGCCACGGCGACGGTGAGCGCGGCGAGACCGAAGCCCACGGTCGCGATCCCCAGGAGCAACCACCGCCGCAGCAGCGAACGGCCGCGGTGCACGGCCACTCCGGCGGGCTGCTGGTGCGCCGATCCGGGTGTGTGCGCGCCGACCGCCTGCTCCCCTGTCATGGACAGCGAGACTAGTGCAGCGCCATACAGTGGACGCCATGTCTGCCACGTCTGACCGAGCCCTCACCGACCGCATCGTCTGGATCGACTGCGAGATGACCGGGCTCTCCCTCGAGCACGATGCCCTGGTCGAGGTGGCCGCCCTCGTCACCGACTTCGAGCTCAACGTCCTGGGCGAGGGCGTCGACGTCGTCATCCGCCCGCCCGAGGCCGCGCTCACCCAGATGGGCGACTTCGTCCGCGAGATGCACACGACCTCCGGGCTCCTCGACGAGCTGGCGCACGGCGTGAGCATCGAGGAGGCGGAGCAGCGCGTCCTCGACTACGTGCGGGCCTGGGTGCCGGAGCCGCGCAAGGCGCCGCTGGGCGGCAACACGGTCGCCACGGATCGGGGCTTCCTCGCGCGCGACATGAGGCAGCTCGAGGAGCACCTGCACTACCGCATCATCGACGTCTCCTCGATCAAGGAGCTGTCGCGCCGCTGGTACCCGCGCGCCTACTTCTCGGCCCCCGAGAAGTCCGGCGGCCACCGTGCACTGGCCGACATCAAGGAGTCGATCGCCGAGCTGCGCTACTACCGCGCCGCCGTCTTCGTCGACCCCCCGGGCCGCACGAGCGAGGAGCTCAAGGCCATCGCCACCGAGCACGTCGTGGACCACTCGGCGCCGGCTCCGCCGGCGCCGTCCGAGGTGGTCGGGAGCACCCCCGGCGAGCAGGTACGATAGTTCGCGCTGCCTCGGCACGACTCGTTCGTATGCCGGTCAGTGACCTTGGTGGGCGTAGCTCAGCCGGTAGAGCACCGCGTTGTGGTCGCGGGGGTCGCGGGTTCAAGCCCCGTCGCTCACCCCATACGAAAGCCCCTGCACAGCAGGGGCTTTCGTCATGCTCAGGCCCGTTGTGCAGACTGGGGCACATGCGATCGACGACACGTGGCCTGGCCCTGCTGCTCCTCACCGCCTGGGTGGGGCTCGGTGTCGCGGCACTCCCGGCGAGCGCCCACTCCCGGCTCCTGTCGAGCTCGCCCGCCGACGGGGCGACCGTCCCCGCCTCCCCCACCGAACTCGTCCTCACCTTCAACGAGGACATCAACCCGCAGTTCGTCACGGTGCGGGTGACTGACGGTGAGGGCGGGGACGTGGTCGGAGCAGAGGCATCGGTGGACGGCCCGAGGGTCACACTGCCGGTGGCCCAGCCGATCGCGGCCGGCTCCTACAAGATCACCTACCGGGTGGTGAGCGCCGACTCGCACCCGATCTCCGGGTCGTCCACGTTCACCGTCGCGGGAGATCCCCTGGCCTCGCCCTCGCCCCCCGCCACCCCGTCGGCCCAGGACCCCTCGCCCAGCGCGTCGGGCACCGCCGGTGCCGCTGCCACGCCCGACCCTTCGGCCTCGCCGACGGCCGAGGCAGCGCCCGAGGGAGGGACGACCGGGGGCACGCCGACGGCGGTGTGGTTCGTCGTGTTCGCGGCTCTCGCCGGCGCGGGGGCCGCAACGCTCTACGCCATCCGCCGGGACCGCGGGACCGCCTGACCGACGCCCGGCTGCACCTCGCGCGACCGATTTCGCAACCGCGGCGAACCTTTGCTAATGTCTCCGATCGCGCGCCATTAGCTCAATTGGCAGAGCAGCTGACTCTTAATCAGCGGGTTCGGGGTTCGAGTCCCTGATGGCGCACCACCGACGAGGAGCCCCGCACGGACACCGTGCGGGGCTCCTCGCACGTTCGGCCGCCCGCGATGACGGTCGGCAGATGGGGAGCAGGGAGGCCCAGTAGCCCGAGCAGCCGACGGACACGACATACCGGCCGATGATGCGAGACCTCTCGGGCCTGGCGGGCGAGCTGGCGGAACGGATCATCGACGAGGAGCGCGCCGAGATCCGGCGGCTCAGTGGCGGCGTCGGCGCAGCACCCGCAGCGCCACGATGACGGCGACGACGGCCACGGCCGCGGCCACGCGCTCGACGCGCAGGTCACCCTCGGGAGTCGTCGTGGCGTCGGCGAAGCGAGCCTTGGCCTGCTGCACCTGCCGCTTCGCGATCGCCGAGGGCGTCGCCTTGGCGGTGAGCTCGTCGAGGGTCCGGGCCAGGCGCACGCGGCGCTCGGCGATGTCGGCCTCGAGGGCGGGGATGTTGGTCATGGATCAGTCCTCACTCAGTGCGAGGTCGCGCCGCAGCTTGGCGACGTGACCCGTGGCCTTGACGTTGTAGAAGGCGTGCTCGACCTTGCCGTCCTCGTCGACCACGAGGGTCGAGCGGATGACGCCCTGGACGACCTTGCCGTACATCTTCTTCTCACCGTAGGCGCCCCACGCTGTCATGACCGACTTGTCCGGGTCCGACAGCAGGGTCAGCGAGAGGTGCTCCTTGTCGCGGAACGTCGCGAGCTTCTCCGGCTTGTCCGGCGAGATGCCGAGCACGGTGTAGCCGTCGGCCTTGAGCGACTCGAGCGACTCACTGAAGTCGCAGGCCTGCTTGGTGCAGCCGGGGGTCATGGCGGCCGGGTAGAAGTAGACGATGACCTTGCGCCCGCGCAGGTCCGAGAGCGACACGCTCTCGCCGGTGTCGGTGCTCAGGGTGAAGTCCGGTGCAACATCGCCCGGACTGAGTCGCTCAGTCACGCAGTTCTCCTCGAATGGTCGGCTCTCGACAAACTATCAGCGGGGCCGTCCCCGGCAGCGCGCACCGTGCGGTGGCGTTGTCCACGGATGTCAGAGCCCGCACCTAGCGTGATGGCACGGGGAGGCGAATTTACACAGCCGAACTGCTCGCACCCGTTGTGGCGGAAGCGGACTCGTACGCTGACGTGCTCAGGCGCCTGGAGATTCCACAAGCTGGCGGCACCCAGGCTCTGGTGGCCCGCCGCATCAAGGAGATGGCTCTGGCGACCGATCACTTCACCCGTCGCCGCGGACGAACTGCCCCGAACCGCCTGACGCCGGATCAGGTCTTCACCCCCATCCCGGTGGGCTCGCCTCGGCGCAAGCCCCATCAGCTCAAACGTGCGCTCCTGGCCATCGGACGCACATGGGAGTGCGAGCTCTGCGACAACGACGGCACGTGGTGTGGTCAGAGGCTGACGTTGCACGTCGACCACATCGATGGAGACTTCCACAACAACGTTCCCACCAACCTTCGGTTCCTGTGCCCGAACTGCCACAGCCCGACTCCGAACTTCGCCGGCAAGAGCAAGGGGCGCAAGGCCGGGGCACCATCCCGGACGGCTACCATCTGAGGTTCGAGTTGCCCTGTGCGGCACCTCGCCGGAGTGGTGGAACTGGTAGACACGCGGCACTTAGGATGCCGTGCTTCGGCGTGGGGGTTCGAGTCCCCCCTCTGGCACCCACGAGTACGACCAGCGACGCCGCGCGCGTCGCGCGCAAGCACGGCTATCCCAGCAGAGCGAGCCGTTCGCGAAGGATCGGGACCATGGCGCGGAAGGCCAGACCCCGGTGGGAGATCGCGTTCTTCTCGACGTCGGTGTACTCCGCCAGCGAGCGGGTGTCGCCGTCGGGGACGAAGATCGGGTCGTAGCCGAAGCCGTTCTCCCCCACCGCCTCGCGGCGGATCGTCCCGGTGACGCGCCCCTCGACTGCCTCGATCGAGCCGTCCGGCATGGCGAGGACGGCAGCGCAGACGAACGACGCAGCACGGTGCTCGTCGGGCACGTCACCGATCTGCTCGAGGAGCAGGGAGAGGTTGGCCCGGTCGCGAGCCGCGCGCGGAGCATCGGCCCCGGCGTGCGAGCCGGCCCACCGGGCCGAGAAGACCCCGGGCGAGCCGCCGAGGACGTCGACGGCCAGGCCGGAGTCGTCGGCGACGCTCGGCAGGCCGGTGGCCCGGGCGACAGCGACGGCCTTGAGCCGGGCGTTGCCCTCGAAGGTCACCTCGCTCTCGACGACGTCGGGTGCGTCGGGGAACTCGGAGGCACCCACGACCTCGAGGCCGAGCTCGTCGACGAGGTCGCCGAGGATCTGTCGCAGCTCGTGGACCTTGTGCTCGTTCTGGGTGGCGAGGACGAGCCGGGTCATCGCACCCGCACCCGCGGGATCTCGACGAGGGCCTGCTGCTGGGCGAGGGTCAGCTCGGCGCAGCCGGTGGCGGCGAGGTCGAGCAGCGCGAGGAGCCGGTCACGGTCGAAGGCCGAGCCGGCACCCTCGGCCGTGCCCTGCACCTCGACGTAGCGGCCCGAGCCGGTCATGACGACGTTCATGTCGGTGTCGGCGGTGGAGTCCTCGGGGTAGTCGAGGTCGAGGACCGGGTTGCCCGCGACCACGCCGACGCTGACGGCGGCGATCGAGTCGGACAACGGCGAGGCGGCCTTGGCGATCAGGCCCTTGGCCCGGGCGTCCTCGATCGCGTCGGCGAGCGCGACGTAGGCACCGGTGATGGCGGCGGTCCGCGTGCCGCCGTCGGCCTGGAGCACGTCGCAGTCGACGACGATGGTGTTCTCACCCAAGGCCTTGGTGTCGATGACCGCCCGCAGCGAGCGTCCGATGAGCCGCGAGATCTCGTGGGTGCGGCCGCCGACCTTGCCCTTGCGGGACTCGCGGTCGGACCGGGTGTTGGTCGAGCGCGGGAGCATCTCGTACTCGGCGGTGACCCAGCCGGTGCCCTGGCCCTTCATCCAGCGGGGCACTCCCGAGGTGAAGGAGGCGGCGCACAGCACCCGGGTGCGGCCGAACTCGACGAGCACGCTGCCCTCGGCGTGGTCGAGCCAGTTGCGGGTGATGCGCACCTCGCGCAGCTGCTCGGGGGTGCGGCCGTCATGTCTGGTCTGGGGTGAAGTCACCCCCGCAGGCTAGACGCCGTGGACGACGTGGCGTGACCCGAAGTCGTGCACCGAATCCGGTTCGGCGACCTCGACGCCCGGCCAGTGCTCCTCCGCCTGGGCACGGCAGACCTCGGGGTCGTTCCAGGCCGGCATGTGGGTGAGCATCAGCCGCTTCACCCCACCGGCGTCGAGCGCGGCCAACGCCGCCCTGCTCGCGGAGAGGTGGACGCCACGGGCGTCGTCGCGACCGTCGACGAACGCCGAGTCGGCGAGCACGAGGTCGGCGTCACGCAGGAGTGGGCCGAGGTTGTCGCAGGTGTCGGTGTCCCCCGTGTAGGCGAGCACCACCCCGTCCGCCTCGACCCGGAAGCCGAACGCCTCGACCGGGTGGAGCACGGCATACGGCGTGATGGTGAGCGGGCCGACCTGCACCGCCTCACGGTCCACGATCCGGCCGACGTCGAAGACCCGCCCGAGGGCACCGTCCTCGAGGCCGTGGTACATCAGCGAGAGGCGGCTCGCCGTGCCCGCCGGACCCCACACCGGCAGCCGCCCCTCGGGCGCACCGGCGGGACCGTACGTGTAGGCGACGTAGAGCCCGCACAGGTCGGCGCAGTGGTCGGGGTGCAGGTGGCTGAGGAAGACCGCGTCGAGCGCCTGGGGTTCGACGTGACGCTGGAGCGGTCCGAGAGCGCCGGAGCCGAGGTCGAGCAGGACGTTCCAGGTCCGGCCGTCGGCGTCGTCGGCGCTGACGAGGTAGCTCGACGCCGCCGAGGTGGGCCCGGCGAACGAGCCGCTGCAGCCGAGGACAGTGAGCCTCACGCGACCACCTCGGCCACGCGCACCGGTGAGGTGAAGACGTGCCCGACGTCCGGCCCCAGCCCCAGGAAGCGCAGCGCCAGCCGGCGGAACTCCTCGGGGTCACCCGTCGTGGTGAAGCCGTGCTGCGGCGCCGGTGAGGCGTCGGAACGGAGCAGGTCGCCGTCGGAGAGCACGCGGTAGAGCTCCTTCGCGGTCTCGTCGGCGGAGGACACGAGCGTGACGTCCGGGCCCATGACATAGGAGATCACGGCGGAGAGCAAGGGGTAGTGCGTACACCCGAGGATCAGTGTGTCGACCTCTCGCTCCTGGAACGGCGCGAGGTACTCCCGTGCCACCGCCCTCACCTCCTCGCCGCCGGTCACCCCGGCCTCGACGAAGTCGACGAAGCGCGGGCAGGGACCACTGGTCACGTCGAGGTGGGGCGCCGCCGCGAAGGCGTCGAGGTAGGCACGCGACTGGTGCGTGCCGACCGTCGAGATGACCCCGATCCGGCCGGTGCGGGTGGCACCGACGGCGCGGCGCACGGCCGGGCGGATGACCTCGACCACGGGCACGTCGTACCGCTCGCGCGCATCGTGGAGCACGGCGGCGCTGGCCGTGTTGCAGGCGATGACGAGGGCCTTGACACCGTGGTCGACGAGGCGGTCGAGGCACTCCAGCGCGAACGCCCGGGTCTGCGCGATGGGGCGCGGCCCGTAGGGCGTGCGGGCAGTGTCACCGAGGTAGGCCACCGACTCGTGGGGCAGCTGGTCGATGACGGCCCGGGCGACGGTCAGCCCGCCGTAACCGGAGTCGAAGATCCCGATGGGGAAGTCAGCCACCGGCACAGGCTAAGCGCTCGCAGCCACACCGCGTGGGTGGCCGTGGCCTTCGCCACCGGCGCGCCGCCGTCAGGCGTCCGGCTGGGACGTGGACGCCCCCGGCAGCATCGCCGTCGCCAGGGTCTCCTGCAGCCAGGTGAGGAAGTCGTACACCGCCATCGCGTGCGCTCGTGGGTCGTCCGGGTCGGCGTCCTCGAGCTCCTCCTCGAGGCGGTCGACGTCGGCGTCCTCCCGCAGCCCGAGCCGCTCCCCCAGCACGAGGCGCACGTCGGTGAGGGCGACGACGAAGTCGACCGCGGTGCGCTCGTCCAGCTCCACCCCCGAGCCGGGTGCACGCAGGGCGGCGATGGCCGACTCGAGGTGCCGGGCCTTGCGCTGGCGCAGACCGTGCTCGGTGAGGCGCCGGAACTCCGCGGACACCTGGTCGTCGGTCCGGTTGCCGGCGGGCAGCAGTCGCTCGAGCGCAGGGTCGCGCGTCCCGAAGGACCGCGCGTCCGCCGGCACCGGGCGGGAGTCGGGCGTCTGGTCCTCCGCGGACACCGACACCCCCATGCCCAGGCCACCCAGCCCCGAGACGATGGAGTCGAAGTCGTAGCCGTCGCCGGACGTGCCCTCGGCGCCGTCGTCCGGCGCCACGAGGTCGTGGACCTGCTCCATCAGCCCGGCGACGACCGCGCGTTCCATGGCATCGAGCTTCGCGGCATACCGGATGCTCTTTCCCCGGCCACGACGGGAGAAGGCGCGGGCCATCAGTCGTCCTTCTGGAAGGTGGCCCACAGCCCGTAGCCCTGGAGGGCCTCGGTGTCGATCTCCATCTTCTCGCGCGGGCCGTGCGAGACGACGGCGCGACCCTTGACGTGGACGTCCATCATGAGCTTCTCGGCCTTGGCGCGGTCGTAGCCGAAGTAGCTCTGGAAGACGTAGGTGACGTACGACATGAGGTTCACGGGGTCGTTCCACACCAGCGTGATCCACGGGATGTCGGCCTCGACCAGGGAGTCGGAGGAGGTGGTCTCCTCCTGCACGGGCGCGATGGACACGACTCCCACAATAGGCTCCCGGGGATGAGGCCAGAGCCAGTCGCCGCCCCCGCGTCCACCGCCCTCCTGACCGACCACTACGAGCTGACGATGGTGCAGGCGGCCCTGCGCTCGGGAGCGGCCGGCCGTCGCTGCGTCTTCGAGACCTTCGCCCGTCGGCTGCCCGAGGGGCGCCGCTACGGCGTGCTCGCCGGCACCGGGCGCGTGCTCGACGCCATCGAGCGGTTCCGATTCGGGGACGCCGAGGTCGCAGCCCTGCGCGCGAGCAGGGTCGTCGACGAGCCGACCCTGCAGTTCCTCGCGGACTACCGCTTCGACGGCGACATCCGGGGGTATGCCGAGGGCGAGGCCTGGTTCCCCGGCTCACCCGTGCTCGTGGTCGAGTCGGACTTCGCCCACGGCGTCGTCCTCGAGACGCTCATCCTCTCGATCCTCAACCACGACAGTGCGATCGCGAGTGCCGCATCCCGGATGACCGGGGCCGCAGGCACCAGGCCGTGCATCGAGATGGGCTCACGGCGCACCCATGAGGAGGCCGCGGTGGCGGCTGCCCGGGCGGCCCACATCGCCGGGTTCGCCGCGACGTCCAACCTCGAGGCGGGCCGACGCTGGGGCGTCCCCACCGCGGGGACCGCGGCGCACTCGTTCACCCTCCTGCACGACGACGAGCGGCAGGCCTTCACGGCACAGGTCGAGGCCATGGGGGTGGGCACGACCCTGCTCGTCGACACCTACGACGTCCAGCGCGCCGTCGAGATCGCCGTGGAGGTCGCCGGCACCGGGCTGGGTGCGGTCCGCCTCGACAGCGGGGACCTGCTCGACCAGGCGCAGGACGTGCGTGAGCAGCTCGACGCGCTCGGCGCCACCTCGACCCGCATCGTCGTGACCTCCGACCTCGACGAGTTCGCCATCGCCGGGCTCGCGGCGGGGCCGGTCGACGCGTACGGCGTCGGCACCCAGCTCGTCACCGGCTCCGGGGCACCGACCGCCGGCATGGTCTACAAGCTCGTGGCGCGGGCGGACGACTCGGGCGCGATGGTCGGCGTGGCCAAGGCCAGCAAGGACAAGGCGTCGGTCGGCGGCCGCAAGTTCGCGCTGCGGCGGCGGGACGCCCGCGGCACCGCCGAGGCCGAGGTGATCGGCGTCGGCGAGGCCCCCGTCGACGACGGGGACGACCGCACGCTCCTCGTCGACTACGTCCGAGCCGGCGAGATCGTCGGTGGCGAGCACGTCGAGCTGGCGACCGCGCGCGAGCGCCACGAGGCCTCGGTGGCCGAGCTGCCCCGGTCGGCTCACCAGCTGAGCCACGGCGACCCGGCCATCCCCACGATCTACCTCTGAGCCGACGCGCTCGGCCGGGCGCGGAGGGGGGGTTCAGGTGGGCCATGGCCTCCTGGCCCCTCACCGGCTAACCTCCGGTCATTCGTGCCGAAATCGGTCCAGGAGGATGCGTCGTGCGTCATAGGTCCCTTGCAGTGCTCGTCGCCGGATCAGCGCTGCTGCTGCCGGCCTTCATCCCCGGGGCCACGGCCGCGCCGCCCGATGGCGGGAAGGGGGAGAGGAAGGCCCAGACGACCGAGGTGCAGGTGCTGGCCCTCAACGACTTCCACGGCCAGCTCCGGCCGCCGGACTCGACCAGCTCGGGCGGCCGTATCGGCAACACGCCCGCCGGTGGCGCGGAGTACCTCGCGCAGCACGTCCGCGACCTCGAGGCCACGAACCCGAACTCCCTGTTCGTCTCGGCCGGGGACCTCATCGGCGCCACGCCCCTCGTGTCCGCGATCTTCCACGACGAGCCGTCCATCGAGGCCATGAACCTCATGGGCCTGGACTACAACGGAGTGGGCAACCACGAGTTCGACGAGGGCCCGGAGGAGCTCGTCCGCATGCAGGAGGGCGGCTGCCACCCTGTCGACGGCTGCTTCGGTGGCGACGGCTTCGAGGGCGCCGACTTCGACTTCCTCGCCGCCAACGTGACGTACAAGGACAGCGGCGACACGATCTTCCCGCCCTACGCCGTCCACGAGTTCGACGGCGCCAAGGTCGCGGTCGTCGGCATGACCCTCGAGGGAACGCCCAGCGTCGTCACCGCCGCCGCCACCGAGAACCTCGACTTCCACGACGAGGCCGACTCGGTGAACGCCCTCGTGCCCGAGCTCAAGAAGCAGGGGGTGGAGACGATCGTCGTGCTCCTCCACGAGGGCGGCAGCTCCGGCACCCCGCTCAACGAGACGACCATCAACACCTGCGCCAACCCGACGGGTGCGGGCGTCGAGGTGGTCAAGCGCTTCAACCCGGAGATCGACCTCGTCGTCACCGGCCACACGAACTGGGCCCTCAACTGCCCGGACCTCGCCGGCACGGGAATCATGGTCACCGGTGCGGCCTCGGCCGGCCGTCTCGTCACGGACATCGACCTGTCGATCAGCCGGGCGACCAAGGAGGTCGTGTCCGCGACGATCAACAACGTCATCGTGAAGCGGGACACGGTCGCGCCTGCCCAGGACATCTCGGCTCTCATCGCCAAGTACGGCGAGATCGCCGCACCGGTCGAGAACCGCGTCATCGGCACGGCCACGGCGGAGCTCAGCCGGACGGCGAATGCCGCTGGTGAGTCCTCGCTCGGTGACATCATCGCCGACGCCCAACTGTGGGCGACCTCCGGAGCCGGGTGGACCAACGGTGCGCCAGCGGACATCTCGTTCATGAACGCCGGCGGCATCCGGGCGGTCATCAACGAGGGCCCGATCACCTACGGCGAGGCCTTCAGCGTCCAACCCTTCGCCAACGTCCTCGTGACCATGGACATGACAGGTGCGGACGTCCAGGCCGTGCTGGAGCAGCAGTTCGCGGGTGGCAACGGGGTGCTGCAGATCCCGGCGTCCCTCACGTATGTCCGCACCAGCGCGGGGCCGTCCGGGCCGGCCGGCGACCTGGTCTCCGACATCCGGATCAACGGTGCGCCGCTCGACCCGTCTGCGACCTACCGCGTCACGGTCAACAACTTCCTCGCCGACGGTGGTGACGGCTTCAGCGTCTTCCGCAACGGCACCAACCGGTTCGTCGGGGAGATCGACCTCGATGCGTTCTCCCGCTACGTCGAGGACCTCGGCACCGTGAACCCCGGCCCGCAGAACCGGATCACCCTGGTTCCCTGACCCGGACGTCGCACTCACGACCCCGCCCCCGCGTCGACCTCGGTCGACGTGGGGGCGTGGTCGTGCGGTGAGGACGCTCAGTCGATGCTGTGGACCTCGGCCGCGTCGGCCGGCTTGGCACGGTTGCCGCTCCAGCTGAGGTGGTACCTGCCGTCGTCGCACGCGAGCCCTCCCTCACCGAGGTCGAGCGGCCGGAACGTGTCGACCATGACGGCGAGCTCGTCGAAGTACTCGGCCCCGATCGACGCCTCCGCGGCACCGGGCTGCGGCCCGTGGGCGTGCCCGCCCGGGTGCAGCGAGATCGAGCCCTGCCCGATGCCCGAGCCCTTGCGTGCCTCGTAGTCGCCCTCGACGTAGAACATGACCTCGTCGGAGTCGACGTTGGAGTGGTAGTAGGGCACCGGGATCGACAGGGGGTGGTAGTCGACCTTGCGCGGCACGAAGTTGCAGACGACGAAGTTCCAGCCCTCGAAGACCTGGTGGACGGGCGGCGGCTGGTGCACCCTCCCGGTGATGGGCTCGTAGTCGCGCACGTTGAAGACGTACGGGTAGAGGCAGCCGTCCCAGCCGACGACGTCGAGCGGGTGGAAGGGCAGCGTGTGCACCGTGCCGACGATGCCGCCGCTGCTGGCGGGACCGCTCCCCCGGTGCTTGATGTAGACCTCGGTCTCGTCGCCCTCCTTCGCACCCACGTCCTCGGCGAGCAGGGGTCCCCGCGGGACCCGCAGGTCGCGCTCGCAGTAGGGGCTGTGCTCGAGCAGCTGGCCGTACTTGCTGAGGTAGCGCTTGGGCGGCGCGATGTGGCTGTTGGCCTCGATGCAGTAGGCCCGCAGCGGGTCCTTGCGCGACGTCTTCGGGATCCAGCGGTGGGTCGTCGCCCTCGGGATGATGACGTAGTCGCCCTGGGCCACCTCGAACGCCCCGAAGACGGTCTCGACCCGGGCGGCGCCGCGCTCGACGTAGACGCACTCGTCCCCGATGCCGTTGCGGTACCACGGGCTCGTGGCGCCGGCCACGGCATACGAGATCCGCACGTCACCGTTGCCGAGCAGGAGCCGGCGTCCGGTCACGACGTCGGTCTGCTTGACCGTCCTCGCGCTGTCGAAGAGCGCGTGCGGCTGGAGGTGCAGAGGCTTGAGCGGGTGGTTGGGCGTCGTGGACAGGTCCCCGATCGCCCATTCGCGCGCGTCCACGATCGTCGACGGGATGTTGCGGTGGTAGAGCAGGGAGGAGTCGGAGGAGAAGCCCTCCTCGCCCATGAGCTCCTCGTAGTAGAGCTCGCCGACCTTGCCCCGTCCGGCCGGTCGCCGGTGCTGCGTGTGCCGCTTGGGCGGGATGCTGCCCATCGACTGGTAGTGCGCCACTTCGTCTCCACCTCGTTGTGTCGAATGCGTGTCGGAACCTGTGCCTCTCCAGCCTAGTAGCGTGTCCGCCATGTCCCCGGCGCCTCCCGCCCTGCTCGCAGGGCTCATCGACGATGCGGCCGTGTTCCCACCCGGCAACGCCCCGCTCCCGGTCGCCGTGAGCCGTCACCGCGCGCACCGTGGATCGCCGTATGCCGGCCTGGTGGGCCCGCTCCTTGTGCCGGCCGTCGACGCGGACGCCCTTGCGGCGCAGGCCAATTCGGAACCGGGCGATGTCCTCTCGGTCGGTCTCATCGCGCGGCCCGGTGCGGACCCGAACCTGGTCGTCGACGCCGTGCAGCGGCTCGGCGGGGACCCGCTCGTCGACGTGGTCGGGGCCGAGCTGGGCTGGTTTGCCGGCTGGCGCGGCCTCGCCGTCGAGGGCCTGCCCCTGACGCTGGAGGTCCCTCGCGGCGCCGAGCGAGACCGTGCCCTCGACGACGTCGCGGCCGCCGTCGACGAGGTCGGGAGACCGGTCCAGGCGAAGTTCCGCACCGGCGCCACCCCGACCTGGCAGTGGCCCGACGAGGCGGAGCTCGCCGGCTTCCTGCACGACTGCGCCCGGCTGGGCGTGCCGTTCAAGCTCACCGGCGGCCTGCACCACGCGGTGCGCGCCGACCACGACGGGGACCCCCAGCACGGGCTCCTCAACGTCCTCCTCGCCGTGCACGCGGCCGCCCACGACGGCTCCCCGGCTGCACCCGAGACCGTGCTGTCCGAACGCGACCCTCGCCCGCTGGCCGACGCCGTCAGTGCCCTCGGCGAGCCCGAGGTGCGCCGAGTGCGAAGCCTCCTCACGGCATACGGCTGCTGCGAGGTCACCGACCCCATCGGCGAGCTGCGCGACCTCGACCTGCTCGACCTCGACCTCGTCCACCACCAGGAGAACCCTTGATGACCTGGCTCGACCTCCCCGCCGACCACCCCTTCGGCATCACCAACCTGCCCTACGGCGTCTTCTCCACCGACGGCTCGTCGCCGCGCGTCGGCACGCGCGTCGGCGACCACGTGCTCGACCTCGGCCCCTGCGCCGAGAAGGCGGGGATGGAGTCGTATGCCGTGTGGTCCGCCCCGACCCTCAACCCGTTCCTCGCCCTGGGCAGCCACGCCTGGGCCTCGGCCCGCGAGTGGCTCGTCGAGCTGCTGACGAACCCGGCCCGTCGCGACTGCGTCGAGCCGCACCTCGTCCCGGTCGAGCGGGTGACGATGCACCTGCCCGTGGATGTGGCGGACTACGTCGACTTCTACGCGAGCGAGCACCACGCCACCAACGTCGGGCGGCTGTTCCGGCCCGACTCCGAGCCGCTGACGCCGAACTGGAAGCACCTGCCCATCGGCTACCACGGTCGCTCGGGCACCGTCGTCGTGTCGGGCACCGACATCACCCGCCCGTCGGGCCAGCGCAAGCCGCCGACCGAGCCGGCTCCCGTCTTCGGGCCGAGCGCTCGCCTCGACATCGAGGCCGAGCTCGGCTTCGTCGTCGGCGGCGCCACCGAGCTCGGCTCCTCCGTCTCGGTGGCCGACGCGGACGACCACCTCTTCGGGGTCGTGCTGCTCAACGACTGGAGCGCCCGCGACCTGCAGGCCTGGGAGTACGTGCCGCTCGGACCCTTCCTGGGCAAGTCGTTCGCGACGTCGATCTCCCCGTGGGTCGTGACGATGCAGGCCCTACGGTCCGCCCGGGTCCCGCTGCCCGGACAGAGCGAGCCCACCCCCCTGCCCTACCTGCTCGGCGAGCCGACCGACGACGGCGCGGGCACGGCATACGGGCTCGACATCACCTACGAGGTGGAGTGGAACGGCACCGTCGTCTCCCGGCCGCCCTACCGCTCGATGTACTGGTCGCCGGCGCAGATGGTCGCGCACATGACCGTCAACGGGGCCACGCTGCGCAACGGCGACCTCTTCGGGTCGGGCACGATCTCGGGGCCGGAGAAGGACGAGCGCGGCTCGTTCCTCGAGCTGTCGTGGGGCGGGTCGGAGCCGGTGACCCTCGACGACGGGACCGAGCGCACCTTCCTCGAGGACGGTGACACGGTCGTGCTGCGCGCGACCGCCCCCGGCCCGGACGGGACGACGATCTCGCTCGGGGAGTGCGTGGGCACGGTTCGCCCGGCCCCCGCACCCTCGCGCTGACCCGCCGGGTCAGCGCTGGACGCGACCCCTGACGACGATCGTCCTCGCGACCTTGTCGTGCAGGGCCTGCTTCCGCTGGTCGGCCAGGGGCCAGACGAGGTCGGTGATGACGAGGACCGTCGCGATGCTCGCGACGACCGGGACGTTGCCGAGCGCCTGCGCGACGGCCTGGAACCCGGCTCGCCGCACGGCCGTGTCGACGTCGAGCGGACCGGCGCGGTCCACGCGACGGACGCTGATGCCCAGGAGCATCTTGCCCGGGGTCGCGCCCCACCGCGTGAGGAAGAACGTGTGGTACGCCAGCATGACGACGAGCTGCACCGCGAGGAAGGCGGCGAGCCACCCGAGCCCCGCCTCGGCCAGAGCCGAGCTCATCGCCCGGAAGTCCCCCGCCACCATCGCGGCGTCGAGCCGGTCGGCGATCGGCTCGATCGCCTTCCACAGGAACCACCCACCGAGGACCAGCGAGACGAACGCGATGAGCAGGGTGTCCAGCAGGTAGGCGACGACCCGGGAGAGGTAGGGAGCCAGCTCGGGCTGGCCGGGGATGTCGGCGGTCGGCGACGGGCGCTGCCAGCCCGGCCGGCGAGGCGGAGTCCCCCATCCCGGAGGAGCGGAGGCCGACGGCGGGGTCGGCGTGCGGTCGGGTGCGGTCGGAGCCTGAGGTCCCGCCGGCGACGCCGGCCGCTTGCGCAGGGACGTCGTGTTGGAGGTCCACAGGATGCCGTCGAAGTAGCGGAGCTCGTCGGGGTTGTCGGGGTTCTCGTACCACCCGGGACTGCTCGGCGTGCTCATGCCTCGCAGGATGTCACACGGGCCCGTGGGGACCCGCATCGTCACTGCTCGTGGCCGCCGCGGCGAGCGCGAGCACGGAGCGCGCCACCGGTTCCGGGTGGTGAAGGTGGTGCAGGTGCCGCGCGCCGTCGACGACGGCGGTCGGCCAGCCGAGCCGGCGCGCTCGGCCCAGCTCCCCGGCATACGTCCCGCCGAAGGCGAGGTAGGCGTGAGCACCACCCTCCCACCCGGGCGGGGAGGCGACCTCGGAGCGGAAGTAGTCGAGGGGCAGGCGGGGCTGGTCGGCCTCGACCACCCGTCTCGTCGCCACGTCGGGGAACAGCGGGGGAACGTCCTCGGCGTCCCACCAGCCCGTCCACGGGGGGAGCATCCCGCTCGCGTCGGCCAGCTCCTCCAAGCGCGCCATCAGCGCGGCGGGCGCCATGCGGCCCGGACCCGTGGGGGGCGGGAGCGCCGCGTCGACGAAGACCACCGGGACGCCGGCCGCGGCGGCGGGTGCGACGAGGCCGGCGTTGCTGTGGGCGACGACGAGGTCGGGCCGCGCCCGGGCGACGCTCGCCCGGAAGGTCTCCAGCACGTCGGCGCCACGACGCACCTCCAGGGGCGGCGCCGCCACGGCCGCGACCAGCCCGAGGCCGCGGAACGCCTCGGCCAGCCCGGTGTAGGCCGACGCTCCGACGAGCACGCTCGGCAGGACGACGACCGAGGTAGCCGGACCGCCCACCGCGGAGCCGCTCAGCCCACGGCCCGCTCGAACGTCACGAGCACGCCCTCGGTGCCACCGGGCCCGATACGTCCCTTGACCTCGACGGCCGTGACCGCCTTGAGCTGCCAGCCCTTGGCGGCCCACTCGTTGAGGACCGACTCGAGCTTGCCGGCGGACATCTTGCCGCCGACGAGACCTTCACGGATCTGCACGACCTTGTACTCGTATCCCATGGGACGAGCGTAGGCCGCCCGCCGGCCACCGTCGCCCCGCTCGCAGCTCCCGTCGAGCCCAGAACGGTTCGCGAACCGGATGCTCGCTCGATCTCCGGATCGATCCGGTCGGCGAGCACCACGGGGGTTCGCGAACCGCTCCGCGCCCCAGAGGCCGGTCTCAGAGGTTGCCGCGCTTGTCCTGCTCGCGCTCGATCGACTCGAACAGCGCCTTGAAGTTGCCCTTGCCGAAGCCGAGGGAACCGTGGCGCTCGATGATCTCGAAGAAGACCGTCGGGCGGTCGCCGAGCGGCTTGGTGAAGATCTGCAGCAGGTAGCCGTCCTCGTCGCGGTCGACGAGGATCTTGCGCTTCTTGAGCTCCTCGATCGGCACGCGGACGTGGCCGATGCGGGCCCGCATCTCCGGGTCGTCGTAGTACGCGTCGGGGGTGTCGAGGAACTCCACACCCTCCTTGCGCAGCTCGTCGACGCTGCGGAGGATGTCGTTGGTCGCGAGCGCGAGGTGCTGCGCGCCGGGGCCGCGGTAGAAGTCGAGGTACTCGTCGATCTGGCTGCGCTTCTTGGCGATCGCCGGCTCGTTGAGCGGGAACTTCACGCGATGGTTGCCGTTGGCCACGACCTTGGACATGAGCGCCGAGTAGTCGGTGGCGATGTCGTCACCGATGAACTCGGCCATGTTCACGAAGCCCATGACCCGGTTGTAGAAGGTCACCCACTCGTCCATCTTGCCGAGCTCGACGTTGCCGACGATGTGGTCGAGCGCCTGGAAGAGGCGCCTCGGGGCGCCCTCGCGCTTGGTGAAGGTCGAGGTGCGGGCGACGTACCCCGGGAGGTACGGACCGGCATACGTCTGTCCGTCCACGGTGCGCTGCACGAGCGAGTGCACGGTCTCGCCGTAGGTGCCGATGGAGGCGACGCGGACGGTGCCGTACTCGTCGGAGACGGTCTCGGGCTCCTGCACGACGCGGGCGCCGGCGGCCTTGGCCTGGGCGATGCACTTGTCGACGTCCGGCACCTCGAGCGAGATGTCGACGACGCCGTCGCCGTGCGCGCTGTGGTGGGCGATGAGCGGGCTGTCCGGGCTGACGGCGCCCTTGAGGACGAAGCGGATCGAGCCGGACTTGAGGACGAACGCCTTGTGGTCGCGGTTGCCGGTCTCGGGGCCGGAGTAGCCGACGAGCTCCATGCCCCACGTGGACTGGTAGTACTGCGCGGCCTGCGTCGCGTTGCCGACGACGAACACGATCGCGTCCCAGCCGGTCACCGGGAACGGGTCGGTGCTCTCGTCGTACTCGACCAGCCCGACGAGCTGCTTGAGCTGCTCGAGGTCGAGGCCGGCCTCGCTCTCCTGCGGGGTGAGGTCGAGGTGGCTGGCGGTGGAGGCCTGCGCGGTCGTCGTGGTGTCGGTCATTCCTGCAGGGTGTCCGACCAGCGCAGGATGTGCAACGGTATGCCGCCGCGGTGCGCAGTCTGCGCACCGTGTTGCCGTGAAGGCCGGTCACGGTTGACACTGTGCCCATGATCCGACCCGACGGCATCGATGCGCTGGACGCCCGCCTCATCGCCCTGTTCACCGAGCACCCGACGATCGGGGTCCTGGGCGCCTCCCGGTCTCTCGGCGTGGCCCGCGGCACCGTCCAGGCGCGCCTGGACCGCCTCCAGGACCGCGGGATCATCGCCTCCATGGGGCCACAGATCGACCCGGCGGCCCTCGGCTACCCGGTCACGGCCTTCTGCACCCTCGAGATCCGCCAGCGCCAGGGTCACGCGCCGGTCGTGGCGCACCTCGCCGCCATCCCGGAGGTCCTCGAGATCCACTCGACGACGGGTGTCGGGGACCTCATCGTGCGGATCGTCGCCCGGGACAACGCCGACCTCGGCCGGGTCATCGACCAGATCATCGACGACGTGCACGTGCTGCGCGCCAACACCTCGATGTGCCTCGTGACCCACCTCGACCACCGCACGGGGCCGCTCGTCGAGGCCGCGTCTCAGCGCGGCTCCACCTCGTGACGCACTGCTCTGCCTGACGGGCCGTCAGCGGCGGCCGACGAACCAGAGCCGCACCTTGTCGATGCGCGCCGCCACGTGCTCGGACGTCGCCGCCGCGAGCTCCGGTCCACCGCAGGCCCGGCGCAGCTCCATGTGGACGTTCGCGTGCGGCGCCCCGGTCTTCTTCGCGTAGGCGGCGACGAGGGCGTTGAGCTCCTTGCGCTGCGCCGCGAGCGCGCGGTGCGCCGACACCGGCGCCTGCTCGGCACGGGGTCTGCGGCCCGGGGCCTTGGACTGCTTGGCCTGTCGCTCGTGGAGCAGGGCGGACACCTGGTCGAGCTCGAGCAGGCCCGGGAGCCCGAGGTAGTCCTGCTCCTCCTCGGAGCCGACCTCGGCATGGAGGCCGAACTGCTGGGCGTCGAAGAGGACGTGGTCGAAGTGGGCGTCGGACTCGAGCGCCTCGAAGCTCTCCTCCTCCAGCCCCATGGTGCGCTCGGTGCGGTTGGCGGCGGCGATCAGGCCCTCCTCCTCCGCCCACATCGACGCCTCCCCCTCGGCGTCGCTCGGGCGGTTGAGGGCGTGGTCGCGCTCGACCTCCATCGAAGCGGCGTGGGCGAGGATGAACGGCACCGACGGCAGGAAGATCGAGGCGGTCTCGCCCCGCTTGCGGGCGCGAACGAACCGGCCGACGGCCTGCGCGAAGAACAGCGGGGTCGACGTCGAGGTGGCGTAGACACCGACGCAGAGCCGCGGCACGTCCACGCCCTCGGACACCATGCGCACGGCGACCATCCACCGGCTGGTCGACGCGGAGTACTCCTCGATCCGGGCGCTGGAGCCCGCGTCGTCCGAGAGGACCACGGTCGGCTTCTCCCCCGTGATCGACTCGAGGATGCGGGCATAGGCGCGGGCCGAGGTCTGGTTCGAGGCGATGACGAGCGCACCGGCGTCCGGGACGTGGCGCCGCACCTCGGTCAGCCGCTTGTCGGCCGCGGCCAGCACGGAGGGGATCCACTCCCCCTTCGGGTCCAGCGCGGTGCGCCAGGCCTGGGCCGTCTGGTCCTTGGTCATCGGCTCACCCAGACGGGCCGCGATCTCGTCGCCGGCCTTGGTGCGCCAGCGCATGGCACCGCCGTAGGCGAGGAAGAGCACGGGTCGCACGACCGCGTCACGCAGCGCGGCGGCATACCCGTAGGTGTAGTCGGCGGCCGAGCGCAGGACGCCGGCCTCGTCCATCTCGTAGCGCACGAACGGGATCGGGTTGCTGTCCGAGCGGAACGGCGTCCCGGTGAGCGAGAGGCGGCGGGTCGCCTGCTCGAACGCCTCCCGGATCGCGTCACCCCAGCTGCGCGCGTCGCCGCCGTGGTGGATCTCGTCGAGGATGACGAACGTCGGCGTCGACTCGGTGCGCCGTCGGTGCAGGTCGGGGCGGGAGGCGACCTGGGCGTAGGTGAGGGCGACCCCGTCGTACTCGCGGCTGTGCACCGCCGTGGAGTTGGAGAACCTCGGGTCCAGCTGGATGCCGACCCGCGCCGCGGCCTCGGACCACTGCGTCTTGAGGTGCTCGGTGGGCGCGATGACGGTGATGGCCTCGACCTCGCCGCTCTCGAGCAGCTCCGCCGCGATCCGCAGGGCGTAGGTCGTCTTGCCGGCCCCCGGCGTCGCGACCGCGAGGAAGTCCTTGGCCTCCGACACGAGGTATGCCGTGAGCGCCTCCTGCTGCCACGCGCGCAGCTTTGCTGCGGTACCCCACGCCGCCCGCTCCGGGAAGGCGGGACTGAGGTGGCTGGCGGCAGAGGTACTCATGGGCTCCGCAAGGTTAACGAGGTTTCGAGGACGACGTGCCGGGGGCCCGCCTCACGCAGATGCTCACGGACGTGTGCTGGGGGTGCGGCCGCTCGTCGAGCCCGCGCCGCTGCGGGGCGACGCGTGCCGGTCAGGCGGCGCGGAAGGCCACCCAGGAGTGCTGCATCCGCTTGCGCTGGCCCCCGCTGAAGTGGTTCATGCACGAGTCCGTCGTGTAGTCCATGAAGTTCCTCACCGGGTCCAGCCCGGGCAGGCCGCAGCTGTCGCGGCCGACGGGGCAGCCGCTCGCCGGGCTCGCCTCGGCCGGGGTGTCGAGGACGTAGTCGTTGATCCGCGAGCACCCCCCGCGGAAGGTGTGGTGCAGGTTGAGCCAGTGGCCGACCTCGTGCACGGCCGTGTCACCGAGGTTGTAAGGGGCGGCCGTCCCGCCCGGCAGCGCGGCGTCGAGGAGCACGACGCCGTCCATGGCGCTCGGGGTGGAGGTGGGGAAGGTCGCCCAGCCCAGCAGGTCGTCCGCGAGATCGGCGGTGTAGATGTTGAGGTCGTCCATGCCACCCACGTGGAGCGCGGACTTCATCGCCCGCTCGGGGGCGCCGCCGTAGGTCAGATCGGTGTACCAAGCGCCGTTGTCGGTCCTCGAGGTGCTCGCGAGCCGGAACGAGAACCCCGACCCGGCATACGCGGCATTGAGCACGTTCACCTGCTGGGTCACCACGGCAGCACTGACCGCCCCCCGCGAGCCGCTGGTGATCGTGTGCCAGTGCACGTCGACGACGACCGGGGCGAAGGTCGCCGTGGTGGCCGTCCTCGCCGTGGTGCCGGTCGTGCCGCGGGTCGTCCGGACACCCTTGGTGGCCCGCGTGGCGAGTGCCTTCGTGAGGCTGGCCTCCATCGAGCGGGCCTGCCATGCGGAGACGTCGTGCGGGTCCTTGGCCCGGGTGCCGCGCCCGGCGGCGGCAACGCCCGCGTCCGACCCGGCGGCCGACAGGCACTGGAGGGCGAGGGCGTCGAAGGCTCCGGGAGCAGCGGCGGCCTGCCCGGCGCTCCACCCCAGGGAGGCCGTGCCGATCACCAGGGCCGCGAGGACGGCGCACCGTCGGAGCAATCGAGTCGGCATGGTGGACCTTCCTGACGTGGGTCCCCCGCGGCCCCGTGGTGAGCAGAACCTACCGCGTGGGCCGGACAGGCGGGAGGGCCCGCCGTGACGACGGGCCCTCCCTCACCACACCTCGGCCGAGGTGGGGCGTCAGCCTCGGTAGGCGACCCAGGCGTTCTGCATACGGGTCTTCTGCCCGGTGCTGAAGTGGTCCATGCAGACGTCGGTCGTGTAGTCCATGAAGTTCTTGATCGGGTCCAGGCCCGGGAGCGTGCACGTGTCGCGGCCCGTGGGGCAGCCGGAGGCCGGGCTGGCCTCGGCCGGGGTGTCACCGACGTAGTCGCCGGCCGTGTCCGAGCAGCCGCCCTGGAACGTGTGGTAGAGGTTCAGCCAGTGGCCGACCTCGTGGGTGCCGGTGTCGCCCTGGTTGTAGGGCGAGGCCGTGCCGCCGGGCAGGCTCTCGTCGAGCAGGACCACGCCGTCCATGACGTCGGTCCTCGACTTCGGGAAGGTGGCCCAGCCGAGCAGGCCGCCGGCGAGGTCGGCGGTGTAGATGTTGAGGTCGGCCTTGCCACCGACGTGCAGGCTCGTCTTCATGTCGCGCTCGGCGCGGGTCCCGTAGTCGAGACCGTTGTACCAGGCCGGGTTGTTCGTCGTGGTCGTGCTGGCCAGGCGGAACGAGAAGCCACTGCCCGAGTAGCCGCTGTTGAGCACGCTGATCTGGCTCGCGATCTCCGAGGAGCTCAGCGCACCGCGGCTGCCGTCGGTGATCGTGTGCCAGTGGACGTTCACCGCGACGGGGGCGAACACCGCGGTGCCGCCACCGGGCTTGCGGGCCTCGCCGGACGGGCTCTTGGTGTAGCCCTTCGCTGCGAGGGCGGCGCTGAGCCGGTCCTCCATCGAGCGGGCCTGGGCGGGGCTGACGTCGTGCGGGTCGCGCGCGCGGGCGCCGCGCCCGGCGACGGGCGCCTCGTCGGCGTGCACGTCGGTGGACGCGCACTCGGCGGCGAGGCCGCGGTCACCGGCCGTCGTGACGGCCGAGGCGCCCGTGGCTCCCAGGCCCAGGGTGGCGGCCGACATGATCGTCGCCGCGAGGATCGCGACGGGCCGCAGGGTGCGAACAGACATGTGGTGGTCCCTTCAGGGTTCCCCCGGACCGGATGGGACCGAGTCCTTCGAACCTGCCACGCACCACCGGTCTCCGACCCCTCGAAAAGTTCAGGAGTGGGTCAAGGTTTGGCAAAGGGCTGAGCCGCCTGCGACGCCTCAGTCCTCGCCGTCCTGCGGTGCCCGCAGACCCTGGTAGATCTCCTTGCAGACCGGGCACACGGGAAACTTCTCCGGGTCGCGCCCGGGGATCCAGACCTTGCCGCACAGGGCGGTGACGGGCTCGCCGGAGAGGGCGGACTCGAGGATCTTCTCCTTGCGCACGTAGTGCGAGAAGCGCTCGTGGTCCCCCGGCTCCTGGAGCTGCGGGATGGTCTCCTCGCGCTCGAGCACGGCCGTCTGGGTCGACGGGCCGGACGGCTGCTGCTCCGGGGTGCGGGGGTCGTGCTGCGGGGGCTGCGGCTCACTCACCCCGCCAGCGTCTCACACCGACCGAGCGCTCAGTTGAGCTCCGGGTCCGGCGGGTAGAGCGCGACGAACGCGAGCTCGCTGCGCTGCCGGCGCAGGACCTGCTCCCAGAGGTGGGCGGGGTCCGCGGTGAGCAGGTCCCCGGGGGTGGAGTCGACGACGTACCAGGACCCGCGACGCAGCTCGCTCTCGAGCTGCCCCTCGGACCACCCGGCATATCCGGCGAAGATCCGCAGGCCGCCCACCTCCGGCATGACGAGCAGCGGAGGGGTGTCGAGGTCGATGATGGCGACCGACCCGAAGAGCCGCTGGCTCCCCGGCGGCAGCCCGTCGTCGCCCGCGACCGTGACGAGGCCGAGCGCCGAGTCGACCTGCACCGGGCCGCCCTGGAAGAGGGTCTGCGGCACGGCGATGTGCTCACCCCAGCCGGGCAGGACGGCGTCGACCTCGGCACCCAGGGGCTTGTTGAGCACGACCCCCTGGGCGCCGTCGTCACCGTGCTGCAGCATCAGGATCACGCTGCGGTGGAACACCCCGTCGTCGAGCTGCGGGGTGGAGACGAGGAGCCGTCCCGTGGTGCGGTCAGCGGTCACGGTTCCATTCTGCACGCCGACCGGAGCCGCGTCGCTCCCCGCCGCGGGGGCCACCCTGGCTGCCCTGGTGGCTCCGCGAGGCACCCTGGAAGCGGCGGGGCGGACCACCGGGGCGACGACCCCGCTGGGGCTTGGCCTCGAGCAGCGGCTGCCACTGCTCGTCGGGCACCGGGATCCCGGACGGCGCCCGGCCACCGGCGGCCTCGACGTTGTGGTCGCCGGGGATGACGCGCACCGGGACGGTGTCGAGACCGGCCTGCTCGGCGAGCCGGGCCATGGTGCGCTTCTGGTGCGGCAGGGCGAAGGTCACGACGGTGCCCTTCTCCCCCGCGCGGGCGGTGCGGCCGGCGCGGTGCAGGTAGTCCTTGTGGTCCGCGGGCGGGTCGGCCTGGAGCACGAGGCCGATGTCGTCGACGTGGATGCCGCGGGCGGCGACGTCGGTGGCGACGAGCACGGGAAGCGACCCGTCGCGGAAGGCGCCCAGCGCCCGGTTGCGCAGGTTCTGCGAGAGGCCGCCGTGGATGGCCGCCGCAAGGACGCCCTTCTCGCGCAGCTCACGGGCGATGCGGTCGGCGCCGAGCTGGGTGCGCACGAAGACGACCGTGCGGCCGTCACGGGCGGCGAGCTCGGCGGTGAGCTGCTTCTTGTTGTTGGGGTCGATGAGCATGATGTGGTGGCTCATCGTCGTCACGCTGGCGGTGACGTCCTCGGTCGAGTGCGTCACCGGGTCGGTGAGGTAGCGGTCGACGAGGGTGTCGACGCCCTTGTCGAGGGTCGCCGAGAAGAGCAGCCGCTGCCCACCCGTGGGCACCTTGTCGAGGATCGCGGTGACCTCGGGCAGGAAGCCCATGTCGGCCATGTGGTCGGCCTCGTCGAGGATCGTCACCTGCACGTCGTCGAGCTCGACGGCGCCGCGCTCGATGAGGTCGGCGAGGCGGCCCGGGGTGGCGACGAGGATGTCGATGCCCTTGGCGAGCGCCTTGACCTGCGGGTCGTAGGACAGCCCACCGGCGACGAGCTTGTGGCGCAGGCCGGTGACGTGGACGAGCGGCTCGAGGGCGTCGCTCACCTGCATCGCCAGCTCGCGGGTCGGGACCATGATGAGCGAGCGCGGGCGCTTGCTCGCCGGCCGGGTGCCGTCGGCGAGGCGGGTGATCGTCGGAAGGCCGAACGCGAGCGTCTTGCCGGAGCCGGTCTGGCCGCGACCGAGGACGTCGCGACCCGCGAGCGCGTCGGGGATCGTCGCGGTCTGGATGGGGAACGGCGAGGCGATCCCGTCGCGGGCGAGGCGCTCGACGAGGCGGGCGTCGACGCCGAGGGCGGCGAAGCCGTTGTCCTCGGTGACCTCTGCGGGACCGGTGGACTTCTTCGACTCGTACTTCACCCACGTGTCGGCCTGGGCGCGCTCGGCCTCGGCCTCCTCGAAGGTGCGGGGCTGCTCGGGCAGGTCGTGGCGGCGCTCGTCGTAGTGGCGGCCCTCGTGGCGGTCGCGACGCACCGGGTCGGCGACCCGACGCGCCGGCGAGTCGCCCTCGCGGCGGAAGGGCGGGCGGCCGTCGCGGCGCTCGCCGTAGGTGGGACGGCTGCCGCGGTCGTCACGGCGGGGGCCGCCGTAGCCCGGACGGTCGCCCCGCTCGCCACGCTGCGGACCGCCGTATGCCGGCCGGTCACCACGGTCGTCACGACGGGGCGCGGAGGAGCCGCGGTCGTCACGGCGCTGCCCGTAGGCCGGACGGTCGGTGCGGTTGTCGCGGCCCTGGTAGCCGCCGCGGCTCTCGGTGCGGTCGTCGCGGCGCTGCCCGTACGCCGGCCGCTCGCCGCGCTCGGGACGGTCGGTGCGGTTGTCGCGGCCCTGGTAGCCGCCGCGGCCCTCGGTGCGGTCGTCGCGGCGCTGCCCGTATGCCGGCCGCTCACCGCGGTCCTCACGTCGCGGTCCGGAGGAGGGACGCTGGCTGCGCTCGTCGCGCCCCTGGTAGCCGCGGTCGTCACGGCGCTGGTACCCGCCGCGGTCGGCGCCGTCGCGGGAGTCCCGGCGTTCGGGGCGGTCCGGACGGTCGGAGCGCTCGGCGCGCTCGGGCCGGGCGGCGCGGTCCTCGCGGTCCCAGCGCGGGCTGCGCTCGGAGCGCGCAGCCTTGGTGCGCGACGGGCCGTCGGGCTGGCCACGGTGGTGCTTCTTCGGTCCCTTGGACTGGGCCGCGGCCTTCTGCGACGAGGTCCAGCGCGGCTTCTTGGAGCCGGGGGAGGTCTTCTTGGGCATGGGTGTGCACTCGCTTCGAGTCGTTGGGAGGGGCGTTGACGGCCCTCCACGACGACTTCTGTGTCAACGAGATCCACGGGCAGCACGCAGGCGCCAGATGTGACGCAAGGATCCAGACTACCAGCGGTCGCGGTCCGGGCCGGCATCGCGACGACCGACCGCGAGCGCCGCGAGGACACCGAGACCGACGCCAACGAGGTCCGCCACGGCGTCCCACGGGTCGCCGGCCCGCTCGGCCAGCAGCCGGGCCTGGACGATCTCGCTTCCCGGAGCGTGTAGCGCGGCGGCGGTCACGACGACCGCACCCGGCAGGCGGGCGAGCAGGGCGAAGAACACGGGAAGGGCGAAGACGGCGGCGTGCACCAGCTTGTCCCCGTACGGGAACGACCCCGAGCCCACTCCCGACGGGGCGTAGAGGACGACGAGCTGGAGCACCACCGCCACGAGGGCGGGGACGAGCGCCCAGCGGCGGGAGCGGGAGCTCACACCGTCACAGGGGCGTCGACGTGGACGAGGTCGCAGCCGCAGCGGCGGCTGCGGCGGTGGCCGAGGCCTCCGCCGAGGGCACGCGCTTGCCGGTCGCGGCTGCCGCGACCGCCGCCGCGACGACCTCCGCGACTCCCGGGTGGAAGACGCTCGGGATGATGTAGGTGGCGTTGCGCTCGTCGTCCTTGACGACCGCCGCGAGCGCGTCGGCCGCGGCGAGCAGCACCTCGGGCGTGAGGACCTTGGAGCCCGAGTCGAGCAGCCCGCGGAAGACACCGGGAAAGACGAGCACGTTGTTGATCTGGTTGGCGAAGTCCGACCTCCCGGTCGCCACGACCGTGGCGTGCTTGGCGGCCTCGACCGGGTCGACCTCCGGCGTGGGGTTGGCCATGGCGAAGACGACGGCGTCCTCGGCCATCGTCGCGATGTCGTCGCCGGAGAGGATGTTCGGGGCGGAGACGCCGAGGAACACGTCGGAGCCGGCCAGTGCCTCGACGAGGGTGCCGGACAGCCCTTCGGGATTGGTGTGCTCGGCGATCCACGTGTGGTTCGGGTGCTCCCCGGACACGACGTCCTCGCGGCCGAGGTGGATGACGCCGTGCATGTCGGCGACGACGACGTTGCGGGCACCGGCATACAGCAGCAGCTTGAGGATCGCGGTGCCGGCGGCGCCGGCACCGCTCATGACGAGGCGGACGTCCTCGAGGCGCTTTCCGACCACAGCGAGGGCGTTGCGCATCGCCGCGAGCGCGACGATCGCCGTGCCGTGCTGGTCGTCGTGGAAGACGGGGATGTCGAGCTCGGCGCGCAGGCGCTCCTCGATCTCGAAGCAGCGCGGAGCCGAGATGTCCTCGAGGTTGATGCCGGCGAAGACCGGCGAGATCGCCTTGACCGCGGTGATGATCTCCTCGGTGTCGGTGGTGTCGAGGCAGATCGGGAAGGCGTCGATGTCGGCGAAGCGCTTGAACAGCGCCGCCTTGCCCTCCATCACCGGCATCGCGGCGAGCGGCCCGATGTTGCCCAGACCGAGGACCGCGGTGCCGTCGGTGACGACGGCGACGGTGTTGCGCTTGATCGTCAGACGCCGGGCGTCCTCGGGGTTCTCGTAGATCGCCATGCAGACCCGGGCCACGCCGGGGGTGTAGATGAGCGAGAGGTCGTCGCGGTTGCGGATCGGCACCTTGGACTCGATGCGGAGCTTGCCGCCGAGGTGCATGAGGAACGTGCGGTCCGAGACCCGCCCGATCTCGACGCCGTCGACGCGGCGCATCTGCTCGACGATCTCGTCGGCGTGCTCCGGGTCACGGGTCATCAGGGTCACGTCGACGCGCACGCGCTCGTGGCCGGAGGCGGTGACGTCGAGGCCGGTGACCACCCCACCCGCCCGCTCGACCACCCCGGTGAGCTCGCTGACGGCGGTGGCGCGCGCGGGGACGACGAGCCGGACGGTGACGGAGTTGGCGGCGGAGGGAAGGCCCATGGGCACGATTCAACCCGCTACTGGCGAGTTCGACGCTATCGACCCGCCTGCGGAGGCCGCCCCTACAGTGGCCCCCATGACCGAGCACGTCGAAGTCACCGGCCACGGCACGCACCACGTCGTCCCGGACCTCGTCATCGTGCGCGCCCGCGTGCAGTGCGACGCCACCGAGGTCGCGGCGGCCCTCGACCAGGCGTCCTCCCGCACGGCGGCCGCGCTCCAGGCCGCCGCTGACCACGGGGTCGAGGCTCGTGACCGCCGGACCGACGACGTCGGCATCCACCCCCGGCACGACCAGCACGGGCAGTCGGTCGTCGGCTACACGGCATACCAGGCACTTCATCTCACGGTCCGCGACCCGAACCGGGTGGGCGCGCTCCTGCAGGCCCTCGCGGGGGCGGCCGGCGACGCGCTCGCGGTCGACGGGGTCGAGATGGGGGCGGAGCCCAGCCCGTCGGCGCTCGAGGCGGCACGCGAGGCGGCGTTCGGCGACGCGAGGGCCCGGGCCTCCCAGTACGCCACGCTCGCCGGGGCCTCCCTCGGTGCGGTGCTCACCATCCGCGAGGGCGGGCTCGAGGACTCGCATCCGCGCCCGATGATGTCCCGCGCCGCCGACGCCTTCGCCGGGTCGATGCCGGTCGAGGGCGGCACCCACGCGGTGTCGACCTCCGTCACGGTCCGGTGGGAGCTGGCGTGAGCTGGCTCGACGCGCTGGGCTGGTTCGGGTCCGCACTGCTCGTCTTCTCGCTGCTACAAGCACGCATCCTCCGCCTGCGCCTGCTCAACACCGTCGCCTGCGCCATCCTCACGGTGTTCAACGCCCTCATCGAGGTGTGGCCGATGGTGGCGATGAACGTCGTCCTGGCGGCGATCAACCTCTGGTTCATCGCGAGGATGCTCCGCGAGAGGAACGACGCCGACGCCTTCCGTGTCATCGAGGTCGAGGAGGACGACGCCTACTTCCAGCACTTCCTCGACGTCGAGCGCTCCGAGATCGCCACGTTCAACCCCGGGTTCTCCGGTGTCACCGAGTCCGCCTCACGCTTCGCCTACCTCGTGGTCCACGAGCACGAGACGGTCGGTGTCGTCGTCGTCCGCGATGCCTCCGACGGCGTCGGCCAGGTCGAGCTCGACTACGTCACCGCGCGCTACCGCGACTTCACGCCCGGCGAGTTCGTGTGGCGCCACAGCGGTCTGTTCGCCGGCCACGGCTGGCGCACGATCCGCACCCCGGACACCATGGTGGGCGCCTACTACGAGCGGCTGGGCTTCCGCCGCGACGGCGACGCCTGGGCCCTCGACATCGCCGGTGTCGCCCGTCCCTGACCGTCGCCCCGGCGGTGCCGGTCCAGCGTGACCTGCACGCGGTGGCCGGTGACGACGCTGGCCAGCCAGGCAAGCCCCACCGCCCAGCCCGCGACGACGTCGGTGAGCCAGTGGTGCCCGAGGAAGACCCGCGACAGGCCCATGAGGACGATGAGGAGGCCGAGCACGAGGACGACGACCGCTCGCCACCGCTTGCGGTTGATCCAGAGCGCGAACAGGTATGCCGTGAGCCCGAGGATGACGGTCGCGTTGAGCGTGTGCCCCGACGGGAAGCTCGGCGAGGACTCGAACGGTGGCACCGCGAGCGACTCCGGCGGTCGGGCGCGGCCGGTGAGCTGCTTGCCCGTCACGGTCATGGCCAGCGACCCGAGGCTGGCGATGGCCATGAGGATCACCGGCGTCCACCGGCGCCACACGAGCGCGAGGCCGCCGGCGACGAGCACGGTGAGGATCGGCATGACGACCGGTCCGCCGACGTCGGTGAAGTCGGTGGCGAGCTCGGACCGGAAGGGGGTGCGGGCGGCGACGGCGGCGTCGAGCACCGGCTGGTCGACGACCGAGATGCCGTCACGGCCGACGACGTCCTCGTAGACCTCCCCCGTCACGGCGGCCAGGCCCCACACGAATGCGAGACCCGCACCGGCGGTGAGGAGCAGCGCCACGTTGGAGACCGACCAGTGGAAGAGGCGGGCCAGCACCTCGGCGGCGCGGGCGACCAGCCGGACCAGCAGTCGGCCCGCGGCCGTGGGCCAGTGGGCAAGGTCCCGGGTGCCGACCCGCTCCTCGTCGTGGGGTGCGGGTCGCGGGGAGGCAGCGGACGGCATACGAGATCGTCACACATCCGGACGCACGAGCACCCGGCGCGGTCAGCAGGGCTGACCGACCGGGTGCCGGGCGGTGGGATGACCACGGTGGTGGAGGTGGCGGGAATCGAACCCGCGTCCACTGACGGAAAACCAAGACTTCTCCGGGTGCAGTGCGCTGTGGATTTTCTCGGCCCCAGGGCTCGCGCGCACACGTTCCCTGACAGGCCCAGTCGGATTGGAGTCCCGCGCCACCCCCCGACAAGGGTGACGCAGCAAGTTCTCTAGCTGACGCCAGACACTGAGACGAGAACGAGCTCAGGCTGACGGACTTCGGAGCTCGCTCAGGCGGCGAGGGCGAAGTCGGTGCGCTTGGAGTTGGCACCTATTGGTTTGCACGGATCGTTAACGAGATAACCGTGCATCCTCGACCCGCTTCCCTTGATCCGCCGATCAATGTCGAAACCGATCACCCCCGTGAGGGGGCTCATCCCACGCTGTTCAGTTGTGTCCGACGATGACAACGCCGGCCGTGTCCCCAGTATGCCGGGTGGTCCCGACAGCGACCAACCGGATTGCTCGACCTGCCCACCCGTGGTGCGGCGGAGGTGTCAGACGGCAGTCGCGACCGCCTGGGCCAAGGGGGTGGTCGGGCGGCCGAGAAGCCGCGAGAGGTCACCGGTCTCGACGAGCAGCGCGCCCTGCCTGAGGCCGTCGTCGCTGGAGGCGAGCGCCCGGGCGTAGCCCTGGGGCAGTCCCGCGCCGACGAGCGCCGCGGCGTAGTCCGCCACGGTGAGATCGCGGTAGGCCACCGGCATCCCGGACTGCGCGGAGAGCTCGGCCGCGTACTCCGCGAGGGTGAAGGCGTCGTCGCCACCGAGCTCGTAGACCTGCCCGGCGTGGCCGTCCCCGGTCACGACGACGGCAGCGGCCTCGGCGAGGTCGGCGCGGGTCGCAGCGCTCACCCGCCCCTCCCCCGCGGCGCCGAGCACCGCGGCGTGCTCGAGCTGCACGGGCACCTGCGCGGTGTAGTTCTCGACGTACCAGGAGTTGCGCAGCAGCACGGTGGGCAGACCCGATGCGGCCAGCGCCTCCTCCGTGGCCCGGTGCTCGTCGGCGAGGGCGAGCGGGGAGGTGTCGGCACGCACGATGCTCGTGTAGGCGACGAGCTCGACCCCGGCGCGGACCGCGGCGTCGACGACGTTCTGGTGCTGCTCGACCCGGCGGCCCACCTCGCTGCCGGAGATGAACAGGAGGCGGTCGACACCGGCGAGCGCCGCATCGAGGGAGGCCGGGTCGTCGAAGGTGCCCGTGCGGACGGTCACGCCGCGCTCGGCGAGGTCGCCCGCCCGGCCGGCGTCACGGACGAGGGCGACGACGTCGATGGCGGCGACGCCGCGGGCGAGGAGGGCGTCGATGGCGAGGCGGCCGAGCTGGCCGGTCGCACCGGTCACGAGGATCGTGGTCATGGGAGGGGCCTTTCGAGGGGACGGACGAGCAGTGACACCCGGTCAACAAGCCGCACGCCGGCATACTTCCCCTCAGTTAGTACCCACTTTCAGGTAAGGTACTGGCATGTCAGTGAGCACCCCCTTGCGCGAGTACTTCCCGGACGGCGTCTTCGCCGCGGGCTGCCCGAGCCGCACCGTCCTCGACCACGTGATGAGCAAGTGGGGGCTGCTCGTGCTGTTGGCCCTGGCCGACGGCGAGCCGGTGCGCTGGAGCCAGCTGCGCCGGCGGGCCGAGGGGGTCAGCGAGAAGATGCTGGCCCAGACGCTGCGGACGCTGGTCGCGGACGGGTTCGTGCACCGCGACGCACGGCCGGTGGTCCCGCCTCACGTCGAGTACTCGCTCACCGCACGGGGCGTCGAGCTCGGGGCCCTGCTGCAGCCGCTCATGGTGTGGATGGTGCAGCACGCTCCCGACATCCTCGAGGACGCCGCGGCAGGCTAGTGCGGCCCGGAGTCCGCGGCCGAGGTCACCCGACCGCGTGGACCCGGTCCCACGCCTCGCCGTCGAGGGCGATGGCCGCGGCCGGGAAGAGACCGTTCTCCTCCCGGTCGATGTGCCGGCGCAGCGCCACCTCGAACTCCGGCATCAGCTCGTGCCGGCCGGAGGCGATCGCCGTCAGCTGATCCCCCAGCCCGTCGTGCTCACCGCACAGCTGGTCCACCTCGTCGGTGAACTCACCGTCCCGGCGCAGCTCGGTGAACAGGGAACGCTCCTCGCTGGCGGTGTGCGGGTCCAGCAGGCCGGCGAGGGTCCGCGCGCTGACCTCGACCGCGGCGTCGTCCATCGAGGCGACCGTGCGGCGCAGGTCGCCCAGCGCGTTGACGATGTCCTCGTGCTCGGCCGTGAACCGGCCGAGGATCTCGATCGCCTGGCACCCGCAGTAGCTGCACACCCCTCGATGCTCCCACGCCTCGGCGCCTGTCCCTCGGCGACTCCACGAGCCCGCAAGGTCCGGACTGCGGTCAGTCCGTCTCGGTGCGTGAGAGGGGTCACTAGGATCGCGGCGACCGTCCGTACTCCTGCCTGGAGGTATGCCGTGTTCCGCAAGGTCCTCGTCGCCAACCGTGGGGAGATCGCCGTCCGGGCGTTCCGTGCCGCCACCGAGCTGGGCGCCAAGACCGTCGCCGTCTTCCCGCACGAGGACCGCAACTCCGAGCACCGGCTCAAGGCCGACGAGTCGTACCAGATCGGCGAGGAGGGACACCCGGTCCGGGCGTACCTCGACCACGAGAACATCGTGCGCGTCGCCGTCGAGTGCGGCGCCGATGCGATCTACCCGGGCTACGGCTTCCTCTCCGAGAACCCGCTGCTGGCCGAGGAGTGCGCCGCCCACGGGATCACGTTCATCGGCCCTCCCCCGCGGGTGCTGCACCTCACCGGCAACAAGTCCAAGGCCATCGCGGCCGCCAAGGAGGCCGGCCTGCCGACGCTGCGCGGCTCGGAGGCGGGCACCGACCTCGACGCCCTCGAGGCGGCGGCCGGTGAGATCGGCTTCCCCGTCTTCGTCAAGGCCGTCTCGGGTGGCGGGGGCCGCGGCATGCGCCGGGTCAACGACCCCTCGACGCTGCGCGACGCGCTCGAGGCGGCGCAGCGCGAGGCCGACGCGGCCTTCGGCGACCCCACGCTCTACATCGAGGAAGCCGTCGTCGACCCGCGGCACATCGAGGTCCAGATCCTCAGCGACGGGACCGAGGGAGAGCAGGGGGTGCTCCACCTCTACGAGCGCGACTGCTCGGTCCAGCGCCGCCATCAGAAGGTCGTCGAGATCGCCCCGGCGCCCAACCTCGACCCCGAGCTGCGTGACCGGATGTGCGCCGACGCCGTGCGCTTCGCGCGGGAGATCGGCTACGTCAACGCTGGCACGGTCGAGTTCCTGCTCGGCAAGGACGGGCGCTACGTCTTCATCGAGATGAACCCCCGCATCCAGGTCGAGCACACCGTCACCGAGGAGGTCACCGACGTCGACCTCGTCGTCTCGCAGCTGCGGATCGCCTCCGGCGACACCTTCGAGGAGCTCGAGCTGCGCCAGGAGGACATCGTCCTGCGCGGAGCCGCGCTCCAGTGCCGCATCACCACCGAGGATCCGGCCAACGGCTTCCGTCCCGACGCCGGCACGATCACGGTCTACCGCTCCGCCGGTGGTGGCGGCGTGCGGCTCGACGGTGGCACGGTGTTCGTCGGGGCTCGGGTCTCCCCCCACTTCGACTCGATGCTCGTCAAGCTCACCTGCCGCGGCCGCAGCTTCCCCATGGCGGTGCGCCGGGCGCGACGGGCCCTGGCGGAGTTCCGGATCCGTGGTGTCTCCACCAACATCCGCTTCCTCGAGGGTGTGCTCGCCGACCCCGTCTTCCAGGCCGGCGAGGCGACGACGTCGTTCATCGACGAGCGCCCCGAGCTGCTGACCAGGCGCACCCCCGCCGACCGCGGCACCAAGCTGCTCACCTACCTGGCCGACGTCACCGTCAACCAGCCCCACGGCGCGGCCCGCACGCACGTCCGGCCGCGCGCCAAGCTCCCCGCCCTCGACCCTGGTGCCTCCGTGCCGCCGGGCTCACGGGACCTCCTCCAGCGCGTCGGCCCCGCGGAGTTCGCCCGCCAGCTGCGCCAGCGGACGTCCGTCGCCGTGACCGACACGACCTTCCGCGACGCCCACCAGTCGCTGCTCGCCACGAGGATGCGCACCCGCGACCTGCTCCACGTCGCCGGGCACGTCTCGCACCTCACCCCCGAGCTGCTCTCGATGGAGGCCTGGGGCGGCGCGACCTACGACGTCGCCCTGCGCTTCCTCAGCGAGGACCCGTGGGAGCGCCTCTCGTTGCTGCGGGACGCCATGCCCAACATCCCGCTCCAGATGCTGCTCCGGGGCCGCAACACCGTCGGCTACACGCCCTACCCGACGAAGGTCACCGGCGCGTTCGTCCACGAGGCCGCGCGCACCGGGCTCGACATCTTCCGCATCTTCGACTCGCTCAACGACGTGGGCCAGATGCGTCCCGCCGTCGAGGCGGTGCTGGAGACCGGCACCGCGGTCGCCGAGGTGGCGCTCTGCTACACCGGCAACCTCAGCGACCCGGCGGAGACGCTGTACACGCTCGACTACTACCTCCGGCTCGCGGAGGAGATCGTCGGCACCGGGGCGCACGTGCTCGCCATCAAGGACATGGCCGGGCTCCTGCGCGCCCCGGCGGCACGCACTCTTGTCACCGCGCTCCGTGAGCGCTTCGACCTCCCGGTGCACCTGCACACCCACGACACCGCGGGCGGGCAGATCGGCACCCTCCTCGCCGCCATCGACGCCGGGGTGGACGCGGTCGACGCGGCCTGCTCCGCCATGGCCGGCACGACGAGCCAGCCGTCGCTCTCCGCCCTCGTGGCCGCGACCGACGACACCGAGCGGGCCACCGGGCTCGACATCGACCACGTCTTCGCGCTCGAGCCCTACTGGGAGGCGGTCCGTCAGCTCTACGCCCCCTTCGAGAGCGGCCTGCCCTCCCCCACGGGCCGGGTCTACTTCCACGAGATCCCGGGTGGGCAGCTGTCCAACCTGCGCCAGCAGGCCATCGCCCTCGGCCTCGGCGACCGCTTCGAGGACATCGAGGACATGTATGCCGCGGCGAACCGCATCCTCGGCAACATCGTCAAGGTCACCCCGAGCAGCAAGGTGGTCGGCGACCTCGCGCTCGCGCTCGTCGGAGCGGGCGCCGACCCGGCGGAGTTCGAGGAGAACCCGACGAAGTTCGACATCCCGGCGTCGGTCATCGGCTTCCTCGAGGGCGAGCTCGGCGACCCCCCGGGCGGCTGGCCGGAGCCGTTCCGGACCAAGGCCCTGCAGGGCCGCCACGGCACACCTCGCGACACCGAGCTGAACCCCGCGCAGGAGGCGGCACTCGCCGAGCACCCGCGCGCCACGCTCAACGAGCTGCTCTTCCCCGGCCCGACGAAGGACTATCTCTTGTCGACCGAGCGCTACGGCGACCTGTCCGTCCTCGGCACCGTCGAGTTCCTCCACGGGCTGGACCAGGGTCGCGAGTACGAGGTCGAGATCGAGGCCGGCAAGCGGCTGCTGCTCGGTGTCTCCTCGATCGGCGACGCCGACGCCAAGGGCATGCGCACCGTCATGTGCACCCTCAACGGGCAGTTCCGCCCGATCACCGTGCGAGACAGCTCGATCACCGTGGACGTCAAGGCGGCGGAGAAGGCCGAGCCGGGCAACGCGAGCCACGTGCCCGCACCCTTCGCCGGTGTCGTCACCCCTGCGGTCGCCGAGGGCGACACGGTCGCGGCCGGTGACGTGGTGGCCACCATCGAGGCGATGAAGATGGAGGCCAACATCACCGCACCGAGCGCGGGCACGGTCGAGCGCCTGGCGATCATCGGCGGTCACCAACAGGTCGAAGGCGGCGACCTTTTGCTCGTCCTCAAGGGTTAACCTGACAGGGCATCCGTGCGTCAAGACGCGGCGCCTCGAGGGTGCAGATCCCTTTCCGCACGACCAAGGAGACAGACCATGGGTATCGGAGACAAGATCGACAACATGAGCGAGGACGCCTCGGGCAAGGCCAAGGAGGCCACCGGCAAGGCGACCGACGACGAGCGTCTCGAGGCGGAGGGGCGCACGGACCAGTCGAAGGCCGACCTCAAGCAGGCCGGCGAGAAGGTCAAGGACGCGTTCAAGAACTGACGCGCCGACCACCCCGAAGGCCGGTCACCCCCGCGAGGGGGTGACCGGCCTTCGTCATGCACCCGCGAGCCGCCCGACATCCCCGGCCCTTTCGCGCCTGATCACGGAACGTGACCCTTCCCCCGGGAAATGTTCCGGGGGGAAGGGTCAGCTTCCGTGATGAGGCGGAAAAGGTATGCCGGGTGGCTGGGTCAGTCGGTCCCGCCGAGGGCGTCGAGGAGTGCTTTGGTGAAGGCGGGGATGTCGTCGGGGTTGCGGCTGGTGATGAGGTTGTCGTCGACGACGACCTCCTCGTCCTTCCACGTCGCCCCGGCGTTGCGCAGGTCGGTCTGCAGGCTGGGCCACGACGCGAGCGTCCGGCCCTCGACGACGCCCGCCTCGATGAGCGTCCACGGCGCGTGGCAGATCGCCGCGACCGGCTTGCCGGAGTCGACGAACGCCCTGACGAACGCCACGGCGTCCTCGTCCATGCGCAGGGTGTCGGGGTTGGCGACACCGCCGGGGAGGACCAGGGCGTCGTAGTCGTCGACCGACGCGTCCTTGACGAGGCCGTCGACCGGGCGGGTCTCGGCCTTGTCGAGGTGGTCGAAGGTCTGGACCGTGCCGGACTTCGTGCTCAGCAGCGTGGCGGAGTGCCCGGCGTCGGTGACGGAGTCCCAGGGGTCGGTGAGCTCGACCCGCTCGATGCCTTCGGGTGCGGTGAGGAATGCGATCTTCTTGGCCATGCCTCCAGACGATCATGGATCGACGCCGCCCCGCCACTCGGGACGAGTCGTGGGTGTCGCGATGCACGCGTTTGCGACGAAGGAGCAACTGAGCGTGTGTCGCGACGTGCACGACGACCGCACGCGCACAGTGGGAGGGCTACCAGGACCCGCCGCCGCCTCCCCCGCCGCCACCACCGGAGAACCCGCCACCACCCGAGAAGCCGCCGCCACCGAGGCCGGAGCCGCCCGAGGACCCGGGCGTCGAGACGAAGGTGCCGGCGGCCTGCGTCGAGAAGGACTCCATGCTCGAGGCGACGTGGCCGAAGTTCCAGCCCGTGATCGGTCCCGCGTACCACGTGGGCGCCGCGATGACGTGACCGGCAGCGGCGGCTGCGCCGGCGACCTCCTCGAACACCCCGGCCCAGCGGTCCGCGAGCCCGAAGACGATGGCGTACGGGAGGAATGCGCTGAAGACGTCCTGGGCCTCCTCCCACCGGATCTGGTTGGCCTCGGCCGTCGCGATGTAGCGCTCGAAGCCCCGGGCCTGCGCGAGCACGGCGCTTCCCTCGGCGGTGCGTGAGGCCATGCGCCGCCCGAGGACCTGCACGATGAGACCGGCGACGATGAGGCCGCCGCCGAAGACGAAGCCCAGGGCCACCAGCCGACCGCCGCCGAGCCCTTCGAGCGCGCCGGGGAGGAAGAACAGCGACAGCCCGCCGAGGACGAGCAGCAGGATCCCCAGACCGCTCCACGCGGCCCGCTGGGCGTCGGGTGAGCGGCGGAACCAGTGCCGCTGGACCGCCTCGGTGTACATCATGCTCTGGACCTGCTTGAGGGTCCCCGCGAACGTGTTCTTGAGCGAGGACAGGCGGTTGGTCGTGCCCGAGGCGAAGATGCCGTCGAGGAGGCGCTGCTCATAGGGGGCGAGGGCCGCGGCGCCCGCGGGAGGCGTCGTCAGCTGCAGCAGCCAGTCGTCACTGCGGAAGCGGCCCCGCTCCTCGTTGGTGATCGTGAGGTGGCCGCGGACCGCGAGGTCGATGAGCGTGGCGGTGACGTCGACGACGTCGGCCTTCTCGTCCATGACCGTTCCGACGAGCCCGGGCTGGACCCCCGCCGGGGGCGTGAACTGCACGGCCACGGTCGGCGCGCTCCCTCGCACGACCGGCGCCGTCTCTCCGGCGCCCGGCGTCAGCCCCGGGGTGAGCCCGGCGTAGACCTCGTCGCGACCGCGGGTCCAGACGAGGACGCCCATGAGTCCCGCGGCGAGGAGCGGGACGAGGACGCCGCCACCGACCAGGGCCGCGCCGACGTACTTCTGCTGCGCGTCCGAGAGCGAGGGTCCGGGGTCGTAGCCGCCGCCGTAGCTGCCGTCCGAGCCGGTCTCGCGCAGGTCGGGGGTGAGGTCGCCGAACGCCGTGCGCGGCCACGAGACGACGAGGGTCGCGCCCTGCCCCGGGTTGATGTCCGGGATGGTGAAGGTCGACGTCGCGCCGGCGGTGCCGGTGCAGGCCGTGTCCTCGCGGAGTGCGCCGTAGTAGCAGGCCACCCGGGTGGCGGGCCCGGGCCCGGTGACCTCTGCCGTCACCTCGCGGTAGACGTACTCGTTGGAGGGGTCGATGTGGTTGTAGTAGAGCTCGGCCGTGCCGTCACCGATGTCGTTGACGACGTTCCCGAGGGTGTAGCTGAGGACGTACTCATGCACGCCCGAGACCGTCTCGTCGCCGTTGCCGATGCGCACCTGCTCGTACGCCCCGAAGTCGGAGATCTCGACGTCCGTCGGCGCCCCCGTCGGCGACGACACCTCCACGTCGGACAGCTCGTAGTGGCGGTACTGCGTCGTCGACTCCTGGTAGCCGGCGCGGACCTGGATGGTGCGGAAGATGCCGTGGCGCTCCTCCCCCTCGGGGAAGGCCCAGCGGATGCGCTGGGTGACGTCCATCGAGCCGTCGCGCTGGACGGCATACGAGACGGCGAAGCCGACCGCGTCGTCGTCCATGGGCACGAAGCCGACGAGGGACGTCGGTCCGGGGGGCGCCGCGAGCGCCGTGCCGGCCGGGAGCAGGACGGCGAAGAGTGCCGCGAGGCACGCCAACCACACGCGCAGACGACGCGGCACCAGGCTACCCCCTCGCGCCGAGCGCGCGCTCGGCCTCACGACGGTCCTGGCGCTCACGCAACGCGTGGCGCTTGTCGTACTCCTTCTTGCCCTTGGCGATGGCGATCTCGACCTTGGCCCGGCCGTCCTTGAAGTACAGCTGGAGCGGGACGATCGTGTGGCCGCTCTCGCGCGTCTTGTGGGCGATGCGGTCGAGCTCCTTGCGGTTGAGCAGGAGCTTGCGGCGGCGGCGCGGGGTGTGGTTGGTCCACGTCCCGGAGATGTACTCGGGGATGTGGACGCCCTCGAGCCACAGCTCGTCCCCCGAGAAGCTCGCCCATCCGTCGACGAGCGAGGCCCGCCCCATGCGCAGGGCCTTGACCTCGGTGCCCATGAGGACCAGCCCCGCCTCGAAGGTGTCCTCGATGAGGTAGTCATGACGAGCCTTGCGGTTGCTCGCGATGAGCTTGCGCCCGTCGTCCTGCTTCTTGGCCGGCTTCTTGTTGGCCTGTGCCACGGCGGTCACCTCCCTCGGGTCAGTGCGTCAGGCTACTGCAGCGTATGCCGTGTGCTCGACGACGTTCTGCCTCAGAGGTAGTTGCGCGGGTCGACGAAGTCGCCGTCCTCGTAGACCTCGAAGTGGAGGTGGCATCCGTTGGACTTGCCCGTGGAGCCCTCGTAGCCGACGACCTGACCCCGCTTCACGCTCCCAGCTCGGGTGCGGATGCTCTCGAGGTGGTTGTAGGTCGTGGCCAGGTGCACGCCGCCGATGACGCCGTGGTCGATGATGACCCGGTTGCCGTAGCCGCTGTTGTAGCCGGCCTCGATGACGACGCCGGACGCGGCGGCCTTGATGGGCGTCCCGCAGGGCGCGGCGTAGTCGCGGCCGCTGTGCAGGCGCCAGACCCGGTCGATGGGGTGGAAGCGCATGCCGAACTCCGAGCTGACCCAGCCCTCGGTCGTCGGGGCACTCAGCGGACCGCTGCTGCTGGGCGGCGGTGCCGGCGGGCGGGGAGTGGAACTGCCACGCGGGCGGTCGGCCGCGGCCTCAGCGGCGGCAGCAGCAGCAGCAGCCGCAGCCGCAGCAGCAGCCGCGCGCCGGGCGGCGGCGCGCGACGCCGCGGCGGCCTTGGCACGACGGTTGGCCTCGGCCGCGATGCGGGCGCGCTTGAGGGCGGCCGCGGCACGGGCCTTGATGACACCGCTGAGTCGCGTGGACTCGGCGCGCATCTGGGTGAGGCTGGCGGCCTCGGCGGCGGACCTGGCCTGGACGGTCCGGGCCTGGGCGGCCTGCTGGGCGGCGAGCGCGTCGAGGGCCGCCTTGGCGGCGGTGGCCCGGTCGCGGGCGGTGGTCGCGGCGGCGAGCGTGGACTCGGCCTTGCGCTTGGCCTTCTCGGAGTCGACGCGCAGGGCCGAGAGGTGGTCCTCCTGCGCGGTCTGGCTCGCCTTGGCGGTCGCGAGCGCGACCATCGACTGGCTCTGGAGGTCGATGACGGTCCCGATGAGGGCGATGCGGTCGGCGAACTGCTGCGGCGTCGTCGACGTCATGGCCATGTCGAACTCGCCGAAGCCCTGCTCCTGGTAGATCTGCGCCGCGAACTGCGCCACCTCACCACGGCTCTCGACGATCTCGGAGCTCGTCGCGGCGAGGTCCTCCTGCGCCTTCTTCTCGTTGGCCTGGGCGACCTCGAGCTCCTGGGCCGCCATCGCGTTGGCGGTCTCGGCGCGAGCGGCGGCGGCCTGGGCCTGGGTGAGGGCCGACTGGGCACCCGGCAGCCTGGACTGCGTCGTGCGCAGGGCGATGTAGGCCTCGGCGAGGTCGGCGTTGGTCTCGTGCAGGTCCTCGCGCAGCTTCTCGATCTGCGCGTCGACCTGCTTCTTCTGGCGGCCGGGGTCGGGCTCGGCCTGCACGGCCGGGGCGTGGGTGACCAGCGCCAGGGAGCACAGCAGGGCCACCGAGATGCCGGCAGTGCGGCGCGCAGGTGCTCGGCGGGGCGCAGGGGTTCGCCACATGGTCACCATTGGTAACACGTGCCACCTTCCCTTGGGAACACCCCGCGCCGACGGAGCTGCGTGCAGATCGGATTTCTCGTGCCCGGCCGGGTGGTCACGACGCCGCCCATCCTCCCCGACGGCAGGGCTCCCGCGTGGGCGTTCGGAGGATTCGCAGGCTGTCTCACACGCGCAGGTAGCGCCGCAGGGTGACGACGCTCGTCAGGACGGCGATGACGATCACTCCCCCGAAGAGCCAGGGCGTGAGGGACCAGACGTCGTTGGCGCCGATGAGCGCCTTGTTGAGCACCACCTGGTTGAACCCGAGGTTGAAGATGAGGCGCAGGCCGAGCCACAGCATGCCGACCGCGAGGCCGACCCCCAGCGCGGCCACGACGAGCATCTCGATGATGAACGGCATGCGGATCGTCCAGTTGGACGCCCCGACGAGGCGCATGATCCCGATCTCGCGCCTGCGGATGAAGGCGGCCTGCCGGATCGTCGTCGCCATCAGCAGGGCGGCACAGATGACCATGAGCCCGGCGAGGAAGACCGAGAAGGCGGTGATCCAGTTGATGATCTGGAAGAAGCGTTTGAGCACCCTCTCCTGGTCCTGCACGCTGGCCACGCCCGGCGCACGCTCGAACTGGCTGGTGACGACGGCATACTTCGTCGGGTCGCCGAGCTGGACGCGGAAGCTCTGCGGGATGTCACCGAGCTGGACGTTGCCGGTGATCGGGCTGTTGCGGAACTGCTCCTTGAACCGCTCGAAGGCCTCGGCCTCGGTCTCCTGGAAGACCTCCTTGACCTCGGGCATCGCCTCGAGCTGGCTCTTGATGCTCTGCTCCTGCGCCTCGGTCGCCGCCTGCCCCTGGCAGTTCGGCTGGAGGGAGTTGTCCGTGCACAGGTAGATGGAGACCTGGATGCGGTCGTACCAGTAGCCCTTCATCGTGTCGGCCTGGCGCTGGGCCAGGAGGCCGAGCCCGAGCAGGAACATCGACACCATCGTCACGAGGATGACCGAAAGGGCCATCGAGAGGTTGCGCCGCAGTCCGGACCAGACCTCACCGGCGATGAACCCCGGCTTCATCGCTCCTCCCCTCCGAAGCGCTCGGGATCGAGGTCCCCGATGTCCTCGATGCCCTCCACGTCCTCGACGGCGTCGGGATCCTCCAGCTCGGTCGGTGACGGCTCACTGGCCCCCAGCGCGAGGTAGGTCGCGTTCTCCGCGTCGCGCACGACGATGCCCTCCTCGAGCTGGACGACGCGCCGGCGCATGACGTTGACGGTGTCAGCGTCGTGCGTGGCCATGAGCACGGTCGTACCGGCGCGGTTGATCCGGTCGAGCAGGTGGACGATGTCGAGGCTGATCTTGGGGTCGAGGTTGCCGGTCGGCTCGTCGCACAGCAGGATCTGCGGCTTGTTGACGACGGCGCGGGCGATCGCGACGCGCTGCTGCTCACCGCCGGAGAGCTGGTGCGGGAGCCGCTTGCCCTTCCCCTCGAGCCCGACCATCTCGAGGGTCTCGGGCACGAGCTGGCGGATGGCCGAGGACGGCTTGCCGATGACCTGGAGCGCGAAGGCGACGTTCTGGTCGACGGTCTTGCCCGGCAGCAGGCGGAAGTCCTGGAAGACCGCGCCGATCCCCCGGCGGAACCGAGGCACCTTGCGCGAGGACATCGAGTTCAGGTCCTGGCCGGCCACGAGCACCGTGCCGCTCGTCGCGCGCTCCTCCCGCAGAGCGAGCCGGAGCAGGGTCGACTTGCCGGAGCCCGACGGTCCGACGACGAAGACGAACTCCCCACGCTCCACGTTGACGTTGACGTCGGCGAGGGCGGGACGGGTCGACCTCGGATAGACCTTGGTGACGTTGTCGAAGCGGATCATGGGGTGGAGACGGGCCTTCGAGCTCGGGGACGGATGCGACACGAGCATAGGTTCCGGGCCTGTGGCCCGGGCGCTTTCCCCGGTTGCGGCGTGTGCCGACTCACTTCTTGCCCGTTCCGTTCAGGGAGGTGAACGGAACGGGCAAGAAGTGGGGTGCGGCTCAGCCCAGGGCGCAGGTGTGCAGCAGGTCCCCGGAGGTCGGTCGCGTCACCGTGGCGTCCGCGGGCGGTGCGGTCCCGTCCTCGACCCAGGCGGTCAGCGCCGCGAAGCCGCTGCGGGCGCACGGCAGCAGGGGCCGCAGCCTGTCGGGGAACGCCGGGACGAGGGCGTCGGTGTGGGTACCGTCCTCGACCCGGTAGTAGCGGTGGTTCGCACCCTGCCCGGCGTCGTCGATGAGCTGCTCGTAGACGTCGGAGTCGGTGCCGATCGGCAGGAGGGTGTCCATGTCGCCGTGGACGGTGATGAGCGGCTTCTTGACGTTGCCGGTGAGCTCGACCGAGCGCATCGCCTCCTTCACCTCGGCCGGGCGGCTCTCGTAGTCGTAGTCGGCGTCGCACTGCGGGGTGCCGCTGGCGCAGTACGGCGTCCCGGCCTTGGTCGCTCCGTCGAAGGTCGGGTCGAACTCCTCGCGGTAGATGCGCTGGGTGAGGTCCCAGTAGACGGCGTGGTGGAACGGCCACAGGAACTCGCTGCCCGGGGCGAACCCGGCCGCGATCATCGCGTCGTGCGCCTCGGGACTGCCCGTCGCGGCATACGCGGGGTAGTGCTTGAGCGCGGTCGGCAGGTAGGTGAGCAGGTTCGGGCCGTCGGCGCGCAGGAGGGTGCCCTCCCAGTCGAGCCCGCCGTCGTAGAGGTCGGGACGGTTCTCGAGCTGCCAGCGCACGAGGTAGCCACCGTTGGAGATGCCGGCCAGCCAGGTGCGCTCGGGCGCCTTGGCCCGGACCTGCTTGACGACGCGCTTGGCCGCGAGGGTGAGCTCGGTGACCCGCGAGTTCCACTCGCGCACGCTGCCACCGGGGGTGGAGCCGTCGTCGTAGAACTGCAGGCCGATGTTGCCCTTGTCGGTGCTCGCGAAGGCGTACCCCTGGGCGAGGACGTGGTCGGACCAGATGAAGTCGTTGGCGTACTGCGTGCGGTTGCCTGGGGCGCCGGTGATGACCAGGCCGCCGTTCCAGTCGTCGGGGATGCGGATGACGAACTGGCTGTCGTGGTTCCACCCGTTGTTGGTGTTCGTCGTGGAGGTGTCGGGGAAGTAGCCGTCGACCTGGATGCCGGGGACGCCGCTCGGGTTGACCGTGCCGGGGGTGTGCAGACCGGCGTAGTCGGCGGCCCTCGTGTGGCCGGAGGCGACGGTGCCCGCGGTGGTGAGGTCGTCGAGGCAGGCGACCTTCTGCTTCTCGGCGCCGGGGACGGCGACCTTGGACTGGCGAGCACAGTGGCCGTCACCGGGCTTGTCGGCGACGGCGGGTGGCGCTGCGGCAGCGAGCGCGACGGTCGTGGTGAGGGCGGCCAGGGCCGCGAGGAGGGTGCGGGGAGACGTCATTGTCGGGCGCATGCCGGTCAGCGTGCCGCGCCGGCCGCACGCTGCCCATGGTGCTGCACGCCACTTCGGTGCGCACGCCATGTGGCGGTGACCCTCTCAGCCGGTGGCGAGGACCTCGCGCAGGGTGCGGATGACGAGCTCGGCCGCCGCTGCCGCGTCGTCCTTCGAGAGGTATGCCGTGTGGGTCACGTCGTCGGGGAACCAGCGTGTCCAGATGCGCTCGAGGATGAGGTCGCTGCCGGGCCGGCGCCAGCCGAGGCCGTCGAGCCGGGCCTCCTCCTCGGGCGACAGCAGGAAGTCGCCGCCGAAGCTCTCGCTGCCGACCAGCTCGGCGACGGCGTGGTCCTCGTCCCGGCGCACGCGCACCCAGGGCGAGGTGTCGGTGTACTGCGCGGGGATGAGCCCCGACATCCGTGCCTTGCGGGTGAGGTGCGGTCGTGAGAGCGCCGGCACGTCGACGATGACGTCCTCAGCCTTGCCGAGCCGACGGATGCGGGCGGTGAGGTCGGCCTGCCAGCCCGACCAGTCGGTCGGGCCACCTGGCGGGAGCTGTACGGCATACGTCATCGTCTGGCCTCGATCGCGTTGCAGGGCAACGGGATCAGTCGTCGGCCTTGCGCTGGGCGATCTGCCAGCGGATGCCGGCCTCGATGAAGCCGTCGATGTCACCGTCGAAGACCGCGGACGGGTTGCCGGTCTCGAAGTCGGTGCGCAGGTCCTTGACCATCTGGTAGGGGTTGAGGACGTAGGAGCGCATCTGGTCGCCCCAGCTGGCCTTGACGTCACCGGCCATGTCCTTGCGGACGGCGGCCTCCTCGGCCTTCTTCTGGAGGAGCAGGCGCGACTGGAGGACGCGCAGCGCGGCGGCACGGTTCTGGATCTGGCTCTTCTCGTTCTGCATCGAGACGACGATGCCGGTCGGGATGTGCGTCATGCGCACCGCCGAGTCGGTGGTGTTGACCGACTGGCCACCGGGGCCGGAGGAGCGGAAGACGTCGACCTTGATCTCGTTCTCGGGGATCTCGATGGAGTCGGTCTGCTCGATGAGCGGGATGACCTCGACCGCGACGAAGCTCGTCTGGCGCCGGCCCTGGTTGTCGAAGGGGCTGATCCGGACGAGGCGGTGGGTGCCGCCCTCGACGGAGAGGTTGCCGAACGCGTAGGGCGCGTTGACCTCGAACGTCGCGGACTTGAGCCCCGCCTCCTCGGCCCAGGACGTGTCCATGACCTTGGTCGGGTGGCCGTGGCGCTCGGCCCAGCGGAGGTACATGCGCATGAGCATCTCGGCGAAGTCGGCGGCGTCGACACCTCCGGCGCCGGCGCGGATCGTCACGACGGCGGCGCGCTCGTCGTACTCCCCGCTGAGCAGGGTGCGGACCTCGAGCTCACCGACGGCCTTCTTGACCCTGACGAGCTCCTTCTCGGCCTCGGCGAGGGTCTCGGCGTCGTTCTCCTCCTGACCCATGTCGACGAGGGCCTCGAGGTCGTCGACCATCGTGTCCATCCCGGTGACGCGCTCGTACTCGGACTTGGCGCGCGACAGGGCGGAGGTGACCGCCTGCGCCTTCTCCTGGTCGTCCCAGAGGTCGGGGGCCGCGACCTGCTCCTCGAGGTCGGCGATCGTCGCCTCGAGCGCCGTCAGGTCGGTGACGTCACGCACGGACGTCATCGTCGTGCGCAGGTCCTTGATCTCTTGCTGGAAGTCGGTGGCCACGAGAGCCAAGCCTACGTGCCGGTATGCCGGTCGCCCACCGCGCGCGCTCCGACCCGGGTGGACGGGCCGACGGCGAGGGGTGCCGCGACCCGCCCACGTCCGGGGGTCAGGCAGGACCGCCTGCGCCACATGCCGCGTACGCGCCCCCGATGGCGTCACCGTAGGCGGCGAAGACGTGGTCGATGCCATGGCCGTCGGCGTCGTTGGGACCGCCGACGACACCATCTCGTCCAGCGCGTGTCTTGATCGTGAAAGAGGACGGCGCACCACTCGCCTCGTACTCGGCGAGAACGCACTCGCCCTGCTGTGGTGTGAGCACACCGTCCGCGACGTCGCCGCCGATGGCCTCCGAGACGAGGAGCGTGAACCACGCGTTGGAGTTCGCGCCGGCCTTCATGTTGCCCTGCTCGGAGCGGCTCGCGTTGAAGCACTCGTGGGCGGCTGCACCGGTGGCGGTGGCCAGGCCGAGAACAGCGGTCAGCGCGACGGACTTGCCGAGGCGTGAGGCAGAACGGTGCATGGATCTCCCCTTCCGAAGTCCCACCGTGGCGACGGGATCGTCGCTGCTTCGCGACGGAACTCCTGACCGAAAAGTGTTCTCATGCCCGCCTGTGCGCGTCCGAGGAATCGCCGAACTCGGCGTGGCCCGACCGGGTCATCTTTGCCCGGTCCCGGTGGGTCAGGCGCTCTCGCCCGGGAGGCGCCGGTCGAGGACGATCGCGCCGCGGGGTCCAGCAGCACCACCGAGCGGTCGGCGCTGGCCAGCTCCCATGGCAGATCTCCTTCGTTCCATCTCGTGCCCTCCTCATGCCCGAAGAACCGGCCCGGCAAACGGCCGGCCGGTGATCCCCGGGTCACCGGCCGGGTTCCGCGCCGGGTGACCGGCCCCCAGAGCTGGGCGAGACGCGCGAGAGACCGCACACCTGCCACAACGCCTGGGCCGGCCTGATCTGGGGCACCCCTTCGGGTCCGGCCGCGCCGAGGATGACGCGGAGGAGCAGGTCTGCGAACCGTCCGGGACGTGGATGCACCGAACCTAAGTGGCGGGGCTCGACGCGCCCGCCCCCGCGACGTCGCGGGTGCCCCGGAGCTGGGATGGGTGCCATGACCAGATCGTGGGTCGGCGGTGCGATCACGGTGTGAAACGGGCCTGCTGACCTGCGAAACCGCCCATTTCACGCCGGCAGGTTCCGTCAAACCCCGGCGCACCGCCTCGGCGTTGAGCGATGATGGCCTCATCCCTTCGTTCACGATCCGCATCATTCCGGGGGAGCACCATGAGCGGACTCGCCTCTGCGATGTCTTCCGGTGATCTCACGCGCAGGTCCGACGATGCCGCCCAGGCCGACCGCGACCTCGCCGACAGGATCGAGATCAGGCTGCTCGGTCCGCTGCAGGTCCGACGCGCCGACGGCTCCCTGATCCATCCTCGGGAGTTCCGGACGGGCAAGACGCTCGACCTCCTGCGCCTCCTGGCCACCCGTAACGGCCAACCCGTCTCGGTCGACGAGATCCTCGAGGACCTCTGGCCCGACGTGGATGCCCACCGGGGCCGGGGAAGCCTGCGCAACGCGCTCGGACAGCTGCGCAGGCTCCTCGGTCAGGCCGCGGTCGAGCGACGCTCCGACGGCCTGGTCCTGCGCGATGCCTGGGTGGACACGGTCGCGATGGTCGCCTTGGCCGACGAGGCCAGACGGCACGCGAGACAGGGGCGGCTGGCCCTGGCTGTCAACGTCGCCCGGGAGGCAGAGGCCCTGCACCTGGGTGAGTTCCGGACCCACGACCCGGATGCTCTCTGGGCCGTGCCCGTGCGCGAGCACCTCGAGACGAGGTTCCGCGAGATGACCATCGACGCGGCCGAGCAGGCCGTGGACCTCGGGTGGATGCGCGATGGTCTGGAGCTGGGGCAGCGCGCCCTGGACGCGGACCCCACGTCCGAGCGCGCCTACCGCGTGCTCATGCGCGCCTACACCGGTCTGGGTGAGCCCGAACGCGCCCTCCGGGTCTACGAGCGCTGCCGTGCAGTCCTCGCCGAGGACCTCGGCCTGGACCCGTCCTCGCACACTCGCAACCTGCACCTCGAGATTCTCTCGGCCGAGCACCACGACGCCCCCGAACCCCCGTTCACCGGTCGCGAGCGCGAGCTCCGGGAGCTGGTCGCGTGGCTCAGGCAGCGCCAGTCCTCGCAGGACCCGGGGGTCGTCTACCTCTCCGGGGCAGAGGGGTCCGGGCGCACCCGTCTCGTGCACGAGGCGGCGCACCGGGCCCACGCGAGGATCGAGGTCGTCGGACCGTCCGACGACCTCGTCGCCGCCCTCACGGCGGCGTGCGCGACCGACTCGTCACCGTCGCAGGGCCTTCGTGCGGAGGGCGCAGACCGAAGCGATGGCGTCCTCGTCCTCGTGTCGGCCGCCGGCCGCCTCACCTCCGCCCAGCGAGGGGACCTCCTCCGCGTTCTCGCCTCGCAGCAGGGAGCGGTGACCGTCGTGCTCCGGCTCGAGGAGAACGCGCGAGCGGTCTCGGCGCGTGACCAGGAGGCCTCCGGCATGCGTGGACAACCCGCCGCCGCCTCGCCCCCCACCTACCCCCTCCACCTGCTGCCTCTCGCGCCTGCGGACCTCGAACAGCTGGCAACCACTCTGCTGTCCGGCCCGGCGAGCGCGCGACTGCTCGAAGAGCTCGCTGTGCGCAGCGAGGGCCTTCCCGCGCGAGTGGTGGCCACGGTGGACGCCTGGTGCCGGAGCGGCGAGATCACGGTGACCCCGCAGGGCCTGGCCCTGGTGCCACCTCACGACCCGTCGCACAACAGCGCCGAGCAGCAGGCCCTGCTGGTGCGGGCCATGGAACGCACCAGCGCCCTCGAGCAGCAGGTGTTCCACCTCGTGGCGCTGTTGGACCGGCCCGTGAGTGCGACCCTCCTCGCACCTCTGCTGAGCTCCTCTGCCGGCCACGAGTGGGAGGAGCGCGGGCCCGACGACGTGGCGACCGTCAACTCGGCGCTGAACCGACTGGTGGACGTGCGTCTGCTCTCGGCCACCCCCGAGGGCCACATCGTGCGCGACCCGTTCCTCCGTCACGCGGTGGAGTCCTGGCTGCGTCCCAGCAGGCGTCGGCGGCTGCACGTCCTGATAGCCGAGCAGGCTCGCATCCCCGCCGCGGAGCGCAGTCGGCACTGGCGGGCCGCCGGGGAGGTGGAGCTGTCGGCAGCCGCAGCCATCGATGCCGTGCGGGACGCGATGGCCGCCAACGACGTCTCCACGGCTCGTGTCCATCTGCTCGTCGTCACCGACCTCGCCGAACGCACCACCGCCGCGGCCGCGCACCTCGCCGAGCTGGAGGAGTCGCTCGCCGACGTCTGCGTCACTGCGGGGCGCGCCGACGAGGGTGTGCACCACTATCGTCGCGCCGCCGAGTGGATCGGGCGCACGGACGTCCACGAGGCCGCGCGACTCCAGGAGAAGGCCGCCCAGGTGGAGCGGGCACTTCCACGACCTCCGGTGACGTCAGGAACCGACCGGTCCACGACCGGTGCCTCCGACGAGCCCGACGAGCCCGACGAGCCCGACGACGAGGCCCGCGAGCGCGCGGCGTGGGCCGCCGTGCTCGCGGCCGACAGCTCCGGCGACAGTGCCGCCGGGGTCAGCACCCGCCTTCGCCTGGTCATCGACCACCTCATCCCAGCGCGTCGACTCACCCGCGCCAGAGAGGTCACGCAGAAGGCCATCTCGTTGGCTGCGGACGGACCCGATCTCGCTGCCGCCGTGGCCCTCCATCACCTGCCGGACATCCTCCTCGGCAATGCCCGCGTCGCCGAACGGCCGCTGGACGCGGTGTGGGCCGACGTGGACCGACACAACCCTCACAGCGGTGCTCTCGCGGTGCTGCGTTGCCTCGTGGGCCACGACCTGGGGCGTCGTGACTTCGAGGCACGCTGGGACGACGCCATGGCGTTGGCGCCGCCGGGCTCGAGCGCGGTCGACTGGACGTGGGCGCGGGTGCGGATGCTGACCGAACGGGGCTCGCTCGCCGAAGCCATCGAGGAGGACCATCGACCCCCCGGACCCGAGTCCACCACCCTGGCCCGCCAGCTGCGGGCCGTGTCGACCGCCGGACTTCTCGCAGCGCTGGGACGCACCGAGGACGCGCTCCACGAGCTGGAGCAAGCGATGTCGGAGGCGGAGGAGGAAGGCTGCTCGCTCCTGCTGCCCGAGGTGACCGCCCGCAGGGTCGTCCTCACGGCACCCACCGACCCCGAGGCGGCCATCACGTTGTTCGAGGTCTTCGACTGGGCGGCTGGCTCCGAGATCGGCCACCCGCGCGAGGCCTACCTGCGCCTGCTGGCCCGGGCCGCCATCCGCGCGGGTCGCCACGAGCTCGACCGGGCGGCAGCTGCGGCAGCCAACGCGGCTCGGGTCGCGAAGGACTGCGGGCTGGTCCTGCTCGCGTCCGAGGGGTACCTCGCCCAGGCTCAGCACCTCTTCGAGGGCGGCCGGTCAGCCGGTGCCCGCGGTGCCACCGCCTCGGCGGCCTGGTGCCTGCGGGCCGCCGGCACGGTCAGATGACGCGGACGCCGCAACGTCGCCCTCACTCCCCAGAGCGGCCGCCGACCTGAGCACGGCCACGAGCCCGGATGCCGCCTCGGCCTTGGACACGTGCGCCCAGGCCCCGCTGACGATCGCCGTGTGCACCGTGAGCGCGTCGTCGTCGGCGCTGAGGATCACGACCCGCGCGCCGGGACGGCTCTCGAGGACCTGCTCCAGAACCCACCACCCCCCGCGGCGGGGCAGCGAGAGGTCGAGCACGAGAACGTCCGGGAGGAACTGGGCACACACCTCCACCGCTTCCTCCGACGTCGCTGCCTCCGCGACGACCACCATGTCCGGTTGCTGGACGAGTGCCTGGACCAGTCCCCAGCGGAGGACCTCGTGGTCGTCGGCGACGACGATCCTGATCATCGCGTCGCTCCCCACCTGACCGGGAACCGCACGACGAGCCGCGTCCCGGCGCCGGGGCGGCTGGTGATCGACAGGATGCCGCCGATGTCGCGCACCGTGTCCTCGAGCAGGCGGAGCCCGAAGTGGCCCTTGGGTGCCGGTCGGTCGGTGTCGAAGCCCACACCGTCGTCGGACACCTCCACGACGAGCTCACCGGCCACGAGGCGCAGCGAGACATGAGCGGTGGTGGCCCCTGAGTGCCTCACGACGTTGCGCAGGGACTCCCGCAGCACCCGATATCCCAGCACCGCGGCGTCGACCGGCAGCGCTCGGCCGGTCAAGGACGCGTCGACGTCGAGGTCGGCGTCGATACCGGCATACCGCACCTCGCTGAGCAGCAGCTGGCTGGCGGGGACGAGCCCGCCCTCCTGGAGGTCGGGGGGATAGATGTCCGTGATGACCGTCCTCAGGGCGGCGATGTCGCGCTTGATCACCGTCGTGACCCGCTCCAGCTTCTGCCGGACATCGGTGGACTCCGGCCCGTCGGGCAGCCTCGTCACGATGGCCGGTATGGCGTAGCCGATGCCCGCGAGGTCCTGGACGACCCCGTCATGGAGGTCCCCCGCGATCCGCCGGCGCTCGAGGGCGGAGGCGGCCACCGCGTGCCTCAGCAGCGTCGCGCGTTCCGACCCGGCCTGGTCGATCCGCCTCGCCATGGAGAGTGCCAGCGGCGTGAGGACGAGAAGGAGGAACGCCGGTCCGCCGAGGGTGACCGGCAGGATCGTCCGCAGCTGCGCCCGCGCGTCCGCCTCGAGCCCAGCGACCGGGACGTACAGCTCGAGGAGCAGGGGTCGCCCGGTACGGTCCTCAAAGCCGAGATAGATCTCCGCCACCTCCCCCACCTGTGGCTCGAAGGCGTTCTCCTCCCGCTCGAGCGTGGTGAACTCGGCGGTCGAACCGAGGGTGGTCAGCAGCGCGGCGTCCTGGGGCTCGAGGGGGTACGTGCGCCCGACGAGGCGTGGATCATCGGACCAGATCACCTGCTCCTCGGCGGACCAGACCTTCACGCGCATCAGCGACCGGTCGGTCATGCGGGCCTTCATCACCGTCGTGAGACGTTCGAGGGCCTGGGGGTCCCGGGCCCGCAGGGCCTCATCGGCGAGAGGCGCGATGATGTTCTCGGCGATGTCACGGGCGTTGCGCTCCGCCATGCGCAGGATGCCGTCGCGAGAGGCCTTCTCCGCGACGACGAACGTGACGACGGCCACCAGTGCGAGCGCGAGCAGGCCGAACCCGGCGAAGCGGGCCACCGCATGCCAGACCTGGGACCTGGTGCGCGAGGGCTCCCCCTCGTCGTCCAGCTCGACGTCCTCCGTGTCGTCGGCGTCCCCGCAGGCCTCGTCGGCCTCGCTGGCCTGGCCCACATCGCTCCTCGGTTCCGCCGTCCGCCCGGCACCCACACCCCAGCCGCGCATGGTTCACCCGTTGTTCGTGAAGATGAGTCCGTAGCTGTTGGCGTTCACCACGGCCTCCAGCTGCGAGTGTGCGCCCAGCTTCTCCATCACCTGGTTGAGCAGGTCGCGGCACTCATCGACGGAGACGCCCGTGCGGTGTGCGATGGTGCGCGTGGTCAGGCCCGACGCCAGCAGCTCGAGCACCTCCTGCTCACGCGCCGACAGGCTGGGGACGTCGGACGTGGGACTGGGCGCAGGCTCCGTCTCCGCCATCATCTCGAGCATCTCCGGTGGCAGCAGGAGGCTCCCGCGGCGAGCGCTGCGCAGCGCGTGCAGCATGCCGTCCAGGGCGCCGTCCTTGGGGAGGAAGCCACAGGCGCCTGCCCGTGCGGCCCGGCGGACGACGCCCTGTTCGGGGTGGCCGGTGAGAATGATGACGCACAGCTCCTCGTACTTCTGGGTCAGCTCGGCGGTCACCTCGATCCCGTCACCGTCGCCCAGCCTGACGTCCATGACGACGATGTCGGGCATCAGGGTCTCGACCATCGAGACGGCCTCTTTGGCGGTGCGCGCGTGTCCTACAGCCTCCAGGTCGGGCTCACGTTCGAGTCCGAGCGCGAGGAGCTCCGCGAACGTCCGGTGGTCGTCCGCGATGAGGATGCGGGTTGCTGCCGTACCCATGTCTCCCCCTTGATGCGGCCGGACCTGGATTCCCCACGCTACTGCCGGCCTTGAGCCCGCCAACGGTGAATCGAGCATTTGGCTGGTTGACGTCTCACCTGCTGGTGCGCCGGGCACGAGGGGGATCCGCACGCGCCCGGTCCGGTCCGTGAGAGCCGCGAGACCGCCCATCACCACGCCAGTGCCACGCGGCCGACGACCGCTCCGAGCGGCACCGGCCCGAAGACCCGTGAGTCGACGGACCCGGACCGCGCGTCACCCAGGACGAAGACCGACCCCTCCGGGACGACGACCGGGCCGAACCACGTTCCGTCGATCCGACTGCGGTCGACCTGTGGCTCGACGACCCGGCTCCCGTCGACGAACAGCTCGGCATCGCGGATGGCCACCTGCTGCCCCGCGAGGGCGACGACCCGCTTGACGGCAGCGCGTCCGTCCTGCGGGTTGCGGAAGACGACGACGTCCTCGCGCTGCACCCCGCGCAGCCGGGGTCCGAGCTTGTCGATGAGCACGACGGAACCCGGGTGCAGCGTGGGCTCCATGCTCTCGCTGGCCACCTGGCGCGGCTCGAGGACGGCAACCCGCACGACGAGGCACAGGCCCACCGTGCTCGCGGCGACGTACGCCCACCGGGACCACGAGCGGCGCGTGGCCACGCTGCCGGGGCCGGGCCCGCCGGGCATCACGCCCCGTCCGGCGATGTGGGTGACCACCCGTCCTCGTAGTAGCCGGTGTCAGGCTGGCAGGGGGCCGACGTGATCGGGTCGTTCGCGTCGACGCTGCCCACCGCGAACTGCTGCATCATGTCGTGGTCCTCGTGGGGGAGGTTGTGGCAGTGGATCATGTACCGCCCTCCGGCGTTGCGAGAGGTGCCGCCACCCTTCTGCAGGGTGAACTTCATCGCGAGCCGGACGGTCTCGTTCTCTCCGACGTACACGACGTCCTTCGGTCCCTCCTCCCACGGGTATGCCGGACGGCCGTTCCGGCTGAGGATCCGGAAGTCCACGAGGTGGATGTGCAGCGGGTGGAACCAGCCCCCACTGCGGTTCTCGATCTCCCACACCTGGATCTCGTCGGGTTCGGCCACCGTGAGGACGTCCCGGTAGCCGCTGTCGACGACGTCGTGCCAGGTCCGGTCGTTGATCTCGAACACGTTCGTGACGTCGTTGCGCTCCAGCCGAAGGTTGAGCCGGCGGCTGGCCATGCTCTCCGTGAGGCCCATGGCCTCGCTCCCGACGAGGGTGGTCGGCATCGTGGTGAGCGTCGAGCTGCCCGGACTGTCCGCCGGGAGCGAGGTCTCCGCCACGACGTTGAAGCGCATCACCTTGTTGGTGTGGTCGTGGTCGACGTTGTTCTGGTTGCTGAGGTTCCTCAGGTCGATCACCGTGCCGGGCTTGTACTGCGAGAAGTCGACGAGGAACTCGTACCGCTCGGCACCGGCGTGCCGGTACTCGATCACGGGCTGCGCCTTGGGCATGAGCCCACCGTCCGTGGCCACCATGACCATCGGTGCGCCGTTGCTCAGTCGCAGCCTCAGCGACCGCGCGATCGACGCGTTGAGGACGCGGAACCGGTAGATCTTCGGCTTGACGTTCATGACCGGCCAGGGGCGACCGTTGACGAGGATGATGTCGCCGAACAGGCCCGAGTGGCTGTTGTCGTCGTACGCGAGCGACCCATCGGCGGCGAACATCGCGTCCGAGATGGTGATCGGCACGTCGTAGACCCCCTGGGGCAGCAGCTCGCGTTCGGCCCGGTCCGTGATGTGGTACTGAGCGGCCAGTCCGGAGTACGCGTTCTGGGCAGTCGTGTGGACGTTGTGGTCGTGGTACCAGAGGGTCCGTGCCGGCTGCCAGTTGGGGTACCAGTAGTCCTTGTAGTCACCCGGGTGCGAGACGTCGTCGGCATACCCGTCGTACTGAGGGAGGGACGCGGACCCGTGGAGGTGGGTCGACGTGTTGAACGCGTGCCCGAAGGTGGGATGCGTCGCCGGCAGCTGGTTGCGCACACGCAGCTTCACCCTGGTCCCCTGACCGACGCGGATGGTCGGGCCGGGGACGCGACCGTTGTAGCCGTACACGGGCGTGTCCAGACCGGGGACGATCCGGGCCGTGGCGCGCTGCTCGGTCACCGTGTAGAGGCGGTAAGGGCCCTCCGCATCCTCCATCAGGGTGAACGGCAGCACGGGGGCTCGCACGAAGGTGCTGGCGTAGGGAACCGGCATGTTGCGCAGCGCCAGCTTGCTCACCGTGGTGGCGTTCAGGCCACTGCCGAAGGGAAGGAGGAGGCCACCCGCCCCCAGGATCCCCAGACCACCGGCGGTGAGCGCCTCGCGTCGACTCATCTTCATGAACTGTCACTCCTCTCGTGAACTTCCCGGACCGCTCCGGTGGAAGCTCCACTGTCGTGGTGAGGAGTCAACGCAACGTGAAATGACGGGTCCGGCGCACGGCTGTGCGCCGCGCGACCGTGGCCGGGCGGAGCCGGCCTTCAGGTGCGAGCCGCTTCGGCGCGGCGGACGTCGGTCATCGACGTCACCGCGGCGGCGTGGTCGCCCCCGTCGGGCGGAGCCGTCCTGGAGAGGCCGACGGCCAGTCCGGCGGTCGCGACCATGATGGCGATCTCCACGGCCGCCAGGCGCAGGAAGGCGTGCGGACGCCGCGCGGCCACCGAAGGCAGTGCGCGCCGGCGCTGGCGGTGGCCGAGGGCGCCGAGGGCCCCGAGCGCGGCGGTCTTGCCGAGCAGCAGCTGGCCGTAGGCGGTGCTCAGCAGCTCGCCGGGCTCGGTGAGGGCCACCCAACCCATGACGATGCCCGAGGTGGCGACCAGTGCGAAGCACGCCAAGGCCACACGGCTGTATCGGGGCAGCGCCACAGCGAGAAGGTCGGCTGAGCGCACGTGGACTCCGAGAGCCAGCAGCCCACCGACCCAGACCGCCGCGGCCAGGACGTGGCTCGTGAGCCCGATGACCGCGGCGGCCTGCTGGTCGCCGTGTCCCGTGTGGCCGCTGAGCAGAAGGGGGAGCAGGGCACCCACACCCGTGACGAGCAGCAGCCAGCCCAGCGCCGTGGAGCGGCACCGGGCCGAGCCGACCGCGACCAGGGCCGCGAGCCAGGCCGAGGACAGCAGCGCGCGGGTCTGGGGCAGGTCGGCGGCGAGCGGGAACACGTCCGGAGCCAGCGTCTCCCAGACCGGGATGCCCGCGACGTCCGAGAGCGTCAGCGGGACGCTGACCGCTGCGGCGGTGACCCACGCCACCGACCAGCGGCCGGCGACGCGAACCAGCCGCTGGCTCTCCGTCGAGAGCGCGCTCGAGGCCGTCGACAGCAGGACGACCGCCACGACGAGGATTCCGATCGTCCCCATGGCCGTGACGTCGTAGACGGTGCGGGCAACGAGCAGCCCCCACCGGGTGACCGCGCCCGGGTCGGCGATCGCCGATGTCCCGGCGGCCCCGCCGACGACGGCGGCGACGACGAGGGCGCCCGCACCCATGAGCCCTGCGGCCACGGCGAGGCGGAGGCGGAACCCGCTGCCGGCGGCTCGACGCAACGGGGCGTCGGATGCCGCCCCGCGAGGGCCGCGCGTCAGGGGCCGGTGCTCGAGGTCCACCGAGGTCGCCATCCGGGTGCTCCTTGTCCGTGTCGGGTCTCGGGCAAGGCTGCCCAGAGCACGTGATCCGGCTGTGAAATCCGGTGTCGCCGCCCCCGCCACCCTGCCGTCACGGCGTCGCGTGGACGGTGGGATGGCCCGCGCCGGGGCTGCCCGTGCTCGACGGCGAGTGGGACGGCGCCGGCCGGGACGCCTCCTCGGCGGGGAGGCGCAGCTCCGTGGACCGCCCGCCGTCGTACGACAGGTGCCCGACCGTCGCCTGGCGAGGGACGTCGAAGACCAGGACGCCGGACAGGCTCGTCCCCGGCGGCAGCTCGGCCGCGGGGAGCAGCGAGCGGTGTGGCGGGCTGACGGTGTCCCCGACGCGCAGCGCGAAGTCGTCCACCGAGAAGCGCAACGGCTCGTCGCCGGTTGCCTGCAGGGTGACCTCCACCGACACCCGGCGCTCCCCCGTGGCGACGGGATCGTCGTCCGACCCCATCCCCGGCATGGCGTGCTGTGGCCGCGCGGCGGACAGCACCTGGTCGACCACGGCTACACCGGAGCCCACATCGATCGTTCCGGCGGGCGACCCGGGTGGCCGTCCGCCCCACGAGACCGACCAGACCGCGGCAAGCACCACCAGCAGCACCCCGAGGGGCGCGGCGGTCGCCACGAGGAGCGGCCGCAACCGTCGCTCCGCTCTCCCGGCACCATGCGCGCCCTGCGCGCCCCGCCGGCCCGGGTCGAGACCCGACCCGGGCCGGGTGGACACGGCCCTCATCGCCGGTTCACCAGGGTCACCGCGACGCGGTCGACGGCGAGGTCGAACGGCTTGCCCAGGTCCGCGATGTACCGGATCCGAAGGTTTCCGCCCGCGTCGAGCCGCGTCCCCACGGCGCCGAGGTCGACCTCGACGGTGGTCTCGTCGAGACCCTCGGTCGTCGTCGCGACGGCACGCCAGGTCGCCGTCCCGGCGTCCCAGTACTGTGCACGCACCCGGGTGCCCCGCATCGTCGAGCGCAGCGAGGTCGAGATGCTGATCGACATTGCGGCCCGCATCTCCACCGGCACCGGGACGGTTGCCGTCACGTCGACCGTCGGGCGGCCGGCGACCGGTGCCGACGCCACGAGCAGGGAGCGGCCGTCGTCCGACGCGGTCTCGGCGGCACCCCCGCGGGCCGGGCCCCCGGCGGTGACCGACCAGGAGGCGGGTGACAGGTCGGCGCGCTGTCCGGTCCACGGCAGGTCGTAGGACGCGACCGCCTCCGGTGAGGTGTTGCCGGCCGCGTCGACGGCGACCGCCCTCAGCACCCGGTCCCTCGAGACCCTCACCTGGCCGGTGTACAGCATGCCGCGGAAGGCGGTCGGTGCCGTCCCGTCGAGGGTGTAGCGAATGGTCGCGCCGCTCTCGGCGGTGATGGTGACCAGGCTGGACACGGTGAGCAGGGAGGTGCCGGGGCTCACGGCGGGCATCGGAGGTGGCGTCCGGTCGACCGTGTTGTAGTGACCCACCTCGACCGTGGCCTGTCCGCCGTCGGCGGGTGCCGTCACCGAGGTCACGGTCTGGACGGTCCCGTCCACGCGTGGGGACGTCGGCCGCCATCCCGTCGGCACGTCCACGGAGACGGTGTAGGCCGTGCCGGCCCGCGCCGGGAAGGCGGCGCGCCCGGTCGCGTCGGTGAGCTGGGTCGCCACGACGGCCTTGGTCACCGCGTCCTGCAGCGTGACCGAGCGGTCGGCCAACGGCACGTCGCCCGCCTCGCGCAGACCGTCCTGGTCGAGGTCGTGGAACAGGCCGACCGACACCGCACCCGGCTGCACCCAGCCGCCGACCGTGGTGGCGTGGACCGCACGCGCGAGCGTCACGTCGTACGCGCCCTGGGTCGCGACCCACGCAACGGCAGTGGACGGCGGCAGGGGCACGACCTCGTAGCGGCCGGGCGGCGCGACCAAGCCGGCCGTCCCGGTGGTGTCGGTGGTCGTGCGGACCACCTCCTCGTGCGTGTCCGGGTCGACGAGGACCACCGGCCAGTCGGCCAGGGGCGCCTCGCCGGTGTCCTGCCGCCCGTCACGGTCCGCGTCGTCGAAGACCCGAGTGCTCACCACCCCGTCGGGGAAGGGCCCCAGAGCCACCACCTGGCTGGCGTCAGCAGGCACGGAGGCCCAGCCGTCCGCGTCGCACGAGGTGGTCGCAGAGCCCGTCGGTGTCACGACGGTCGCGCTGGTGCAGCGCCACGGCAGCCCGTTGTCGGGCCGGAGGACCCGGACCTTCGAGGTCCGCGAGGACGGGTCGACGGAAGCGCCCTCCCCGTCGGTGCGGCTGCGCGTGGTGGTGCCTCCGTCTGGGGCCATCTCCACCACGAGACCACCCACGGTGGGCTCGCCGGCGTCGGCGACACCGTCGCCGTCCGTGTCGTCCACGGGCCGGACGGTGAAGCCCGGGACCTGCGTGACCCCGAACGCGACCTCGGTCACCGTGGCGCCCACCGTGGCGGGCACCTCGGCGCCGGTGGTCGTCCGCCAGCCCGACCGCGGTGTCACCGAGACGCTCCAGGCTCCGGCGCGCAGTCCGGAGAACTCTGCCGTGCCGGTGGCACCGGTCGTCAGCGGGTCGACGCTCGCGGGTCCGCTGAGCGCGACGCTCCAGCCGGAGGCCCCGCTCTCCCCCGCATCGCGCACGCCGTCGGCGTCGGTGTCGACGAAGACCGCAGCGCGCAGTCCGCCGAGCGGGGCGATCCCCACGGAGACGTCCGCTCGGGCGGCGTCAACGCTGAGGTCCACCCGTCGGCGTGCGTCGCCGACGACGGCGGTGCCGGACGGCGGCACGACCTCCACGTCGTAGGACCCGGGCGGGGGCGAGAACACGCCCGTCCCGTCCACGGACGTCGTCGTGGTGGCCAGGCGAACGCCCGACGTGCTGAGCAGCCGGACCTCCGTCCCCTTCGCCGCGTTCTCGCCGGCGTCGCGCGTGCCGTCACCGTCCAGGTCCGTGAACGTCCGGACCGCCAGCGAGGTCCGCTCGAGCGGCTGGAGGGGTGCCGCGCCCGCCGTGAAGGGGCTGTCCGGCGAGGGTCGCGGTGTGGGCACGAAGCTCGCACCGGCGCTCGGCGAGGGGTAGACGCGAGCCATCCCCCAGATGCCCTGCGGCAGGCCACCGGTCGTCGGCGAGCTCCACAGGTGGTCACCGGGGGCCGCGAGCCGGACGTGGGCGTTGACGGCCTTGCCGGTGCCGATGCCGCCCTGCACACCCACCATCGGCGACTCGGCGTCGTACGGCTCCTGGCGCCACGAGGCGCCGTCGAGCTGGAAGCCCATCTGGCGCGGACGGTTGGCACCGAGCACCCGCATCCTCAGCTGGTCTCCGGCATACGCCCGTGCGGTCGGGGTCCACGGGTCACCGTGAGCCGAGGAGGAGAAGACGTTCGCCCACTCGGTGCTCGTCGCGCCGAACCGCAGGGCTCCCGGCCCCGCGCCCAGCCGCCGGTGCAGCGGGGCGTTGGTGTAGTTCACGCCCTTCTCCCCGTCGTCCTCGGACTCGCCTCCACCGGCATCCGCGGCGTCGGCCTCTGGCGCGTCCGGCTCCTCCTCGTGGACCGCCGCGTCTGCGCCCAGCTCCGGGGCCACGTGGTCGGGCACCTCGGCCCCCGAGGAGGTCCTCAGGTTGAGGCCGTCCTGGTAGACCAGCGCCGTCTCCCTGAAGTCCTCCTGACCGGGCGTGCGGACGTCGGCGGTGACGCCGCTGCGCACCTGGGCGCCCGTGGCCGGGTCGTGGTACGTCGAGTCCTTGGGCTCGACCACGAGGGCGGCAGCGAGCCCGTGCTGCCGGTGGCCGCGCACGTCGCCGTAGTCCAGCAGGTTGGTGGCCCCGAGCTCGGTGTCGGCGAACCACTCGTAGCTTCCCGTCTGCCCCGCGGCCACGGTCGAGTCCGGGTTGAAGCCGACGGCTGCGCCGTCGGAGAGGCGCACGTCGTGACGCAGGAGCTGCGGGTGCAGCGACACCCGAGTCCCCATCTTCGTCCCGGCTGCCGGCTCGAGCACCATCGCCGGGTCGCCGTCCACCCCGTTGACGTTGTTGCCGTATGCCGCGGGCAGGGCGTTGCGCAGCGTGACCCGCACGCAGTCGCCGGCGTTGGCACGGAGCACGAGCGGCTCGGGCTTGCGAGCACCACTGCGCACCGCCGCCTCGTCCTCGGCCAGCACGTACATCAGGCCCAGCGGGTCGTGGTCCCCGAACTCGTTGTAGACGACGTCCTTGGTCATCGCCACGACGTCGTACCTCTTCTCGGGGGCTCCGGTCGGGCAGGGAGCACCGGTCGTGGCGGCTCTCGGGGGCACCAGCCGGGACCGCGGAGCGGGAGCCGTCAGCGGCGTCCCGGTGGCCGGGTTGTCGGGCAGCGAGAGCAGGCCCGCCTGGGGCCGGCCGTGGACGCGCATGAGGCCCCACATCCCGTTCCACAGGTTGTCCATGGCCGTGCCGCCGTAGAGGTAGTCACCGCGGCACGGCGTCTCCGTGGCGCTGCAGTCGAAGCCCGGCATCTCGATGTTGAACGCCTCGGAGATCCCGATGGTCTGGGCACTGACGAGCGGGGACCCCGCGTCGTCCGGCTCCTCCCTCCAGCGCAGGCCGTGGACCTGGAAGAGGTGCTGCTCCTCCTGCGAGCCCTGGATGACCCGCATCCGCACGTTGTCCCGCGCGTAGCCCTCGAGCAGCGGCGTCATGGGGTCGCCGTGCACCCAGGAGCTGAACCGGAAGGCCGGGTCGACCGCCGTGCCGTCGACGGCACCGCGCTCCGACAGGGGTGCGTTCCGGTAGTTCACGGCGAAGGTTCCGGGGTCGCTGTCCGGGTAGTGCTCCGGCGCGCCGGGGGCGTTGACCACGTCCTGCGCCACCCGCGGGTCGCCGCCGCGCTTCACGAGGGGGACGAAGTCGGCGATGGCCAGCCCGAACTCGCGGTAGTCGTCGTTCGCGCCGGGACCGACGAGATCGACCGCCTCGCCGTCGGCGGTGCCGGAGCACCGCTGCCCGCACGGCGTGCCGTGTGCGGCGTCGTTGACCGGCTGCAGGTAGGCACCCGTGCGGGGGTTGCGCATGTCGAAACCCTTGGGCTCGACGATGAGCGCGCCGTACTGGCCGTGGTTCTGGACGAGGGCCGCGAAGTGGTGGTCGTGGGTGAAGGCGGTCCTCAGCTCGTAGTCGGCGTACCACCGCTCGTGGATCGTCTGACCCCACAGCCCGGAGGAGTCCTTGGGCGGCGTCCAGGTGGCCTGGTCGGCAATGCGGCATCCGGTGCTCTCGGCGCCGTAGAAGCCGACACCCGGCCGACACACGAGCTCACCGGACGCCTGTCGCGCGGTCAGCTCGGCCTGGTCCTTGGTGAACGCGGCCTGCTGGTAGTTCCAGCCGTTGGACCCCCCGTCCGAGGCGGTGACGTCGAACTTGACGAGGTGCACGTGGCCACCGGCCATGTTGGTCTGCGTCAGCTCCTGGAACGCGTCGTCACCGGTCCAGTTCGGTGCCATGTTGGTCAGGGAGAAGTTGATGCAGTCTCCCGCGTTGACGCGGATGAAGAGCGGCTCGACCTTCTTGCGCCCGGCCAGGATGTCCGCGACGTCCTTCGTGAGCACCATGACCCGGGCCTGGGGGTCGTGGTGGCCGGCCTCGTTGTACACGAGGTCGCGTTGGAGCACCGTGACGGCGTAGTCGACCTCGCGCGCTCCACTGGGGCAGGGGTTCGCGAACGGGGCGCCGGCCGGAGCCGCGCCGCCACCGTTGTGCCGCTTGATGACGGCGTCCTCGACGGCCAGCTTGGGAGCCTCGATGGCGCGTCCGGCCACCAGACGCGGTGCCGGCCGCACCGGGGTGCCGTCGACGCCGCCCTCGGTGACCGAGTCACGCGGCTGCGGTGCCCTCCACCCGAAGGTGCCGGGAATCATGCCGGGGTAGCCGGGGTTGTCGGCGGTCGCCTCGGGCGGCACCGGGCCGCCCGGGAGTGGGAGCAGCGGGCGCACGGCGATCCCGTCCGGCGTCGCCTTGCTGCCGTCGAGCCGGACGTCGTGCACGCGCATGAGGGCCCAGAACCCCTCGGCGAAGTGGGGGTAGAGGTGGCAGTGGAAGATCGAGTCGCCGAAGGTCCCGTTCTTCGACCCCGCGCCGTAGAGGAGCTCGGCGCTGAAGGCCTCGCCAGGCCCGAAGCTTTGCGAGTCGATGGTGGAGGACTCGGGCTTGGCGTCCGGCCCCTCCCCGGCCACGGCGTCACCTCGAGGGTCCGCCAGCCACTGGTGGGCGTGCAGGTGGAAGACGTGGGTCTCCTTGACACCGGCCAGACCGAAACGGATCTTCGTCGCGTCCCCGGTGTAGGTGTGCATGACGTTGGCGACGTAACAGGACTCGGGGAGGCCGCAGTTCTCGGACTCCTTCCGGTCACCGGTGGTGGGCGGCAGCCACGGCCCGACGCCGCTGGCGAGCTTGACCAGGGCGGGGTCGCCGTAGGGCCATGACGAGAGCCAGGTCTCCTCGCCCAGGCAGTCCGGACACGCCTTGGCCTCACGGGCAGCCATCGGCTCCGAGCCGTAGTTGAAGCCCATGCCGATGCCGGGGATCTCGTCCTGCGCCAGCTGGACGCTCTCGCGGAACGACGGTGCACCCGGAGGGTGGATGTCCGCCTCGACGTAGAGCTCGCCGCTCTGGTTCTTCGCCGCCGCGTAGGTCGAGGTGGGAACGCCCGGGGAGCCCGACAGCACCGCGCCGCTGCGGGGGTCGGTCCACACCGACCCGGCCGGCTCGACGGCGAGGGCGCCGTACAGGCCGATCCCTCGCTGGCCGGCGTCGTGCTCGCCCCCAGCGGGTGCGGCCATGTCCTGGAACAGGAACAGGCCCTCCTGGGCCGGGACCCGCCAGTAGTACGTGATCGACCCGCCGATGCCCACGGTCGGGTCCTCGTTGAAGCCGACCTTCGCGCCACCGGCGCGCCGCACGTCCGCGACGACGCCCGCCGCCTGGATGCCCACGCGAGCGTCGCTGGGTTGGTCGTGGGCAGCCGTGGCGCTCAGCCGGTTGGTCAGGGTGACCTTGACGCACTCTCCCTCGTTGGCACGCAGGACCAACGGTCGTGGCCGAAGTCGACGGTTCTTGGCCGGGTCGAGCTCCGGGGACGACGCGAGCGGACGCCACCAGTTCCTCGTGGCGGCGAGGTCCTGCTGCAGGACGAAGATGCGGGCGCTGCGCAGGATGGCGCCCCAGCGGTTGAACGGAACGTCGACCGTGGCCGCCGCCACGGAGTACGAGCGGTCCTCCTGCCCGACCGCGCAGGTCAGGGGGGACTCCGGAACGGTCCCTGCAGCCGTCGCCGGCAAGGCTCCTGCACCGGCGACGGTGGCGACGAGGACCGCAGCCAGGCTCCCGGTGGCCAGCCGCCGCACGCTGGCGCGACCCGGCTGGAGGCGTCCTGCACGCCGGGCACGTCGTGCGCCGAGCGCTGCGAGCGCGAGCAGGACCACCATCGACACGGCCGCGTGAAGGGGAAGGTGAGCCAAGGATGCCGTGACGTCGCCCTCGCCGCTCCCGGCCGTGGCGAACCGCACGGGGCCGCCGACGAGGAGGACCGCGATCGCACCGGCAAGTCCCCGTCGGGCCAGCTCGGTGCTGGTGGTCGCGCCGACGGAGCCGGTTCCCGACTGCACGGTCCGCGCGGCGCACGTGGCCGCCACCGCGCCGGGGACGAGGGACAACGCAGCCGCAGCGCCCATTCCGTCGCTCCCGCCACCCACGAGGGCACTCGCGAGCAGGCACGCGCCCCACACGAGGCACGACCACAGGGCGCCTGTCACCACCACTGCTCGCCCACGGGTGCGAGGACGCACCCGTGGCGGAGACGAGACCTGCGTACGTCGCGACGGCATCATCCTGGCTCCCACGGATCTACGGTGCGAAAGAGGCGGCCCAGGTGCTGGGCCGCTCCTCATCACCATCGGGCGTGCGTGTGATCCCCACGTGAAATGCGTCCTCTCACGTCCGGCAGCACGCGCCGCCGGCGGGTGGTCTCGTCGGGCGCACGCCACCTGCCGGGTGGGCCGGCACCGCCGGGCACCGGGACCACAGCAGGTCCCTACGGCATGCCGAGGCCCGTCCGGCGTACTGGCCGGACGGGCCTCGGGACGGGTGGGGCGGCCGGTTACCGGAGCTTGAAGTTGGCCGTGACGGCAGAGCCGTCCTTGGCCGTCATCTTCAGCTCGTAGCACGTCCCCGCGCCGGTCGGGAGCTTCCAGTTGTACTGGAACTGCCCGGCGACGGTGTCGTACTTCAGCGCGGTGCTGCCGCTGACCAGGGTCTCGACGTCGTCGGTCGCCGCCGAGGCGGTGCAACCGATCTTCCGGCTCGTCAGCGCGACGAGGGTCGTGTCCGTGAGCTCCCTGGTGCCGGCGAAGACCTCGAACTTGGCCGGGACGGTGCTGCCGCCCTTGACCGTGTTGAAGACGCCGCCCATGTCGACCGGTGCGGAGAAGTCCTTGGCGGTCCAGCCCAGGACCTCGTACGCCAGCTGGGAGGTGCTCGTGAGGCCGGCGTTGTCGGTGGCCGTGGCGGTGTAGCTGTGCGTGCCGACCGTGCTGCCGCCGCCGGTCACGACGCACGAGGCGAGGCCGGATCCGCTGTCCGAGGAGGTGCAGGTCGGCGCGGCCGGAACCTCACCGAAGTAGTGGCTCTCGCGCGGACCACCGACGAAGGCCGGCGTGGCGGGAGCGCTCTTGTCGACCTTGAACGTCCTCGTGAGGACGCCCGCGGGGGTGGTGTTGCCGGCCCGGTCGGTGAAGGCGGGGCTGAGCACCTCGACGGCCGGACCCTCCCCGGAGCTCGTCACCCGCTGGGTGACGCTGTCGAGCCCGGACACGGCATCCGTGGCGGTGAAGTCGACGTCGACGTCGGTGGTGTGCCACCCGTCCCTGCCGGTCGGCGCCGAGGCGACGACGCTCTGGGTCACGACCGGGGCGCCCTGGTCGAGCTTGACCGTCACCTGCTTGGCAGCGCTCACGTGGCCGGCGTGGTCCGTGCAGGTGCCGGAGACGGTCTGACCCGTCGTGTCCACCTCGACGGTGACGGCGGTGCTGCAGGAGGCGACGCCGCTGCCCGAGTCGCCGGCCGGGGAGAAGGTGACCGTGACCGGGCCGGTGTGCCAGCCGGTGGCGTCGGCCGGTCGGCTGAGCGACGCGCTCGGGGCGTTCGGGGCCTCGGCATCGACCTTGACGGTGCGCTTCTGGGCGCCGAGGGCGGACGAGTTGCCGGCCCGGTCGGTGAACGGGGGGCTCTCGACGAGGAGCTCGCCGTTCCCGTTCGTCCGGACGGTCTCCGAGCTCGTGACCGAGGCGCGGCCGTCGACGAGGAACAGCGACGTCTCGTCGGTCGCCGCGAAGGTGACGTCGACCGGGCTCGTGTACCAGCCGTTGACGACGGTGCCGCCGCCGGAGAGTGTCGTCGTGCCGCTCACGACGGGAGGGGTCGCGTCGCGGCGGATGTTCAGGATCGAGCTGTGGCTCCCCCCGGCGCTGGTGGCCGAGCAGGTGAACGTCGTCAGCTTGGTGTCGGCGGTGACCGCCAGGTCGTCGCAGCCGGTCGTCTGGAGGGAGCTCGGCGACTGCGCCTCGGTCACCGTCCAGTTCACCGACACGTCCTCGCGGAACCAGCCGGTTCCGTCTGCGGCGGGGCTGAGCACGCGGGAGATCGTCGGCGCCGACCCGTCGATGATCGAGTACCCCTTGCGGGCCAGGACCTGCACACCGCTGTCGTCGACGTACGAGCAGTGGGCGTAGCGCGTCCCGATGTTGTCCACCGCGTAGGGGCCGGTGATCTCCGTCAGCGGCGCCAGCCAGGTCTTCGTGTGCGGGTACGTCGGGAAGTCGTCGACGTCCGTGGCGACGCACTCGGGCCGCGCCAGGGTGCCCTTGGGGTAGGCGCCGCCCTCCTCCACCCCGACGATGTCAAGGGTCGGTGGCGTGTTGGGCACGGTGCTCACCTTGGCCGTGAAGCGTGCGTTCTGGACGCTGAAGCCTCCCTTCGTCGTGTTGGTGCCGGTGGCCACGGTCGTGGTGAACGTCGCCGACCCCACGCCCACGGGGGTGACGGTGACCTCCTTGGCGCCGGCGGCGCCGCAGGCGGTGAGGACCAGGCTCGAGGGCGACACCGTGGCGACGGCGGAGTCGCTGGACACGATGTTCACCGTGACGGTCTCGGACGCCGCGTCGAAGTTGCAGCCGACGTCGTTGTCGTCGTCGCCGCCGACGACGTAGATCGTCGTCTTCCCGGGTCCGGTGCTCAGGCTCAGCGGCATCTGCTCGATGGTCGTGTCGACGGAGTCGTCGACACCGTTGGCGATGAGGTCGGCGCTGGCCGTTCCAGTGGCGGCGACGAAGAGGGTGCCGGTGACCATCAGGGTGGTCAACGTCCGGACGCTGCGGCGGTGGGGCCAGGTGCGCAAGGGGTGCTCCTAGGTCAGAGGTCGGGCGAGCTGACGACAACCCTCCGGTCGTGCCGTCACACACCCGTGAAATGGCCCGCGGACCGGTGAGGCGCTGCCAGGGCGCGGGTCCCCCTCGCCGGCCCTGGCGTCCTCCGCCCCGTGAAAGCCCGGTCTCGCCAGGGGTTAACAGCACGTTCACGACATCCCCGGAGGGTGGGCGCGAGCCGGGGTCTCTCCGGCCACCCGCACCACACCACGTCATCGAACAAGGGAGAACGACCATGGGTGCACACCGGCTGGGGAAGGACGAGGCGCGAACCCGGGATGTCGCGCCGAGCGCGGAGGGTGGGCCACCCCGTCGCCACTGGCCACGGGAGCGTCCCCGCGCCACGATCGCCGGCGTGGTGGCGCTCGGTCTGACGGCGGCGACGCTGTCGGCAGTGCCTGCCATCGCCATCAACAGCAACCCCCCCACGGGGCCGGGCAACATCGAGATCTTCCCCATGCGGGACATGGTCGCGATCGAGGGCTACACCGAGCAGGCCGGCAGGACCGCCACCATCACCGCGACGCGGGGCGGAGCCGTCATCGGCAAGACGACGGGGACGGTGGGCGCTGACGGCTTCCTCGAGGCCAACCACCCCGGTGGGGTGTGCTGGGGCGTCGGCACGGGCGCGCCGCAGGTCACCCCCGACCTCCAGGCGGGCGACGAGATCCGCGTCGACTTCGCCGACGGCAGCTGGGACGGCTCGAAGGTCGTCGACATCGAGGCCACCGGCGTCGTCCTCGACGAGGCCAACCACAGGCTGACCATCAACGGTCGGTACGGTCCCGGGGTCGACATGCCCGGAACGGACCTGGTTGCCGACCCGGGCAAGGTCGGCATCGAGATCGTCAACCCGGACATGCGCAACGGCAGTGCCATCGGCGAGCGCGCGATCGGCTGGCCCGGCCACGCGCCCGACCCGCTCGACCCTGAACCTCCGGGCGGGTACACCGTCGACGGCACCGTCACCGGCTCCGACGCGGCCGGCGGCACCTTCGCGGTCACCTACGGCTTCCAGAACGCCGCGGACCTCGAGCTGGCCAACGCCGGCTCGATCACGGCTCTGGGCTGGCTGGCGGAGCCCGACCCCGCCCTCGGGCTGGAGGCGCAGCTCGGCCTGACCCTCAACGAGTTCTACGAGTTCGGCGGCCCGGGCATGGGCGGCTGCCCGGCGGGCCCGCAGCTGACCCGGACCAGCGGGCCCGAGGTGTACAGCGCCCTGGGCGCCGGGGCCGGCAGCATCACGGTCAACTGGGACGACGTCGCCGCGACCCCCGGCACCCCTGCGGTGACTGGCTACACCGTGCGTGCGGTGAGCGCGGACGGGGTGGACGAGGTCGGCAAGCGCCTCCCGAACACCACCGCCACCAAGGAGACGACGACCCTGAGCGGCCTGGTCGCCGGTGACATCTACAGCATCGAGGTCGCAAGCAAGAGCGCGGCCGGCGAGGGCACCCCCTCGGTCATCTCGCGTGTCCGGGCGGCGGAGCACATCGTGCCCACGGCCACGGCCACCACCCTGCGCAGGCCCAACGCCGACGGCAAGTACGCGCCGCTCCTCACCAATGTCAACGGCGACTTCGGCGTGCACCTCGACCCGGTCCCCGGGCTGACCCCGACGGCGGAGATCCACTACACCACCGACGGGTCCACCCCGACGATCACGAGCCCGACCTTCGTGCCGGGCGTGAGCAGCTCCATCCAGATCCGGCAGGACACCACCCTGCGCTGGATCGTCAAGGACAGCGGCAACATCGTCGGTCCGCAGAGCGAGAAGCTCTTCGACATCATCGAGAGCAGCAACCCGGCACCGGTGATCTCGAAGGTCGCTGCGACGCCCGTCAGCGGCGCGGTCGACGTCACGTGGAACAAGCTCGCGGCGGACGGTGAGAACCCGGTCAACGCCTACCGTGTGCAGGTCTACACCGGCTCCAGCGTCGACGTCGCGACCGGCGTGCGGGTCGGCGACCCGGTCAACGTCGCACAGCCAGCCGACGCCACGGCCACCGAGGTGGTGCGCCGTATGGTCGGTCTCACCAACGGAACGGCATACAAGTTCTCGGTGGCGGCCCGCTACGGCACGGTGTTCAGCGACGAGTCCGCGCTCAGTGAGGCGGTCGCTCCGGAGGCTGCCGCCGCCGCGAACGCCGGGCCCGACCAGACGGTGCTGCGCGGCCGGATCGTCACGCTCGACGGCAACGGGTCGACGAAGGCGTCGACCTACCAGTGGACGCAGATCCGGCCCAAGGTCACGAACGCGAACGGCACGACGTACCAGGACCCGCTGCTGACCATCACCGGTGCCACCAGTGCCAAGCCGACGTTCCGGTTCCCGGTGAAGTCGTCCGTGAGGTCCGACGACGACTCCTTCCAGTTCCGCCTGACCACGACCCACCTCAACGCCGACGGCACGACGTTCAACCGGTCCGACCTGGTCGACGTCAGCCAGCGGCCTGACGCGGTCGCGGCAACGAGGACCCGCTGGCGCGCCGGCGACAACCTCACCGGCACGGGATCGCAGGAGGGTGCGCGTCTGGCCTTCCACAGCGGCTCGCACACCGGCCCCCAGGTGGCCGTGGCGATCGTGACGAACGGTGCGTGGTCCCTTCCGGGGACGAACGCCCAGCCGACCGGAGGGAAGTTCTACGTCTGGTCCGACCACGGCTACGTCGGTGAGATCACCGTGACGCCGTAACGATCACGCAGCACAAGGGAAGGGCCCGTCGCGATCCACGCGGCGGGCCCTTCGTCGCACCCCCATGGTGGTTGACGACGTCCAGGGGCAGGGCATACAGATGGGCTGAGCACTCGAGAAGGGATGCCCACCGTGGACGACCGGCGCCTCGAGGTCTTCCTCCGCGCCGCCTTCGAGTCCTCCCCCGATGGCTTGGCCATCGTCGGGATCGACCCCATCGGGCCGGGACGCCTGCAGCGCGTCAACCCTGCGCTGGCCACGCTGACAGGGCGTCCCCTTGACCACCTCCTCGGAGCGCCCCTGCTCGCCCTTGCCGATCCGGACGACCTCGACAGGTGGTCCGGCTTCCTTGAGCAGAGCACCACCGGCCGGCAGGTCGCCCGCGAGATGCGCTGTCGTCGCGCTGACGGCACCGGGCTCTGGGTGGACGTCACGTGTCTCCCCGTCGCCGCCGGCCCCGAACCGGCCACGCAGGCGCTGGTGCGGCTGGTCGACGTCACCGAGCGGCACACCGCCGTCGCGGCGCTCGAGGAGGCGGCACACCGGGACCCGCTCACCGGCCTGCTGAACCGTGCCGGCCTTCAGCGGCGGCTGGAGTCCAGCGCGGCCGACGCCCGCCGCGGCACGCTGTTGTACTGCGACCTCGACGGTCTCAAACGCGTCAACGACACGGTCGGCCACGACGTGGGCGACGAGGTCCTGCGCACGACGGCGCACCGGCTGGTGGCCTGCCTGCGCTCCGGGGACGTCGTCGCACGCCTGGGTGGGGACGAGTTCGTCGTCGTCGCCTTCGGGATCGACGGTGCCGCACTCGGGCGACTGGGCGAACGCATCCGCACCGCGGTCGCCGAGGCGATCCCCCACGGCACAGAGCTGCTGCACCTCGGCATCAGCATCGGCGTTGCGGAGATGGACGGTGGAGCGCGCGGCCTCGACGCCGCGCTGCACCAGGCCGACGCCGCCATGTATGCCGCAAAACGGCACCGCGGGAGGCCCCTGGGGCTGCCCGACGAAGGCCAACCGCCGCCCTGACGACGGAGCGTCGTTCAGCTCCTCGCCAGCAGCACGTCGCGGGTGACCTCGAGCTGGCCGAGGTGCTGGGCGAGCTCCTCGTAGACGTGCAGGAGAACCTCGCCCTGGGTGGCGTAGTCGTCGTCGCGACCCTCGGACGGGTTCTCCGGAGCCGCTGCCGGGTCGGCGGCCCGCACGTCCTCGTGCAGCCGCGCTCGTCCCGTCTCCAGCAGGGCCAGTGCCTCCTCGACGGTCCCCGTCGCTGTGAACTCGGCGTCGCGGTCGCGCGGGACGACGATGCCGCGGTTGACCGTGCGCGCCCAGCGACCCATGACCCCGACGACGTGGGACACGACGGCATACGCCGAGTTGGACCCGTCCACCCCGGCGACCGTCGCGTTGACGAGCGGGTCCCCCAGCGACCGGACGATCCCGGCATACGCATCGAGGGTCTCGTCGCAGAAGGTGAGGTAGGCGTCGACCGAGAGCATGCACAGGAGTCTTTCAGGCCGACACCTCCCCACGGCGGCGTCGCAGCCACCACAATGGCGGCGACACCGTCACGGCAAAGGAGCCAGTTCCCATGGGCAGCGCAGCGTCCAACCTCGCCTCGAACCTCGTCCGCACCGCCACCTCGATGCCGGACCAGCCGGCCCTCAAGGTCAACGGGCAGGACCTCACCTACCAGCAGCTGCACGGCATGGCGGCCCGCCTCGCCGGAGCCCTGCGCGCCAACGGGATCGAGCCGGGTGACCGCGTCGCGCTCATCCTGCCCAACGTCCCGGCCTTCCCCGTCGCCTTCTTCGGGACGCTGCTGGCGGGCGGCATCGTCGTCCCGATGAACCCGCTGCTCAAGGCGGGCGAGATCGACTTCTTCTTCACCAACTCCGGGGCCAAGGTCGCGTTCGTCTGGCCCGACTTCGTCGCCGAGGCCACCAAGGGCGCGGAGAGCTCGGGCACCACGATTCTCGAGTGCGGCCCGCTGGGCCCGGTCGAGGGCAGCCTCGAGGGCGGCGAGCCGATCGCCGAGCCCACCGAGCGCGAGGGCGACGACACCGCGATCATCCTCTACACCTCAGGCACCACGGGCCGTCCCAAGGGCGCCGAGCTCACTCACGACAACGTCAACCTCAACGCGAAGCGCTGCGCCGAAGACATCCTCACGGTGACGTCGGACGACATCATCATGGGCTGCCTGCCGCTGTTCCACGTCTTCGGCCTCGTCGTCGGCCTCAACGCAGCGGTGCGGGTCGGCGCCTCGCTCGCGCTCATCCCCCGCTTCGACCCGGCGGCCGCGATCAAGGTCATCGGGGACGAGAAGGTGACGATCATGCAGGGCGTGCCCACGATGTATGCCGCGATCCTCAACCACCCGGACAGCGACTCCCTGGACGCGTCGTCGCTGCGCACGTGCGCCTCCGGTGGCTCGGCGATGCCGCTCGAGGTGATGAAGGCGTTCGAGGAGAAGTTCGGCTGCGTCATCCTCGAGGGCTACGGCCTGTCCGAGACCTCCCCGGTCGCCTCCTTCAACATGCCGACCCGCGAGCGCAAGCCCGGCACCATCGGCCTGGCCATCCCCGGCTGCGAGATGCGCGTCATCGACGAGGACGGCAAGGAGGTCGAGGACGGCACCGTCGGCGAGATCGCGATCCGCGGCGACAACGTCATGAAGGGCTACTGGGACAACCCGGAGGCGACCGCCGAGGCGATCCCCGACGGCTGGTTCCGCACCGGCGACATGGCCACCCGCGACGAGGAGGGCTACTACACGATCGTCGACCGCAAGAAGGACATGATCCTGCGCGGCGGCATGAACGTGTACCCGCGCGAGGTCGAGGAGGTCATCTACCAGCACCCCGACGTGCTCGAGGTCGCCGTCGTGGCCGTGCCCGACGAGCTCTACGGCGAGCAGGTGGGTGCCGGTGTGGCCCTGCGCGAGGGCTCGACGGCCACACCCGAGGACATCATCGAGTTCACCAAGGAGCGCATCGCGGCCTACAAGTACCCCCGCAGCGTGTGGATCCTCGACGAGCTCCCCAAGGGCCCGACCGGCAAGATCCTGCGCCGCGAGGTCAAGGCCCCGACCGCGGGCTGACAGAGGCGCCGGGTGTCGGGGATCGGGGACCACCGCGAGTCGGCTGGCCCCGGATCCCCGACACCCGGATGCGGGTGGCGAGACGGCCCGGACGTCAGCGCTGCGGTGCGACGCTCTCGACGGTCGGCGCCGGCTCGGCCACCGCCCGTCTCGGCGCGTTGATCACGGCGGCCGCCCCGAGCACGATGACGAAGCCGACGACCTCCCACACCCCCAGAGCCTCGCCGAGGACGAGCACCCCGAGCAGGACGGACACGATCGGGATGAGGTAGGTGATCGTCGAGCCGACGACGGGGCCGGCTCCGCGCACCACGTCGAACTGCAGGATGTATGCCGCGCCGGTCCCGATGACGCCGAGCGCCAGGATGCACAGCAGCGGCAGCCAGGCCCACCCCCCGCCGGCGCTCCCGGCCTCGATCTGCGAGGTCCCCAGCCGGGCCTCGTCGTAGGCCCAGATCGACCCCATCCCGCCGGGCTGGACGGCGCCCCAGGCGAGGGTCACGGGGACCATGAGCAGGCAGCCCATGAGCAGGGTCGCAGCCGGCTGGCTGAGCCCCCCGAGGTCGGCACCGGCGAGGAAGCGCCGGTTGTAGGTCCAGCCCACGCCGTAGCAGGCACCGCCGAGCAGGGCCATGCCGAAGCCGATCAGGTCCGGTCGAGCGCTCGTCCACGGCTGCATGATCGTCACGACCCCGACGAACCCGACGACGACCGCCACGACCCTGGACCGCGTCGCCCGCGCCCCCGGCAGGAAGGCCATCGTCGCGAGCACCGTGGCGATCGGTGTCGTCGCGTTGCCGATCCCGGCGAGCGCCGAGCTCACCCTCGTCTCGGACAGCGCGAAGAGCGTGAACGGGATCGTCCCCAGCAGCAGTCCGGTGACGACGAGGTGCCCCCACACCCACCGCTCCCTCGGCAGCGATCCGCCCCGCAGGAACAGCAGCGCGAGGATCGTCGCCGCACCGGTGACCAGGCGCAGGGCGGCGATCTGCACCGCCGACAGCGACTCGAGACCCACCTTCATGAGCAGGAAGCTCGAGCCCCAGATGAAGACGAGGGCGAAGTACTTCGCCTGCCAGGGGATTCGGGGAACGGGTGACATCAGCCCTGCTCCTTCTCGGTCAGCTCGCGTGCGGTGTCGATGGCCACCCGTGCAACGGCGACGGCCCCCCGCGGCGTGAGCGACGGCATACCGCAGGAGGGTGTGACGGTGACGTCGGCGAGCGAGGCGGCCGGCAGGCCCACCCGCGAGAAGCCCTCGAGCACCCGGGCGGTGGCCGCTCGCACCGCGCCCGCAGAGTCGTCGACGGGGGCGACCGGGACGACGCCGGCCCAGAGCCGCACGCCGGACTCGACCGCAGACGCGAGAGCCTCCCAGCGCTGCGGCGACGCGTCGGTGAGGTCGAGGGACAGTGCCGTCGCACCGCTGCCGGCGAGCACCTGCACCGGGGCGTCGGGGTGGCAGGAGTGCAGGACGACGTCACCGTCGTGCGCCTCCCGCACCGCTCGTATGCCGTTCGCGACCTCGACGCGGTCGACCGGGCGCACCCGGCCGTAGCCGGACGCGGTCGGCAGCTCACCGCGCAGGACGGAGACGATGGAGGGCTCGTCGAGCTGGACGGTGAGGACGGCTCCGGGGACCAGCCGCTGCACCTCGCTCACGTGCTGCCGAACGCCCTCGGCGAGCGAGGCGACGAGGTCGCGCCGCGCGCCCTCGTCGGTCACCGATCGCTCCCCCCGGTTGAGCTCGATCGACGCGGCGAGGGTCCACGGCCCGGCGACCTGGATCTTGAGCGGGCCGGCATACCCGTCGTAGGCCTCGGCCAGCTCGTCGAGGTCCTCACGCCAGAACGAGCGGGTGCGCGCGAGGTCGCGCCCGGGCCGGTCGGTGAAGCGCCAGCCGGACGGCTGGAGGTCGACGGCGAGGTCGGCGAGGAGCGCGGCGGAGCGGCCGACGAGGTCCGCTCCGGGTCCGCGCGAGGGCAGCTCGGGCAGGTAGGGGATGCCGAGCCCGTCGGCCTCGCCGAGCAGGTCGCGCACGGCGACGACGGCCTCGCGGGTCGACTCGCCCGGCCAGGATCCGACTCCGGAGACAAGGGTCACGCGAGAACTCTCGCACCTGCGAAGTCTCGCACCGACCGCGGCACCTCTGCGGCGGTCGACGTGGGGGCGGGCACCGGGTCGAGGGCCACGGTGCGCAGCTCGACGAGCCCGTGCCACGCCTCGGTCGGCTCGGTCGGCGGGCTCGCCGTGCCGGTCCGGGTCTTGACCATGAAGCCCCCCTCGGTGATCGGCAGCGCCATCGCCAGGGTCTTGGCCTGCTCCTGGCGCGTCATCGGCCGCACCTCCGACGTCCGGCCGGGCAGGATCCGCTCCGACAGGGCGTCGAGGGCCACGGTGCGGTCCTCGTCGGCGAGCGGCGTGAGGTGCCCGTGGACCACGGCCGAGCGGTAGTTCGCCGAGGAGTCGAAGGTCGTCGGCCCCACGACGAGGGCGTCGACGGCGATGACCGCCAGGGCAGCGGGAGCGCCGGCGGCGACATGGCGCAGGGCCCCCGCGCCGGTCGAGCCGTGAAGCAGGATCCGGTCCCCGTGACGGGCGAAGAGCATCGGCACCACCCACGGTCTGCCGTCGACGACGGTGCTGAGCGTCCCCGCGAGGACGTCGTCGAGGATGGCGTCGAGGGCAGCGCGCTCGGTGGAGCCGCGCTCCTTGTGGCGGTGCAGGCTGAGGTCGGTCACGCCTCCATCGTCAGGCATGAACTGGACCTCGCTCCAGATCCACTATCGGTGATTCGGCAGGACCGGTATCGTGGGTCCATGCCTCGTGTCGCCCGTGCCGGCAGCCTGCCCCTGCGGCTCGGCCCGAGCGACCGCCCGCTGCGACACCGCATCGCCGACGCGGTCGTCACCGAGCTGCGCGAGGGGCGGCTGAGGCCCGGGGACCCACTCCCCTCGACGCGGGTGCTCGCCACCGAGCTGGCCGTCTCCCGCGGCCCGGTCGTCGCGGCCTACGACGAGCTGGCCGCGGCGGGCTTCATCGAGACGCGGCCGGGGTCCGGAGCGGCCGTCGCAGCCCTCGCCGACCGGGCCGCGCGAGCGGGCGCCCTGTCGTCCGTCGAGCCGCTGGACCCGTGCCCGACACCCCCTCCCCGCACGCCGCCGCGGGAGGCGCGCTTCGACCTGCGCCCGGGACGGCCGGACATCGGCTTCCTCGACCGGGCCGCCTGGCGCCGTGCCTGGCGCGTCGCGTCCTCCGACGTGCCCACCAACGACCTCGACCAGGCACCGCAGCACACCCGGCTGCGCCACGTCCTCGCCGACCACATCCGCCGCAGCCGGGGAATCGCCGTCGACCCCGACCACCTGCTCGTCACGCCGGGGGTGAGTGCCACGCTCCAGGCCCTGCCGGCGGCACTCGGGCTGGTCGGACGGACCATCGCCCTGGAGGACCCGGGATACGTCGAGGCGTGGACGGCGTTCGGTGACAACGGTTCACGGGTCCGCGCCGTCCGCGTCGACGACGACGGCCTCGACCCGGGGCTGCTGCGCAGGACCGACGCGGCGGTCTACGTCACGCCCTCGCACCAGTACCCGCTCGGCGCCCGGATGCCGGTCGCCCGACGCACCGCCCTGCTGGACTGGGCGCGGCGCGATGGCGGGCTCGTCATCGAGGACGACTACGACGGTGAGTTCCGCTACGACGTCTCCCCGCTGCCGGCCCTGCGGTCGCTCGAGGGCGCCGACGACCACGTGCTCTACATCGGCACCGCGTCCAAGATCCTCGTCCCGACGCTCCGTGTCTCGTGGCTCCTGCCGCCGCGCCACCTGCGCGACGCGATCCGGGTCGAGCTCGACCGGCGCAGCCTGCTCGTCAACGAGATGACCGGCGCGGCCGTGGCCGAGTTCGTCGCCAGCGGTGCACTGTCGGCGCACCACGCGCGCGCGGCGCGGACGTATGCCGGCCGCCGCAGCCGGCTCGTCTCCGCTCTCGCCCACCACCTGCCCGACCACACCCTCAGCGGGGTCGACGCCGGGCTGCACCTCGTGCTGGTGCTGCCGGACGACGTCGACGACCACGAGGTGTCGACGGCCCTGCTGCGGCGGGGCGTGCTCGTCAACCCGCTGTCGGCGTACTGCGCCCACGCGGCGCGCAGTGGTCTCGTCATCGGCTATGCCGGGCTGCCGGAGAGCCGGGCCGACGCCGCCGTCCGGATCCTCGCCGACGTCCTCGGCTGACCGGCACGCGCCCGCGTCAGAGGACGTCGTGGCCGGGGTGCGGCTCCGACGGGATGGTGCCGAGCCGGCCGGCCTGGAAGTCCTCGAACGCCGTCATCAGCTCGGCGCGGGTGTTCATCACGAACGGCCCGTAGGCGGCGACCGGCTCGCGGATCGGTCGGCCTCCCATGATGTAGAGGTCCAGGCTGGGGCTGCGGCTCTCCTGGCTGTCGTCGGCACCGACCTCGATGACATCCCCGGCGCCCAGGACGGCCAGCTGGCCCATCCGCAGTGGCCGGCGGTCGGCGCCCACGGTGCCACGGCCGCCCAGCGCGTAGACGAGGGCGTTGTAGCCCGGGTTCCAGGGCAGCCGGACCCGGGCACCGGGCGCGACGGTCGCGTGCACGATGCTGATCGGGGTGTGCGTGATGCCCGGACCGGCGTGGCCGTCGAGCTCGCCGGCGATGACCCGCAGCAGCGCGCCACCGTCCGGGCTGGAGAGCAGCGCCACCTCGCCGCCGCGGATGTCCTGGTAGCGCGGCGGCGACATCTTCATCGTGCTCGGGAGGTTGACCCACAGCTGGAGCCCATGGAAGAGGCCGCCGCTGAGGACGAGCGACTCCGGCGGGGTCTCGATGTGGAGCAGGCCCGAGCCGGCGGTCATCCACTGGGTGTCGCCGTCGGTGATCTGGCCGCCCCCACCGTGGGAGTCACGGTGCACGAAGGTGCCGTCGATGATGTAGGTCACCGTCTCGAAGCCGCGGTGCGGGTGCCACGAGGTGCCCTTGGGCTCGCCCGGCGCGTACTCCACCTCGCCCATCTGGTCCATGTGGATGAACGGGTCGAGCGCCGCCAGGTCAACTCCGGCGAACGCCCGGCGCACCGGGAAGCCCTCGCCCTCGAAGCCCTGCGGGGCCGTCGTCACGGCGAGCACGGGACGGCTCGGCGCCGTGGCCTGCGGCGTGGCGACACGCGGCAGGGTGAGGATGTTGTCGACGGTCACAGCAGGCATGACGGGCTCCTTCGCTCGTGTCCCCGGGTCGGGGGCTATCCAGACCCGTTCAGCGTCATTGAATGCTCAACTATTCCCCGGGCCGACCGGTCGGTCGAGGCGATGGTCGCCGAGCCCACGACCCTGGTGCCGTCGTAGAGGACGACCGACTGCCCGGGCGCCACCCCGCGCAGCCGCACGTCCAGGCGCACGTGCACGACCTCCGGCTCCGCGTCGTCCACGCGGGCCCACGCCGGGACCTCCTCGCCGTGCGCCCGCACCTGCGCCCCGAGCCGCACCTCTCCGGCTGGGGGCGGCCCGCACCACCGGGCGTGGTCGGCGCGGATGACGTCGACCCCGAGGAGGTCGGTGGTCCCGATGAGGACGCGGTTGGTGGGGGCGTCGACGCCGACGACGTAGCGCGGGTCGCCGTCCAGCGCCGACCGGTCGAGGCCCAGGCCGCGCCGCTGACCGACCGTGAACCCGTAGGACCCCTGGTGCCCGCCGACGACCTCCCCGCTCGTCGCGTCGACGATCTCGCCGGGCTGCTCCCCCAGCCGGGTGGTCAGCCAAGCCCGGGTGTCACCGTCGGGGATGAAGCAGATGTCGTAGGAGTCCGGCTTCTTCGCCACCGAGAAGCCCCGGGCGGCCGCCTCCTCGCGGATCCGCGGCTTGGTCGTGTCGCCGAGCGGGAAGAAGGCGCGGGACAGCTGCTCCGCGTCGAGCACCCCGAGCACGTAGGACTGGTCCTTGTCCGCGTCCACGGCCCGGTGCAGCTCGCGGACCACCGCCCCGCCGGCACCCACCCGCTCGACGACCTGCGCGTAGTGGCCCGTGGCCACGGCGTCGAAGCCGAGCGCCACGGCACGGTCGAGCAGCGCGGTGAACTTGATCGACTCGTTGCAGCGCAGGCACGGGTTCGGCGTCCGGCCGGCGGCGTACTCCGCGACGAAGTCGTCCATGACGGCCCGCTGGAACCGCTCGGCCATGTCCCAGACGTAGAACGGGATGCCGAGCCGGTCAGCCACACGTCGGGCGTCGCCCGCGTCCTCGATCGTGCAGCACCCCCGCGCCGACTCGCGCAGCGTCGCGGCCGAGCGCGACAGCGCCAGGTGGACGCCGACGACCTCGTGACCGGCGTCGAGCATCCGGGCCGCGGCGACGGCCGAGTCCACGCCCCCGCTCATCGCGGCGACGACGCGCATCACGCGGCCCCGCTGGCACGACGGGCGCGCTCGACGACCGCCGGCAGGGCGGCGAGGAACGCGTCCACGTCGGTCTCCGTCGAGGTGTGCCCCAGTGACAGCCGCAGGGCGCCGCGCGCCTCCACCTCGGCGTAGCCCATGGCGAGCAGGACGTGGCTGGGCTGAGGCACGCCGGCCTGGCAGGCGGACCCGGTGGAGCACTCCACGCCCGCGGCGTCGAGGAGGTAGAGCAGGGAGTCGCCCTCGCAGCCCGGCACGAGCAGGTGCGCGTTGCCGGGAAGCCGGTCGGCCCGCTCCCCCGCGGTCCAGCAGCCGCTCACCGTGACGCCGAGGTCGAGACCGAGCGCGCCGGTGATGAGCCGGTCACGGAGCGTGCCGAGCCGGGCCGCGGACGACTCGCGCTCGGCGACCGCCTCGGTGAGCGCCACCGCGAACGCCCGTATGCCGGCCGCGTCCAGCGTGCCCGATCGCACCTGCCGCTCCTGCCCACCGCCGTGGACGAGCGGCACCATCGTCGCGTCGCGCCGGGCAAGGAGCGCGCCGACACCGACGGGTCCGCCGACCTTGTGCGCCGAGACGGTCATGAGGTCCACGCCGCTCCCCGCGAAGTCCACGGGCAGCTGGCCGACCGCCTGGACCGCGTCGGTGTGGAACGGCACCCCGGCCTCGCGGGCCACGGCCGCGAGCTCGGCGACCGGCTGGACGGTGCCCACCTCGTTGTTGGCCCACATCACGCTGACGAGGGCGGGGGTGTCGCCGGCTTCGGCGAGCAGCGCACGGCGCAGGTCCTCGACGGAGATGTGCCCGCACCGGTCCGGCTCGAGCCAGGTCACCTCGGCGCCGTCACGCCTGGCGAGGTGCTGGACGGGGTCGAGCACCGCGTGGTGCTCGATGCCGCTCACGACGAGGCGGTGCGCGTGCGCGGAGTGGCGGCGAGCGGCATACGTCCCCTTGACCGCGAGGTTGTCGGCCTCGGTGCCACCGGAGGTGAAGACGACCTCGGAGGGGCGCGCCCCGAGGGCACCGGCGATCTGCTCGCGCGACTCCTCGACGACGGCGCGGGCGGCACGTCCGGACGTGTGCAGCGACGACGCGTTGCCCACGCGTTCGGACTGCTCGAGCCACGCCGCGCGAGCCGACGCCCGCACGGGGGTCGTCGCAGCATGGTCCAGGTACGCGCTCACCAGCCGATTCTACGGTCGCCAGAACTTTTGCTCCCCATGCGGAAAACGTGAGGGTCCGGAGGGGAATGTTCCCTCCGGACCCTCACGGTTCCCTCCGCATGGGAGAGCCGGCGCTCGACGTCAGCCCTTGGCCTTCTTGACGGCCTCGGTCGCCTGCGGCAGCACGGTGAACAGGTCACCGACGACGCCGAAGTCGACGAGCTCGAAGATCGGCGCCTCCTCGTCCTTGTTGATGGCGACGATCGTCTTGGACGTCTGCATCCCGGCGCGGTGCTGGATGGCCCCGGAGATGCCGGCCGCGACGTACAGCTGCGGCGAGACCTGCTTGCCGGTCTGGCCGACCTGGTTGCTGTGCGGGTACCAGCCGGCGTCGACGGCAGCGCGGCTCGCGCCGACGGCCGCGCCGAGGCTGTCGGCGAACTCCTCCACGGGGGCGAAGTCGCCACCGGTGCCACGACCGCCCGACACGACGATCGCCGCCTCGGTGAGCTCGGGGCGACCGGTGGCCGCCTTGGGCTTGGACTCGACGACCCGGACCGCCTTGGCGGCGTCGGAGAGGGTGAGCTCGATCTTGTCCACCTCGCCGGCGGCGGGGGCGGCCTCGATCGCGGCCGAGTTGGGCTTGACCGCGACGATCGCGGTGCCCGTGGTGATGGTGGAGGTCACCGAGTAGGACCCGGCGAAGACCGACTGGGTCGTCTCGACGCCCTCGCCGCCGGCGCGCACGTCGACGGCGTCGGTGATCAGGCCCGACTCGGTACGGATGGCCAGGCGGGCGGCGATCTCCTTGCCCGCGGCGTTGCTCGGGATGAGCACGGCGACGGGAGAGGTCTTCTCGACGAGCGATGCGAGGATCTCGGCCTGGGGGGCGACGAGGTACTCGAGCGCGTCGGGCGCGTCGTAGACGTAGACCTTGGCGGCGCCGTACTTGGCGAGGGTGACCTGCGCGGTCTCGGCGCCGGGGCCGATGTGCACCGCGGAGGGTTCACCGAGGCGACGGGCCAGGGTCAGCAGCTCCGCGGTCGCCTTGCGGACCTTGCCGCCCGCGTGGTCGACGAGGACGAGAACTTCAGCCATGGGTCTTTTCTCCTCAGAGGAACTTCTGCGCGGACAGGAACTCGGCGAGCTTGGTGCCACCGTCACCCTCGTCGGTGACGAGCTGGCCCTGCTCACGCGGCGGGCGCTTGGCGAAGGCGGTGACCCTGGTCCACGCGGCCTCGAGGCCGACCTGACCGGCGTCGATGCCCAGGTCCGCGAGGGTCCACGTCTCGACGGGCTTCTTCTTGGCGGCCATGATCCCCTTGAACGAGGGGTAGCGCGGCTCGTTGATCTGGTCGGTGACCGAGACCAGCGCCGGCAGGGACGCCTCGATCGTCTCGGAGGCGACGTCGCCGTCGCGGCGGATGCGCACCGCCTGGCCGTCGATGGTCAGCTCGGAGGCGTAGGTGACCTGCGGCAGGCCCAGGCGCTCGGCGACCATGGCCGGGACGACGCCCATGACGCCGTCGGTCGAGGACATCCCGGTGATGACGAGGTCGGGCGTGCCACCCCCTGCGGCCTTCTTGATCGCCTCGGCGAGGACGAGCGACGTGGCCGGGGCGTCGGAGCCGTGGATGGCCTCGTCGCTGATGTGGACGGCCTTGTCGGCGCCCATCTGCAGGGCCTTCTTGAGAGCGTTGACAGCCTGCTCGGGGCCGACGGTGAGCACGGTGACCTCACCCTCGCCGGCCTCGGCGAGCTTGAGGGCCTCCTCGACGGCGTACTCGTCGAGCTCGGACAGGAGCCCCTCGACGCCGGCGCGGTCCGTGGTGTTGTCGGCCTCGTCGAAGGAGCGGTCGGACTGTGCGTCAGGCACGTACTTGACGCAGACGACGATGTTCATGCGTGCCTCGTCCTCATCTCTCGGGATGGATCCAGTGGGTGTGCGGCTCCTGACGAGCGTATGCCGGGTGGCCGTGGTCCGGAGAATCGTGCGGGCGTGATGGTGGGCACAGAAACCTGCCTGACGCCCAGCCCCCACACCGGCGCCCGAGTGGGAGAACATCGAAGGACCCGAGCAACGAGGTGAGGAGGGACGTCCGTGATCAAGGTCCTGCTGCTCGACCTCGACGGCGTCCTCCGGATCTGGGACTCCTCGCACACGGCCAGGGTCGAGCGCAACTACGGCCTGCCCGCGGGCGCTCTCTCCCGTGCCGCGTTCGACCCCGACCGCTTCGTGCCCGCCCTCATCGGGGCGGTCGACGACGGGACCTGGCGCTCATCGGTGGTCCATGCCCTCGCGGTCGACCACGGTGACGTGGCACAGGCGGCGGTGAGCGACTGGATGCTCCCCGTCGGCCGGGTCGACCCCGAGGTGCTCGAGGTGGTGCGGCACGCCCGCACCATGGCGAAGGTCGTCCTGCTCACCAACGCCACCACCCGGCTCGTCGACGACCTCGAACAGCTCGGCCTCGTCGACGAGGTCGACGGCGTCGTGAGCAGCACCGACCTCGGTCTGGCCAAGCCCGACCCCGACGCCTTCAGCCGCGCAGCGCTGCGCAGCCGGCTGATGTTCAGCGAGATCGCCTACGTCGACGCCTCCCGCGAGAACATCGCGACCGCCGAGATCCTCGGCATCACCTCGCACCTCTACGAGGACGTCGAGGGCCTGAGCACCTTCGTCGACGAGGTCCTGACCGGCTGACGGTCAGGGGCCACGCCGACGCCCTCATGCGCCCTCGAAGCTCGCCTTGCCCGGACCCTTCTCGACGAACGAGCGCATGCCGGTCTCGCGGTCCTTCGTGGCGAACAGCGACGTGAAGAGCATCCGCTCGATCTCGAGCCCGCTCTGCAGGTCGACCTCGAGCCCGGAGTCGATGGCCTCCTTGGCCGCACGGATCGCGTAGGCCGGCCCACCGGCATACCGCTGCATCATCCGCCGTGCGGCGGCGAGCACCGGGTCGGCCGCGTCGTCGGAGCCCTCCTCGACGTCGACGACCTCGTCGACGAGACCGATCGCGAGCGCCTCGTCGGCGTCGACGAAGCGGCCGGTGAAGATGATGTCCTTGGCCCTGGCGGGGCCGACGAGGCGGGCCAGGCGCTGCGTGCCACCCGCCCCCGGGATGATGCCGAGGAGGATCTCGGGCTGGCCCAGCCGGGCGCCGCGGGCGGCGATCCGGAAGTCGCAGGCGAGCGCGACCTCGCACCCACCGCCGAGGGCGTAGCCAGTGATGGCGGCCACGGTCGGCTTCGGGATGCGCGCCAGGGCCCGGGTGAAGTCCTGCAGCAGCAGCGAGTGGTCGGCCATGTCCGTGTAGGACATGTCGACCATCTGCTTGATGTCGGCCCCGGCGGCGAAGACCTTGGCCCCGCCGTAGACGACGACCGCGGCGACGTCCTTGCGCTCGGTCGCCTCCTTCGAGGCGGCGATGAGGCCGTGCTGCACCTCGTCGTTGAGCGCGTTCATCGGGGGCCGGTCGAGACGGATGACGCCGATCCCGTCGGCGACCTCGAGCCGCACGACCTCGGACATCAGCTGCCCTGGGGCGGGGTCGAGCCGTTGGCCTCGGGGCCGGTCTCGTCCTGCGCCTGCCCGGTCTCGCCCTGCGCCTGTCCCGGCTCGAGGCCGAGCGCGCGCTCGTGCCAGAGCTGCACGGCGGAGAGGATGATCGAGGTGCTGACCTGGACGAGCGTGGCGACCTCGGCGCCGGGGACGACGAGGTGCTCGCTCGTGACGACGAGGGTGTTGTTGGCGACACCCGTCTTGACGCAGTTGAGCGAGAGGTTGACCTCGTTGCACGTGGCCGAGACCTTGACCGTGTCGCCGGCGACCTCCTCCGGCAGGGTCCACTGCCCGAAGATACGCATGACCGGCAGCTCGCCCTCGGTGACGCGCACGAAGATCGTCTGCTCGTTGGCCTGGTAGGCCACGTCGCCGTCGGTGTCGAGGTTCGGCTGGGCGCCCATGTCGACGAGGACGTCGAGGACGCGACCACGCAGCGGGTGCTCGTCCGCGGGCGGGGGGAAGTTGGGGAGGGAGGTGGGATCACTCATGTGTCCACCTTGTCATGCGGGCGATCCGACGCGCGCGGGAGCCGGTCGCGCGACGCGTCCGCCCGGTGCCGTCAATAGGCTGCGCCCATGACGCCGTCGACGTCCGCCGCCACCGCACCCTCGCTGCGCGTGGCACCGGACCTGCCTCCCCCGCCCGGCGTCACCGTCCACGAGGGGGGGATCGAGGTCTGCGTCTACGCCGGCCACGCCGACGCGGTGGAGCTCTGCCTCTTCGACGCGGGCGACGACGCGGGCACGAGCGAGCGCAGGATCCCCCTCACGGACCACGCCTTCGGCTGGTGGTTCGGGTTCGTCCCCGAGGTGGGCGTGGGACAGCGCTACGGGTTCCGGGTCGACGGCGCATGGGACCCCGAGCGGGGCATGCGGCACAACCCCGCGCAGCTGCTCATGGACCCCTACGCCAAGGCCATCGAGGGTGAGGTCCGCTGGGGGCCGAGCGTCTACGGGCACGTGGTGGACGAGGACGGCTGGCGGGGTGACGGCTCGCACCCGTCCGAGTCCGACTCCGCGCCGGACATGCCGCGCTCCGTCGTCGTCGACGACGCCTTCGACTGGGGTGACGACGCTCCCCCTGCCGTGACGCGCAGCGAGTCCGTGATCTACGAGACGCACGTCCGCAACCTCACGATGCACCTCCCGGGAGTGCCCGAGGAGCTGCGCGGGACGTATGCCGGGATGGCCCACCCCGCGACCGTGGCCCACCTCACCGGGCTCGGCGTCACCGCGGTCGAGCTGCTCCCCGTGCACTCGTTCACCTCGGAGCCTGCCCTCGTCCAGCGGGGGCTGAGCAACCACTGGGGCTACAACACCCTCGGCTTCTTCGCCCCCCACGCCGCCTACGCCGCCGCCGACGACCCCCAAGGGGCGGTCGACGAGTTCAAGGGCATGGTCAAGCTGCTCCACGCCGCCGGGCTCGAGGTCCTCCTCGACGTCGTCTACAACCACACCGCCGAGCAGGACGTCACCGGCGCGACCCTGTCGTTCCGCGGCCTGGACAACCGCGCCTACTACCGCCTCGACGAGCGCGGCCGAGACATCGACGTCACCGGGACGGGCAACACGCTGGACCTGCGCCACCCCGTCATGGCCCGGCTGGCCCTGGACTCGCTGCGCTACTGGGTGCAGGAGTGCCACGTCGACGGCTTCCGCTTCGACCTCGCGGTCGCCCTCGGGCGGGGACGCACCGACGAGTTCGACCCCGACCACCCGTTCCTCGTCGGGCTCCGCACCGACCCGCTGCTCTCCCGGACCAAGCTCATCGTCGAGCCGTGGGACGTCGGCATGCACGGCTGGCGCACGGGACAGTTCCCCCCGCCCTTCTCGGAGTGGAACGACCGCTTCCGCGACTCCGTCCGGGACTTCTGGCTGGGCGACCACCGGCCGACGACGCCGGGGCACCTTCCCCACGGCGTCCAGGACCTCGCGACCCGCCTCGCCGGCTCCCGTGACCTCTTCGGCACGCGGGACCGCGGCCCCACCGCCTCGGTGAACTTCGTGGCCGCGCACGACGGGTTCACGCTGGCCGACCTCACGGCATTCGACGTCAAGCACAACGAGGACAACGGCGAGGACAACCGGGACGGCTCGGACGGCAACCGGTCGTGGAACCACGGCGTGGAAGGACCGACCGAGGACGAGCAGGTGCTGACGCTGCGTCGCCGCTCGATGCGCAACCTCCTCGGCACCCTGCTGCTCAGCTCCGGCATCCCGATGATCAACGCCGGTGACGAGCTCGGGCGCAGCCAGGGCGGCAACAACAACCCCTACAACCAGGACAACGCGACGACGTGGTTCGACTGGGACCTCGAGCCGTGGCAGGAGGACCTGCTCGCGACCACGCGCCACCTCGTGGGCATCCGGCGCGAGCACCCGGCCCTGCGTCAGCGCACGTGGGCGGAGGGACGCGAGGTCCACGAGGACGGCTCGATCGACCTCGCCTGGTACGGCGCCGACGGGCAGCCGATGCAGGACTGGTCCTCGCCGGACAACCGCACCCTCCAGATGCTCGTCAACGGCGCCTGGCTCGGGCACGAGTCCGTGCTCGTCGTGCTCCACGGCGGCCTGCACGAGCAGCGTCTCCGGCTGCCGGCGGCCCCCGGCCTCTCGGCCTTCACGCTCCTCTGGGACAGCGTCTGGGAGCGGCCGGAGCGCGGGAGCACCGTCCGTGCCGGCGAGGAGGTCACCTTGGCGCCGCTCAGCCTGCGCACGTATGCCGTGACCGATCCGACCTGAGGCGGCCCACCCCGTCGTTCCTCCCAGCCCGCCGGGGCTGTGGAAAAGTCGGCGGGCCGTCCTCGCGTCCTGTCTAGCGTGCGGACATGCCGTCCCCGATCGAGCTCGACCTGACGCTGCGCCTGCCCCGGCGTCGGGCCGGCCGGGTCGACCTGCGCGTGACCGCTCCGGGCGGGACGACGCTGGCCGGTCTCTGGCCGCTCGTCGAGGAGCTGGTCGGTCCCGGCGTGGATGTCGGTGCCGCTGCGATCGAGGCGTCGGTGGGCGGCATGGTCCTCGACGGGTCGGCGAGGATCGGCGTGCCGCCGCTCGTCCACGGTGCGACCGTGGTCGTCGGCGCGAGGCGCGAGCCGGAGCCGGCGGTGACGGCGCCGGTGGACCTCGTGGTCGTCGCGGGTCCCGACGCCGGACGCCGCGCCCCGGTGACGCCGGCGGGTGTGGTCGTGGGCCGGTCTGCCGGCTCGGGGCTCAGCCTCGCGGACGACCGCCTCAGCCGCCGCCACGTCGTCGTGCAGCCGACGGACGAGGGCTTCCGCGTCACGGACCTCTGCTCCACCAACGGCACACGGGTCGGTGACGTCCGGCTGGACCCCGGCGGGTCGGTCGACATCGACGGCACGATGCTGCTCGCCATCGGCGACTCCCTGCTGCGTCTCGTGCGCGGCACCGGGACCACGGCACCGACACGGGTGCGGGACGACGGACGGGTGGCCGTCAACCGCTCGCCGCGCACGCGGCCGCCGCAGGCCCGCGTCACGGTCGACGCGCCCACTCCCCCGACGCCTCCGCACCGCGGGCGGATCCCGTGGGTCGCGGCCGCGCTGCCGCTGCCGTTCGCCGCGGCGCTGGCCGTGTTCTTCGGTCCGCAGATGCTCGCCTTCGCCCTCCTCTCGCCGCTCATGCTCGTCGGCACCGTCGTCGGCGACCGGGTCGGGGTCAGGCGTGAGCACGCGCGGGCGATGACCCGTCACGAGGCCGAGCTCGGCCGGCAGCGGGCCGAGCACACCACGTGGCGACGGCTCGAGCGTGAGGGACGGTGGCGCGACGCCCCGGACCCGGCGGCGGTCCTCGCCGCCGCGACCGGCCCGGGACCTCGCCTGTGGGAACGTCGTCGGGGCGGCGCCGAGTTCGCTCGCGTCCGCCTCGGCGTGGGAGACCTGCCGTCGCGCACCGGCTGGGCGCCCCCGACCGGCGTCGTCGAGCACGCCCCGCTCGCCGACCTGCCGGTCGAAGTGGCCCTCGGGGCGGTCCACGGGCTGGGGGTGGTCGGAGGTCGAGGTGAGGTTCTGGAGGTGCTCACCCACGTCCTCGGGCAGGTGGCAGCGCTGCACTCCCCTCGCGACCTCCAGCTCGTCGTCATCGCCGACGAGGAGGTCACGGACGAGCTCGACCACCCTTTCTCCTGGGCGCGCTGGCTGCCGCACACGACGGCCCATGCCACGGCGGAGGCCTGTCTCGAGACGGTGCGACGGGAGGTCACGGCACGTGAGCGCGTCCGCGAGCGTGGCGGCTCCGTCGACGCTCCGCCCGTGCTCGTCGTGCTGCCCGACAGCACGGCGGACGTGGCCGGCGGAGACCTCGTCGAGCTCCTCGAACGCGGAGGTGCGCTGGGGGTGTGGTGCCTTGCCGGCGCCCGGACCGCCGCCGCCCTCCCGGCGGCGTGTGGCGCCGTGGTCGACCTCGGTCGCGGCGAGCGCGAGGGGGCGGCCCGGCTCGACGTCGACGGCGCCGAACCGGTGCCGACGTTCACCCCCGACCGCGTGCAGGGGTGGTGGGGCGAGCGCCTCGGCAGGTCGCTGGCGGCCCTCGTCGACGCGTCGGGCGACACCGACGAGGTCCCGGCGGCGGTCGACCTGCTCGACCTGCTTCCGTGGATCCAGGGTCGTGGCGGCCCGTCAGCAGCAGCCCTGATCGCTCGTTGGCGGCAGGGCTCGGGCCGACCGGTGGCGCACCTGGGGCGAACCGCCGGTGGCGACTGGGTCGTCGACCTCGCCGCCGACGGCCCGCACCTGCTCGTCGGCGGCACGACCGGGTCGGGCAAGTCCGAGCTGTTGCGCAGCCTCGTGACCTCGCTGGCGCTGGGGTGCTCACCGGCGGACCTGTCGTTCGTCCTCGTCGACTACAAGGGCGGGGCGGCGTTCGGGAAGTGCGGGGCGCTGCCGCACACGGTCGGACTCGTCACCAACCTCGACGAGGGGTTGTCGCGACGGGCCCTGACCAGCCTCCGGGCCGAGGTGGATCGACGCGAGCACCTGCTCGCCGCGTCCGGTTCCCGCGACTACGACGACCACCGCCGTCGCGCCGGAGGGCTGGCCCGGCTCGTCATCGTCGTCGACGAGTTCCGGCTGCTGGCCGACGAGCTCCCCGACTTCGTCGACGGCGTCGTGTCGCTCGCGGCGGTGGGGCGGTCGCTGGGGATCCACCTCGTGCTCGCGACCCAGCGACCGGCCGGCGCGGTCACGCCCGACATCCAGGCCAACGTCAACCTCCGGATCGCCATGCGGGTGCGGGACGTCGCGGACTCGACCGACGTGATCGGGTCACCCGACGCCGCCCGGGTGCGCGCCGACCGGCCGGGTCGCGGGTTCGCCCGCGGGGGCGACGGTGTGCTCGTCGAGTTCCAGGCCGCCCGGGTGGGGCACGGTGGCACCCGGAGCACGACGACCGTGCAGGTCCTCGATGCGACCGGCGCCCCCACCGGCGCGGTGGCCACGACCGGCGGGCGCGCGCGAGGGCTCGACGGCGACTCGGGCACGATCGCGGCGGTCGCGGCCGCTGCGCACGAGGCGATGAGGCTCACGGCGACCCCTCCGCCTCACCGGCCCTGGCTGCCGCCGCTGCCCGACTCGGTCGCCGTGGCGAGCGTCGGCGTGGACGGGCTCGGCCTCGTCGACCTGCCCGACGAGCAGCGCCAGCATCGGTTGACCCGGCACGCCCTGCACGGACTCTGGCTCGTCGCAGGTGGCGCCCGGTCGGGGCGCACCTCGTGGCTGCGCACCGTGGTCGCGTCGCACGTCGCCGACCCGGCGGCGGACGTGCACGTCTATGCCGTCGACACGAGCGGGGAGCTGGCCGACCTCGAGACCCTGCCGCAGGTCGGGGCGGTCGTGGCGGCCGACGACGTCTCCCGCGTCCGCCGACTGCTCGAGCACCTGAGACGGCTCGACGCCCCTGCGGCCCGGTGCGCCCGACCAGCCGTCGTCCTCCTCGTGGTCGACGGGTGGGACCGGCTGGACAGCGACGGCGACGGCGACCTCGTCGTAGGCCTGCGTGACGAGCTGCTCGACCTGCTGCGGTCGGGTGGCGGCCGGCTGAGCGCCGTCGTCACCGGTGACCGCAGCCTGCTCGCCGGTCGGGTGGGCGCCGTGGCGAGCGAGACGTTCGTGCTGCCGCTCGCCGACCCGTCCGACGCGACGTATGCCGGCCTGTCACCGCGCGACCTCCCCTCGAGCCGGGCGCCCGGCCGGGCCCTGCGGCTGCGGGACCGGCGAGAGGTGCAGCTGGCCCTTCGCGACCCGGTGGCCGATGCGGTGCCCCCGACGGAGGGCGCGCCGGCGCCGGTGGCCATCCCCCGCCTTCCCGCCCTGGTCAATTACCGGGCACTCCTTGACGCCCAGCGCACGGAGGACCGCGACCCGTCGCTCCTGGCGATCGGAATTTCGGCCGAGACGGGGAGCGTCGCCCACCTCGACCTCGGCCGGAGCCGGCGGATCCTCGTCGCCGGGCACGCCGGGTCCGGGCGGTCGACGAGCCTGGGGACCATCGCCCTGTCGGCGTGTCACGCCGGCAGGAGGGTCGCCGTCGTCGAGTGGCGCGGCGGGATCGTCGCGGCCGCCGCGCCCGATGCGGTCGCCGTGGACCCGTGGGAGCCCGGGGCACTCGTGGACGCGCGGCGGGCCCACCCCGACCTCGTCGTCCTCGTCGACGATGCCGAGCGGCTCGAGGGGACGCCGGTCGACGCCGTGCTCCGTGAGATCGGCGCGCTGGTGGACCGGGACGGCGGCGGCATCGTCGTCGCCACCACGCCCACGGCCGTCGCCACCCAGTTCCGCGGGGTCGTCCCCGACGTCGCCCGCGCCCGGACCGGCCTGCTGCTCGGTCCCCGGGTGCCGAGCGACGGCGAGCCCTTCGGGATCCGGGCACCACGCGGGATGGCGCCGCTGCCCGGCCGGGGGCTCCTCGTCTCCGGTTCCCGGCAGGTCGAGGTCCAGGTGGCCACCACCCGCGCAGGCGGAGGGCGACGCTGAGCGCGAACGGCCCGGGGGGTGGAGGTGCAGGGGTCGGAACACACTCGCGTGACGAGGCGTTGACGGTGCAGGACCTTCCCATGACCGCGGTCGCGCGGCGAAATCTTCCTGCCCGCGACCCGTGCTTAATTGGGTTCGAGGGTCTAGACTGAAGGATCGGACGTCTGTGTGTCACGTCCGATGTGGTTTGCAAGGACGCAACCTGCTCTGGTCCTTGCCACCCCCGCAAGCGGCCAGCCACCGAACTCCACCGAAGGAGCACCACGAATGGATTGGCGCGACCGCGCTGCCTGCCTCGATGAGGATCCCGAGCTGTTCTTCCCCATCGGGAACACCGGCCCGGCGATCATGCAGATCGAGGAGGCCAAGGCCGTCTGCCGCCGCTGCGACGTCGTCGACACCTGCCTGAAGTGGGCACTGGAGTCCGGACAGGACGCCGGTGTCTGGGGCGGACTCTCGGAGGACGAGCGCCGCGCCCTCAAGCGACGCAACGCTCGCGCCCGACGCGCCGGCTGACGCACACCCAGCACGACCAGCTCGACGGCCTCGCCACTTGCGGCGAGGCCGTACTTGTGTGCCCTCCGCCACGACCTCGGAGGGTTCGATCGCTCACCGGGACAGCGGCCGCAGCCTCGCGGTGAACTCGACGCGCGTCCCCCGGGGCGCGGCCGGCTCCCACCGGATCCGACCCTGCAGGTCCTGGACCAGCGAGGTGACGATGCGCGTCCCCAGTCCCGCCCGGACCGGGCGGAACCCGGCGGGCAGGCCGGTGCCGTCGTCCGTGATCGAGACGGTGAGGCCGTCGACGCCGGGCTCGACCTCGGCCCGCTCCACCTCCACGCTGATCGTGCCGCCCGCGCTCAGGCCGTGCTCGACCGCGTTCTGCACGATCTCCGAGACGATCATGGCGAGCGAGGTCGCGTCCTCGGCCCGCATCCGCCCGAAGGAGCCGGTGACCCGGGACTCGACGGGGTGCTCGGTGACGGCGACGTCGACGACCGCCCGCAGCCCACGCACCGCGATCTCGTCGAAGTCGACGGTCTCGTCGATGCCCTGGCTCAGGGTCTCGTGGACGAGCGCGATGGTCCCGACCCTGCGGACCGCCTCGTCGAGGGCGTTGCGCGCCGCCTCGTCCGGCAGGCGGCGTGACTGCAGGCGCAGCAGGGCCGCCACGGTCTGGAGGTTGTTCTTGACGCGGTGGTGGATCTCACGGATCGTCGCGTCCTTGGTGATGAGCTCCTGCTCGCGGCGCCTCAGCTCCGACACGTCCCGCAGCAGGATCATCGCCCCGTCGCGTCGGCCCCGCTGGGTCAGCGGGATGGCCCGCATCGTGACACTGGCAGACAGGGTCGAGACCTCGGTCCACCAAGGAGCACGGCCGGTCGTCACCACCGCCAGCGACTCGTCGACCGTGGACCCGGAGGTCTGGAGCAGGTCGGCCACGACCGTGGCGAGGACCTCGCCGATGACGTCGCCGCGATGCCCCAACCGGTGGATGGCCGAGATCGCGTTGGGGCTCGCGTAGAGCACGGCGCCCTCGACGTCGAGGTGGACGACGCCGTCGCCCACCCGGGGCGCCCCGCGGCGCGCGCCGGTGGGCGCGGACGGGCTGGGGAACTCCCCTGCCGCGATCATCCGGGTCAGCGACTCGGCGAGCTGCCGGTAGGTCAGCTCGAGCCGGCTCGGGGTGCGGCCGCCCACGACGTTCGTGTGCTGCGTGATGACGGCGAGCGCCCGCCCCTGCCGCACGACCGGGATGGCCCGCTCGCGCACCGCCATCTCCTCCTGCCGGTCGGGCTCGTGCCCGTCGACGATGCCGAGGGTGCGGAAGGACTCGGAGAGGATCGGCTCCAGCCGGCTCCCGGAGATCCGGCCGACGACGTCGTCGTAGAAGACCATCGGCCCCGTGTTGGGCCGCACGTGGGCGACCGCCCTCCACCCGTCGAGCTCCGAGGGCACCCAGAGGACGAGGTCGGCGAACGACAGGTCGGCGATGAGCTGCCAGTCCCCCACGACGAGGTGGACCCACTCGATCTCGTGGTCCTCGAGCGTCGTGGAGGCCCGCAAGGAGTCGGCGAGGGTGCTCACGCGCCGAGCCTAGGTCCTCCTCCGGTCAGCCTCCCGAGCGGACCACCGAGCGCAGCGACCGCAGCGCGACGGACAGTGCCGCGATGGTCGGCTTCTCGAGCCCGAGTATGCCGGTGAGCTGGCTCTCTGCCCGCGCGACACCGTCCGCGTTGGCGCGGCACCACGACGCGATGCGCTCGTCGGCGGTGACCCTCTCGTCACTGTCGAGGTCGGGCTCGGCCTCGAAGGCGTTGCGGGTGTAGGCCTCGAGGACGGCATACAGGTCGTCGCGCAAGGCGCCTCGGGCGAGCGCGTCCCACCGGTCGTCCCGCGGGAGCTGCGCGACCCGGTTGAGCATCCCGTCGATGCCGAACCGCTCCGACATCTTGAAGTACGCCTCCGCCACGTCGCTGGGCGTGCGGTCGAGGTCGGAGGCGATCTCGACGACGTCGAGGAGCGAGTAGCTGTCGAGCAGCGTCGCCGCCCGGGCCGCGAGCTCCGCCGGGACACCGTCCTCCTCCCACGCCGCCATCTGCGCGACCACGCGGTCGTGCTCGCTGCCCTGGAGCAGCTCGGGGATGCGCGGGGCAAGCTCGGACACGACGGGACCGAGCCGCTCCACCTCGGTGGTGATGTCGAGCGTGCCGGGGTGCGCGGCGAGCAGCCACCGGACCGCCCGGTCGAGCAGCCGGCGGAACTCGAGGTAGAGCCTGGTCTGCACCGACGTCGGCAGGATGTTGTCGAGCGCCTCGATCTGCTCGACGTAGGCGCGCAGCCCGAAGACCTCACGGGCCACGATGAAGGCGCGTGCCACCTGGTCGGGCGTACCTGCAGCCTCCTCCTGCGTGCGGAAGACGAAGGTGATGCCGCCGCGGTTGACCATCGAGTTGACGACGGAGTTGGTGATGATCTCGCGCTTCAGCGGGTGCCCGCCCAGCTCCGCGGCATACGTCTCGCGCAGCGCCTGCGGGAAGTAGTCGGCCAGGGTCGTGGCGAAGTACGGGTCGTCGGGCAGGTCGCTGGCGAGGATGTCCTTCTTGAGCGACAGCTTCGCGTAGGCGACGAGCACGGAGAACTCGGGGGACTTCAGGCCCACGCCCTCCGAGACGCGCTTGGCGATCTCGGCGTCGCTCGGCAGGAACTCGAGCCCGCGGTCGAGCTCACCGCGCTTCTCGAGCCAGCGCATGAGCCGCACGTGCACCGGGACCATCGACAGCTCCTGGGCGCGCGCGTTGCCGAGGAGGACGTTCTGCTCGTAGTTGTCGCGCAGCACGTGCTCGGCGACGTCGTCGGTCATCGACGCCAGCAGGGTGTTGCGCTCCTCGGTGGTGAGGTCGCCGCGGCGGACGACGTCACCCAGGAGGATCTTGATGTTGACCTCGTGGTCCGAGGTGTCGACCCCCGCGCTGTTGTCGATCGCGTCGGTGTTGACGCGCACGCCGGACAGGGCGGCCTCGATGCGCCCGAGCTGCGAGAGACCGAGGTTGCCGCCCTCGCCGATGGCCTTGACCCGCAGCTCCCTGCCGTCGACCCGGATCGCGTCGTTGGCCCGGTCGCCGATGGAGAGGTGGTCCTCCGACGACGCCTTGACGTAGGTGCCGATCCCGCCGTTCCACAGCAGGTCGACCGGGGCGAGCAGCACGGCGTGGATGAGCTCGGTGGGCGTCATCGTCCGGACCTCGTCGCCCAGGCCGAGCGCGGCCCGCATCTGCGGCGTGAGCGAGATCGACTTCAGCGAGCGCGAGAAGACACCACCACCCTCGGAGATGAGCGACCGGTCGTAGTCGTCCCACGACGAGCGCGGCAGCTCGAACAGCCGCCTGCGCTCCGCGAACGACTGTGCGGCAACGGGTTCGGGGTCGAGGAAGACATGTCGGTGGTCGAAGGCAGCGACGAGCCTGATGTGCTCGGAGAGCAGCATGCCGTTGCCGAAGACGTCACCGCTCATGTCGCCGACACCGACGACGGTGAAGTCCTCGCTCTGCGAGTCGACGCCCATCTCGCGGAAGTGCCGCTTGACCGACTCCCACGCGCCGCGGGCGGTGATGCCCATGGCCTTGTGGTCGTAGCCCGCAGAGCCACCCGACGCGAACGCGTCGTCGAGCCAGAAGCCGTAGGACTGCGCGACACCGTTGGCGATGTCCGAGAAGGTCGCCGTGCCCTTGTCCGCGGCGACGACGAGGTAGGAGTCGTCGCCGTCGTGGCGCACGACGCGCTCCGGCGGCACGATCTCGGTGCCGACCCGGTTGTCGGTGACGTCGAGCAGCGCCGAGATGAAGGTGCGGTAGGCCGATGTGCCCTCCTCGAGCCACGCCTCGCGCGACACGGTCGGGTCCGGGAGCTTCTTGGCGTAGAACCCACCCTTGGACCCGGTCGGCACGATGACCGCGTTCTTGACCATCTGCGCCTTGACGAGGCCGAGAATCTCGGTGCGGAAGTCCTCGCGCCGGTCGCTCCAGCGCAGCCCGCCGCGGGCGACCGCGCCGAAGCGGAGGTGCACGCCCTCGACCTGGGGGCTGTAGACCCAGATCTCGTAGGCCGGACGTGGCGCCGGGAGGTCCGGGATGCTCGTCGGGTCGAGCTTGAGCGAGACGTAGGGCTTGGGGTCGGTCGCGTGGTCGCCCGCACCGTCGCCGGAGCCGGAGCCCCCGGTGACCTGGTAGAAGTTGGTGCGCAGCGCGCCACGCATCACGGCGAGGAACGACCGGATGATGCGGTCCTCGTCGAGCGAGCTGACGTCGTCGAGGGCGGCGGTCACCCGGTCGGCGATCTCGTCCTCGAGGCCCTTGCGCGCCTCCACGTCCTCGTCACGGTCGGGGTCGAACCGCGCCTCGAAGAAGGCGACGAGGTCGGCGGCGATGTCGGGGTTGGTGACCAGCGCGTCCTCGAAGTAGGACTGGCTGAAGGTGGTCTGCGTCTGCCGGAGGTACTTCGCGACCGTGCGCAGGATGACGACCTGACGCCACGTCAGCTGCGCGGCGAGGACGAGCTGGTTGAACCCGTCGGACTCGGCGCGTCCGTCCCAGACCGCGAGGACCGCGCCCTCGAAGAGGTCACGCAGCTCCTCGTGCGGCACCCGGGACCAGACCTCGGGGTCCTGGACCCGCATCCCGAAGTCGTAGACGTGCAGGACGGCGCCGTCGGAGCGCGTCACCTCGTAGGGCTGCTCGTCGACGACCTCGACCCCCATGTCGGTGAAGATCGGGAGGATGTCGGTGAGCGACAGCGGGTCGACGCGGAACAGCTTGAAACGGCGGATGCTCTCCGGCGAGTCGCTGGGCCGGTAGAGCGCGACGCTCGTGCGACGCCCCTCCCCGAGCCGGTCGAGGTGCTGCAGGTCGGCCACCCCCTGGACGACCGAGAAGGTCTCCTCGTAGCCGGTGGGGAAGCCGCGGCCGAAGCGGTCGAGCAGGCGGTCGCCCTCGACCTCGCCGAGCCGGTCGCGCAGGCCGTCGCCGAGACGGTCGGCCCAGGTGCGGCTGACCTCGACGAGGCTGCGCTCGAGGTCGGCCCGCTGCTGCTCGTCGAGCGAGCGCACGCGCTGGCCGACAGGGACCCGGACGACGAACTGGAGGCGCGACAGCGCCCGCTCGCTCACCCGGGCGGTGAACTCGACGCTCTCGCCCCCGAACGCGTCCTTGAGGATGCTCGCCATCCGCGTGCGCACGCCGGTGTTGTAGCGGTCCCGGGGGATGTAGACCAGGCACGACACGAAGCGACCGAAGTCGTCCTCGCGCAGGAACAGCTTGGTGCGCCGGCGCTCCTGCAGCTGCGCGACGGACATCGCCGTCTCGAACAGCTGGTCGGGTGTGGCCTGGATCAGCTCGTCACGCGGGTAGGTCTCGAGGACTTCGACGAGGTCCTTGCCCGTGTGCGAGTCGGGGGCGAGGCCGGAGCGGTCCAGGACCGCCTTGACCTTCTCGGCCACGACCGGCAGGCGCAGCACCGACTCCGTGTAGGCCGTGGAGGCGTAGAGCCCGAGGAAGCGCCGCTCCCCCAGCGTCGTCCCGTCCGCGGAGTAGGTGCGGATGCCGACGTAGTCGAGGTATGCCGGCCGGTGCACGGTCGAGAGCGAGTTCGCCTTGGTGAGGACGAGCACCCCCTGCTCGCGGGCCTTGCGGCTGGCCTCGGGCGAGAGGGGCGTGAGCGGCTTGTCGGCCGGCGGGTCCTCGCGAAGGATGCCGAGGCCGGTCCCGCCGAGGGGCCGGATGACGTCCCCCTGCGCCGTCTCCTCGAGGGCGTACTCGCGGTAGCCGAGGAACGTGAAGTGGTTGTCGGCCATCCAGCGGAGGAAGGCGATCGCCTGCGAGACCTCCTCGGTGTCGACGCCACGCGGCGGTGCGCCCTCGAGCTCGGCGGCGATGACGAGGCAGCGGGTGCGCATCGTCGGCCAGTCGGTGACGGCCTCACGGACGTCGACGAGGACGTCCTCGAGGGTGGCGGCGAGCTCGTCGCGCGCCGCCTCGTCGCCCATGCGGTCGATCGTCATGAGGATCCACGACTCGGAGTGCACGCCCGCGGTCTGGGAGACTGGCCCGGCACAGTCCTCGTCGCACGTCTCGACGAGCTCGCCCGCCTCGTCGCGGCGGACGCGCAGCTGCGGGTGGACGACGAGGTGGATGTCGACGTCGCGCTGGACGAGGGTGCCGGTGACGGAGTCCACGAGGAAGGGCATGTCGTCGGTGACGACCTGGATGACGGTGCGGGCACTCGACCACCCGTCGGTGTCGGTCGTCGGGTTGAACACCCGCACCGCTGCCTGTCCCGGCCGCCGTGACTGCGCGAGCTCGAGGTGCGACTTCACGGCGCCGGCGAGGGTGCGCGACGGGCGTGCGCTGAGCTCCTCGTCGGGGACGTGCCGGAAGTAGCGGCCGACGACGATGGGGCCGTCGGGGCGGGGGTCGAGGGCGGCGAACGCCGAGACGATGGCGTCGAGCGTGGTCGATCGGGGCTGGACCGATGACTCCGTCATGGTGCGCTGCAGATCCTTGCGTCGCGGTTCGCCGAACACCTCGGCGGGACACGTCCCTGTGTCCTGCACCGAGGGTACCCACCTCCCGTCGCCTGTGGATGAGGGGTCTGGTGTGGGGCGGGTGAGCACTAGAGTGACGTGGTGCGACGGCCGGTGGACCCCCGCGCGCTCACCGAGGTGGGCGCCGTCCTCGGCAGGGTCGGCGAGGGCCTCGCCGCGGCCGAGGACGACCTGCTCTCCTGCCTCGTCGTCATGGGCGAGCCCGACCCGCAGCGTGCGCTCGACGGCTGGGTCGACCAAGTCGTCGACGTCCTGCGCGCCGTCGACGAGGTGACGGCCCAGCACCGGGCGACGATCGCGAGGTCCACGGCGCGCCGTGGCGACCCGCTCGACGCGCCATCCGACGAGCCGGCCGGGTCCGGACCGCGATGAGGACCTCCGTCCCCGGGGACCCCGCGTCGCTGGCGGCGGCCGGCGGGACGGCCCGCCGGGTGTCCCGCGACCTGGTGGCGCTCCACGGACGCGGCACGACGGCATACGGGTCGTTGGGTGAGGTCTGGGGCACGTCGACCTCGGTGCGCACGCGCAAGCAGGGGCGTCGGGCGATGGACGCCGTGACCGAGGTCGGGCGTCACGCCGACGTGGTCGGCGAGGCCCTGCAGGCGTATGCCGCCGAGCTGAGCGAGCTGCAGGCGCGGGCGCGCGCCGTGCTCGATGCTGCCGCGGCCACCGGCCTCGTCGTCGAGGAGGGGCGGGTCCGTGAGCAGTGGGGAGTGACCGGGGAGGCCGACCACCGCACGGTGAGCGAGCGCGACGCGCGGGCGCGCGCGCTCCAGGCCGAGCTCGACGCCGTCGCCGTGCAGCACCGGCGCCGGCGCGACCGGCTGTTGGCCGGCCTCGCCCGCTCCCGGCAGGAGCTCGAGGACGTCGCGGCGGCGCTGCGTCTCGGCTGAGCGCTCGCCGGGTGGGAGGATCGGGAGGCCGACCACGTGAGGAGCCCATGGTGAAGTTCACCCACCGAGCCGAGTACCCGGCCGCCCCCGACGCGGTGTTCGCCGTGATGTCCGACCCGGCGTTCCAGGAGGAGAAGTGCGATGCCACGACGACCGGCCGGTGGAGCGCCGACGTGACGACGCGGGAGGACCGCACGGTCATCACCACCGAGCGCCACCTCCCGGCGGACGGGTTGCCCGACGTCGCCCGCTCCTTCGTCGGGGCCACCCTCACCATCGTCGAGGTCCAGACGTGGGGACCGCCCGACCCGGACGGCCGGCGCGTGGCCGACCTCAACCTCCACGTCAAGGGCGCCCCCATGACGTTGAAGGGCTGGATGCGCCTGTCCCCCAGCGAGTCCGGCACCGTGCACGAGCTCGAGGCGGACCTGCGCGCGGGCGTGCCGCTCATCGGCGGGCGGATCGAGAAGGCCGCAGCCGAGCCGCTGGCGGCAGCGGCGGACGTCGAGACCCGCCTGCTGCACCAGCGCCTCGGCTGACCCTGACCCTCAGCCCATGTGCGGGTAGGCGTGGTCCTTCGGCGGCACGAACGTCTCCTTGATGGAGCGCGGGCTGGTCCAGCGCAGGAGGTTCTGCGCCGAGCCGGCCTTGTCGTTGGTGCCCGAGGCGCGACCCCCACCGAACGGCTGCTGCCCGACGACGGCGCCGGTCGGCTTGTCGTTGACGTAGAAGTTGCCGGCGGCGAAGCGCAGACGCTGTGAGGCCGCCGCGACCGCCGTGCGGTCCTGGGCGATGATGGAGCCGGTGAGGGCGTAGGCCGACGCGGAGTCGATCGTGTCCATGACCTTGGCGAACTGCCGGTCCGGATAGACGTGGACCGAGAGCAGCGGCCCGAAGTACTCGGTCGAGAACATCTCGTCGGCCGGGTCCTCCCCGACCATGATCGTCGGGCGGACGAACCAGCCCTCGGAGTCGTCGTAGGTGCCGCCGGCCACGATCTCGATGCCGCTCGTGGCCCGGGCCCGGTCGATCGCGGCCTTGTGCTTGGCGAAGGCCCGGTCGTCGATGACCGCACCCATGAAGTTGGACAGGTCGGTGACGTCGCCCATCGTCAGGCCCTCGGTGAGGCCGACGAGGTCGTCCTTGATGACCTTCCAGACGCTGCGCGGGATGAAGGCACGCGACGCGGCGGAGCACTTCTGGCCCTGGTACTCGAACGCGCCGCGGATGAGGGCCGTGCGCACGACGTCGGGGTCGGCGCTGGGGTGGGCGAGGACGAAGTCCTTGCCACCGGTCTCGCCGACGATCCGCGGGTAGTGGCGGTAGGTCGTGAGGTTGGAGCCGATCTGCTGCCAGAGGCTCTGGAACACCCGGGTGGAGCCGGTGAAGTGCAGGCCGGCGAACTCGGGGTGGCCCAGGACGACCTCGGAGACCTCGGTGCCGTGACCGCTCACGAGGTTGATGACGCCCGGCGGCATCCCGGCCTCCTCGAGGATCTCCAGGAGGAACTGGGCCGCGAGCTGCTGGGTGTGCGAGGGCTTCCACACGACCGTGTTGCCCATGAGCGCCGGGGCCGTCGGGAGGTTGCCGGCGATGGCGGTGAAGTTGAACGGCGTGACCGCGTAGACGAAGCCCTCGAGCGAGCGGTAGTCGGTGCGGTTCCAGATGCCGGGGGCGTTGGCCGGGGGCTGCTCCTCGAGGATCTGGCGGGCGAAGTGGACGTTGTAGCGCCAGAAGTCGATGAGCTCGCAGGCGCTGTCGATCTCGGCCTGGATCGCGGTCTTGCTCTGGCCGAGCATCGTCGCCGCGTTGACCTTCGCGCGGTGCGGGCCCGCGAGGAGGTCGGCCGCCTTGAGCAGGATGGAGGCACGGTCGTCGAAGGACATGTCGCGCCAGGCCGGAGCCGCGGCGTTGGCCGCGTCGACGGCAGCGCGCGCGTCCGCCTTCGTGGCGTCACGGATCGTGCCGAGGACCTTGGCGTGCGCGTGCGGCTGCCGGACCGGGATCTTGGTCCCGCGGCCCTCGACGCGGGCTCCCCCGATGGTGTGCGGCAGCTCCCACGTGGTGCTGCCCACCTCGGCGAGCGCCACCTCCAGCGCGGCCCGCTCCGGGCTGCCCGGTGCGTAGTCGCGGACGGGCTCGTTCAGGGGGGCGGGGACGTGGGTCACAGCGTCCATCGGTGTCTTCCTCGATTCCGTGGGTGGCGGCAGGTGCGGTCCCATGCTCGCACGCGCCCGCCACTCTCCCCTTCGCCGCTAGGGCGTGGGGCGGGCGGCGAGGCCGATGACGTCGTCGAGCTCGGTGACGTCGTACCAGAGCAGGTCGGCCGTGTCGCCGCCCGGCCGCTCGTCGATGTGGAAGGACGCGACCCGGGAGAGCACGACGACGGCGTCGAGCTCGACGGCGGTGCTGCCGCCGCCCTCCTGGCGGCTGACCACCGCGGTGTCGACGTCGGCGGACGCGACCACGCGGCGCCCCCTGCCCCCGGCGCGCTCTGCGGCGTCGGCAGCGGCGGCCGACCACGCGGCATACTCCCGCTCCTCGTCGTCCCTGCCGGACGGAGAGCCGGCCGCCTCGACGGCGGCGTGCGCGCTGACCGGCACCGGACCGATCTCGCCGCGTCGGCGCAGGTCCTCGAGGGTGGCAGGGTCGAGCGGCACGTAGACGCGAACCATCGGCACGGCAGGTCCTCTCAGCGGGTCCGGGAACGGGGGGCGTCGAGCAGCTCCTGGAGGGAGTCGACGATCGACTGGCCCAGGACGTCGGTGTCGGGCAGCGCATCCCGGTCGGCATAGAGGCCGTAGTAGACCCCGCCGTCGTAGGACGTCAGCCCGATCGACAGCGCGCGCGTCGTGCCCAGCGGCATCACCGGGTAGGTCGAGGCCATCTGCGCCCCGGCGACGAAGAGCGGGTGCTGGGGCCCGGGCACGTTGGTGATCGCCACGTTGAACAGCCGCCGCGACACCGCACCCCCCAGACGGGCCGCGAGCGTGTGCATCGTCGGCGGCGCGAACCCGCCGAGGCCGGCGAGGGTGTCCGCGCCCACGGCGCTGCCGGCCTCCATCTGCTGGCGCATCGCGAACGCGATCTGGTGCAGCCGCATCGAGGCCCCGGGCTCACCGACCGGGAGGTCGACGAAGCAGGCCGTGAGGTGGCGTCCCGCGGGCAGCTCGCTCTCGTCGTTGTGCATGCTCACCGGCACCATGGCCCGGATCGCCGTCGCGCCGTGGACGCTCTCGCCGCGGGTCATGAGCCACGTGCGGAACGCGCCGGTGACCGTCGCGAGGATGACGTCGTTGATGCTGACATCGTCGGCGAAGCTCCCCTTGGTCAGGCGGGCGCGGACCTTCTTGTAGTCCTCGAGGTCGGTGCCCACCATGACGTAGCGGCGGGCCCGGCCGACGCGCGTGTTGAGCGGCGACGTGGGCGCCGGGCTGGCGGAGGCCCGCGCGACGGTGGCGGCGAGCTTCCCGGCGATGCCGAGCACCCGCCCGGCGGTGGCCTTGACGTCCGTGATGCCGGCCTGGAGCGTGTCGACGACCTGGCCGGGCGCACGCACGCTGTCGGAGAGGGCACTGACGATGAGCTCGGTCTGCGTCGGCTCACGGCTCGGGCGCCACGTGTCGTCAACGCTCTCGGTACCGGGCGTCTCGGAGTCCTCGAGGATGAGGTGGGCGATGTCGACGGCGTTGACCCCGTCGACGAGCGCCTGGTGGGTCTTGGTGATGATCGCGAACCGGTCGTCGGCCAGGCCCTCGACGAGGTAGACCTCCCACAGCGGACGGCTCCGGTCGAGCGCTCGCGGCTGGATCCGTGCGATGAGCTCCTCGAGCTGCTCGTCCCCACCGGGGCGTGGGAGGGCCGACCGCCGCACGTGGTAGGTCACGTCGAAGCGCTCGTCGTCGATCCACACCGGGTTGGCCAGCCGGCCGGGCACGACGCGGACCCGCTGCCGGTAGCGCGGGACGTAGGCGATGCGGCGCGCGATGATGCCGACGAGGCGGTCGTAGTCGAAGCCCTCATCCGGGGCGTCGAACACCATGACGGACCCCACGTGCATCGGCGTGGACGAGTCCTCGAGCGTGAGGAAGCTGCTGTCGAGGGTGCTCATCCGGTCGGCCACGGGCCCATCGTGTCAGATGGGTGCCGGCCCGGCGGCGGCCCCGGCAGGCGTGACGACGACGGTCAGCCGGACCGGTGCGACCCGCGTCGCAGGCGTCCCCTGCGGCTGCGGCTGCCGGTCGGAGCGACCGCGACCAGGTCGGGTCGCACCACGGCGGCGAGGCGCGCGATGGCCCGGGTGACGGGCGCCGAGGGCGCGTGCTCGACGAGGCTGCGACCGGCGAGGAGCGCGGCGTCGCAGTCGTCCGGCGCCCACGGCACGAAGACCGGGTCCTCGAGCCCGACGAACCGGGAGAGCACGTCGGCGAGCGCGTGCTCCGGCCGGGAGCCGGTGGCGGACGCCCTGACCTTGTTGACGACGACGACCGGCGCGGGCGAGGGGATGACGGCGACGTCCTGCACGGCCCGGACGAGACGCTGCAGCCCGATGGGGTCGGCGGCACCGACCGCGACGAGGGTGTCGCACTGCTCCAGGACGGTCAGGGTGGTGGCGTTGCGTCGGGGCGCGGCCGTGTCGTAGCTCAGCTCCTCGTCGTCCTCGATGGAGAAGCCGCAGTCGACGACGACGTGGTCGACGAGGTTGCGCGCCTGCTCGAGGACGTCCTCCACCGCGGCGGCCCGCAGCTCGGGCCACCGGTGCGGAGTCGGTATGCCGGTCAGCACCCGCAGCCCTGGAGTCACCTCGGGTGCCACCCGGGAGAGCGCGGCGAGGTCGAGCGTCCCCTGCTCCGAGGCACGCGCCGCTGCGGCGACGCCCGGAGCCTCGTCGACCAGGGCGAGGAGCTGCGCGACGCTCGCACCCCAGGTGTCGAGGTCGACGAGGAGGGTGCGGACTCCGCGAGAGGCGAGGTGCGACGCCAGGGTGACGGCCACGGTCGTCCTGCCGGGCGCACCGGTCGGCCCCCAGACCGCGGTGACGAGGGCCCGGGGAGGACCGTCGTCGTCGCGGATGGGTTCAAGGCCGATGGAGGCGGCGCTCGCGGCGGCCGACGGTCCGGCGAGCCACCGGGCGAGGTCGTCATCGGTCAGCGAGGCGTCTCGGGCACCGGTCGCGGCGGTCGGAGCCGCACCGGCGCGGCCCCCGGACAGGTCGACGATCGCCGCCGCCAGCGTCTGCGGGTCGTCGCCGGGTCGCACCATGGTCCGCACCCCCAGCTGGCGCAGCCGTGCCTCCGACGCCTCGTCGCCGCTCGCGACGAGACCGGCGACCCGCACCCCGTGACCGGCAAGGTGCCGCAGCCCGTCACGGTCCAGGCCGCGGAAGTCCGCCGAGACCACCGCGACGTCGGCGACTCCCGAGGCGCCCGTGGACAGCAGCTCGGCCACGTCGGCGCACCGGCGCACGACCTCGACGCCGTCCGCACTCTCGAGCATGGCCACGAGCTGCTGCTCGTGGTGGTGCGACACCCCCGTGATGACGGCAGCCGTCATGACGCCTTCTGCGACACCGCGCCCGGCACGGCGACCAGCGTGATGCGCGCGCCGAGGTCGACGTCCCCCACGAGTGCCTGCACCTTGCCCTGGGGCACCATGACCTGGACGGCGCGGGTGTCGCCCAGACCCCCCATGACGGTGTCGTCCTCGGACAGGCCCACGACCGTGACCCCCTCGAGCGCCAGCTCCGCGCCCGCGAGCGCACGTGACCCCACCGCGCCGACTCCTCCCGTGTCCGGCTTCACGGGCCGGTTGACGTAGACGTCGACGACGGACCCGGCGCGCAGCGTCGACGCCGAGGTGGCGTCCACCTGGAGCGCGACCGGCTGGTTGGTCGCCTGCGCCCGAGGACCGAGCGCGGTCCGCGGGATGAGCTCGCCCGCGCGTACCTCTCTGAGGGCGAACGAGTCCGGCGGCAGGTCCGACCGGGCGCTGACGTAGTCGTCGGCCGAGCTCCCGAGCTGCACGTCCACCCTGACGACGTCCTGGGCCGACAGCGGCTGACCGGCCACGAGACCGGACTTCGCGGCATACATCGGCACGCGGTCGTCGGCGCGGCTCATCACCCAGGCGCCGATGGCCGTGGAGGCGAGCACGAGCAGCACGCCGAACAGCAGTCGACTGTCGCGCCACGAGGGTCGGCGCAGGCGCTGCGCGGTGGGCGTGGACAGCTCGGACATCGGCGAGGCTCCGGGTCGTGGGGACGGGGCGCGGGGGCACGGGGTCGCGTGACCTCCCCCTGCCGGAATTGTGGCGCACCAGCCCCGTCCCCGCCCGGTGAGCGTCCCCGCCTGTGGACAACCTCCGCCACGGTTCCCGCTGTGGACGGGAGTCCCGGACGGCGCACGACCGCGTGGCAGACTGACCGACGCAGACGACGAGAGGAGCGCCCGTGGCCAAGCGGTTCATCCCGCTCACCGAGGTGTCCGAGGTCCTCGACATCTCGTCGGCGCAGGCCTACGCGCTGGTGCGGTCCGGCGAGCTGCCGGCCATCAAGGTCGGGGGCCGTGGGCAGTGGCGCGTCGAGACGACGGTGCTCGAGGAGTACATCCAGCGGATGTACTCCCAGACGCGCGAGTTCGTGCAGTCCCAGGGCGACGAGTGAGCGTCAGCGCGACTCGACCAGCACGAGGGCGCTGAACGGCAGGGTCTGACGACCCGTGACGTTCTCCGCACGCCGGCTCTCCCCCGCGGCGTGCTGGGCCAGGTCGAGGAAGTCGGCGCCGACGACGTCGATGGTGCCGGTCGTGATCTGACCGCCTACATCGGTGACCGCGACCTGGGCCCGGTCCCGGGACAGCCCGCGCAGGGCGTAGCCGAGTGCGAAACGGCGCGCTGTCCGGGCGGTGGAGGCCCGGCCCGGCAGGTCGGCGACCCCCGTGAGCGCGTGCACGGGCACGACGGCGTCCGTGCCGGACTCGAGCCTCAGGAGCAGCCAGTCCTCGCCGAGGTCGACCAGCCGACCGCGAACCTGCGCTCCGGTCCGCAGCCGCAGCCGCACGGTGGCGCCCAGCGAGGCCGCGAACCTCGCCGACAGCGTGACCGAGGCGCGTTCGCGGCGCGTCCGGTCGGCCACCTCCGAGTCGCGCTCGCGGCGCTCCTCCGCCCCGAGCTGCGCCTCGAGATCGTCGAAGAGCCGGTCCCATCGCATGTCGGGAGCCTAGGACCCACAGGCACGGAAGTTCCTGTTGCACACGCCAGTGCCATCATCTAACGTCAAACGCATGCAAACGGCTTCAAACGACACCATGGACGGTTCCCGCTCCGGTGCGAGCGCCGGTCTTCCGCCCGGTTCTGCGCTCCGCGTTGCCGGTGCGAGCGTGCTGCTGGCGCTGACCGCGCTCGTGGCCGTCCGCCTCCTCGGCACCGCTCTCCTGTCGGCGTGGGCGTCGGTGAGCGCTCCGGGTCCGGCCGCGGTGGACGAGCTGCTCACCCTCGTCCTCGCGGCTCTCGCCGCCGGCCTCGCCGCGTGGTTCCTCGGTGGCGTCGCCCTCGAGCTCACCGCCCACGTTCCGGGACGGTGCGGCCGGGCAGCCCACCGCCTGTCGCGGCGCATCACGCCCGCGCTGGCCCGCAGGACCGCAGGCCTCGTCCTCGGCGTCGGCGTCGGCGTCGTCGGCGCACCGACGCAGGCCGTCGCCGTCGGCGCAGCGGCGACCGCCGCCACTGCTGCGGCCCAACCGGGCGGCGAGCGGGCACCCGACCCCGGCTTCCGGGCGGCTCCATCCCCGGCGGCGCCGGCCGCGACCGGTCCCACGCTGGTGCCGGTGGTCGAGCCGGCGCCACCGGCAGCACCCGGCTTCACCCCGACCCCTCCGCGAGTCCGACCCCAGGCCGATCCCACGCTGCTCGCGGGTCACCTCGCCGCGCCCCGCGATGAGGACGAGGTGGTCGTGCACCGCGGCGACTCGCTGTGGTCGATCGCCGCCCGTCGTCTCGGGCCCGGCGCGAGCGATGCCGAGGTCGACCATGCGTGGCGTCGGTGGTTCGCGCTCAACCGCGACGTCGTCGGCCCGGACCCTCACCTCCTGCTCCCGGGCCAGGTCCTGCGCGTCCCGGGCCCCGACCACCCGTCGACGGTCGAGCGATGACGCGCACCGTGGCCTCCCACCTCACCTCGGTCACGATCCGGCCCGAGGTCTGCCACCGTCCCGCCGCCGTGCCCCTGGCCGAGGCCCTGCGTCGGTCGGCGGACGAGATGGGCCACCCGGCCTACGTCCAGGACGCCCTCGCGGTCGACCTCGCCGTCGGCAGTGACGAGCAGCTGTTCGGCCCGCAGAGCACTGCGCGGGCGGACCTGCCGGAGCCCGGTCCCTGGGCCGGGCAGATCGCCCAGGCCATCATCGAGGTGATGTCAGGGCTCCGCCCGGCGCCTCAGGTCCTGCGCTGGACCACTCCCCCGGTGTATGCCGTGATCGCCCGCCGTGGCGCCCTGGCGGCACGCCGTCGTGCGGCCGGCACCCGGTCCGCCGCCCGACGGGCCGTCGTGCGCACCGTGCACGTGAGCGAGCCGGCCGACGGTGTCGCCGAGTGCAGCGTCGTCGTCAGCGAGGGCGTGCGCGTGCGCGCCATGGCGATCCGGCTCGCCGGTCAGGACGGCCGCTGGCGGGTCGAGGCCCTCCAGATCGGCTGACCTCCGTCACCGACCCCCGTGGTCGGGGCTCAGGACGCGCTGCTCAGGCCTTGCCGTGGCACATCTTGAACTTCTTGCCCGACCCACAGGGGCAGGCAGCGTTCTTCGGCGTGCGGGCGAGCTGCTCGGCGGTGAGTCCACCGACACCGGCGTCCATCCCGCCCGCGGCGACGTCACGCTCGACGACCTCCCCGGTCTCGGACGGCGCCGTGTAGTGCAGCTGCGCCGGCTGGCGCGGACGCTCGATGCCGACCCCGGCCACCTCGACCCGCGGGAGCTCGGGCTCCTCCTCGGTCGCCACCTGGCCGTCGGGCGAGCCGTCGGCACCGGCAGCGCTGAGCCCACCGAACATGTCGGAGACGTGCTGCCGCGCGGCGGCCACCTCCGGCGCGGGCTGGTCGACCTGGACGTCCACGTGGAAGACGAGGCCGACGGCCTCCTCCTTCACGGACTCGTTCATCGCCTGCCAGAGCTGGAAGCCCTCACGCTGGTACTCGACGAGCGGGTCGCGCTGGGCCATGGCCCGCAGGCCGATGCCCTCCTGCAGGTAGTCCATCTCGTAGAGGTGCTCGCGCCACTTGCGGTCCAGGACCGAGAGCATGACGCGACGCTCGACCTCGCGCATGACGTCGTTGCCGAGGAGCTCCTCGCGGGAGTCGTACGCGTGGTGGGCGTCGGAGAGCAGCTCCTCCTTGAGGGTGTCGGCGCGCAGGCCCGAGCGGCCACCGGCGGCCTCGACGACCTGCTCCTGCGTCAGCGACACCGGGTACAGCGCGCGCAGCGCCGTCCAGAGGCGGTCGAGGTCCCAGTCCTCGGGGAAGCCCTCGGCGGTCTCGGCGTCCACGTAGCCACCGATGACGTCGGTGACGAAGAAGCGCATCTGCTCGTGCAGGTCCTCGCCCTCGAGGACGCGACGGCGCTCGTCGTAGATGACGGTGCGCTGGCGGTTGAGGACGTCGTCGTACTTGAGGACGTTCTTGCGGATCTCGAAGTTCTGCGCCTCCACCTGGCTCTGCGCCGAGGCGATGGAGCGCGAGACCATCTTCGACTCGATGGGCTGGTCGTCCTCCATGCCCGTCGAGCTCATGACGCGGTCGACCATGCCGGCGTTGAACAGCCGCATGAGGTGGTCCTGCAGCGACAGGTAGAAACGTGACTCACCCGGGTCGCCCTGACGACCGGAGCGACCACGCAGCTGGTTGTCGATGCGTCGCGACTCGTGCCGCTCGGTGCCGAGGACGTAGAGCCCACCGAGGTCGGTGACCTCCTCGTGCTCGGCCTTCACCGTGGCCTCGGACTTCTCCAGGGCCGCGTCCCACGCCGCCTCGTACTCGTCAGGCGTCTCGACCGGGTCGAGGCCGCGGTCCTTGAGCGCCGCGACGGCCATGAACTCGGGGTTGCCGCCGAGCATGATGTCGGTGCCTCGCCCGGCCATGTTCGTGGCGACGGTCACGGCGCCCTTGAGCCCGGCGTCGGCCACGATCGCGGCCTCGCGCTCGTGGTGCTTGGCGTTGAGGACGTTGTGCCGGATGCCGCGACGGCGCAGCTGCTCGGAGAGGTACTCGCTCTTCTCGACGCTGACCGTGCCGACGAGGACCGGCTGGCCCTTCTCGTGGCGCTCGGCGATGTCGTCGACGACCGCCTTGTACTTGGCCTCCTCCGTCCGGTAGACGAGGTCGGCCTGGTCCTTGCGGATCATCGGGCGGTTGGTGCGGATCGGCACGACGCCGAGGCCGTAGATCGAGTTGAGCTCGGCGGCCTCGGTCATGGCCGTCCCCGTCATGCCCGAGAGGGTGTCGTACATGCGGAAGTAGTTCTGGAGCGTGATCGTCGCGAGCGTCTGGTTCTCGTTCTGGATCGTCACGCCCTCCTTGGCCTCGATGGCCTGGTGCATGCCCTCGTTGTAGCGGCGGCCCTTGAGGATGCGCCCGGTGTGCTCGTCGACGATGAGCACCTCGCCGTCCATGACGACGTAGTCCTTGTCGCGGGTGAACAGCTCCTTGGCCTTGATCGCGTTGTTGAGGTAGCCGATGAGCGGGGTGTTCGAGCTCTCGTAGAGGTTGTCGATGCCGAGGTAGTCCTCGATCTTCTCGATGCCCGGCTCGAGCACGCCGACGGTCTTCTTCTTCTCGTCGACCTCGTAGTCGCCCCGGCTCGGGATGCCGCGCATCGGGTCGGCGCCCTCGCCGCGCTCGAGGTGCATGACGGCCTTGGCGAACTCGGCGTACCACTTCGTCGGCTGGTCTGCCGGCCCGGAGATGATGAGCGGCGTGCGCGCCTCGTCGATGAGGATCGAGTCGACCTCGTCGACGATCGCGAAGTTGTGGCCGCGCTGGACCAGCTCGTCGGTCGACCACGCCATGTTGTCGCGCAGGTAGTCGAAGCCGAACTCGTTGTTGGTGCCGTAGGTGATGTCCTTGGCGTACTGCTCACGCCGCTGGTCCGGCGTCATGTTGGCGAGGATGCAGCCGGTCTCGAGACCGAGGGCGCGGTGGACGCGGCCCATCAGCTCGGCCTGGTACTCGGCGAGGTAGTCGTTGACCGTGACGACGTGCACGCCCTTGCCCTCGATGGCGTTGAGGTAGGACGGCAGGGTCGCGACGAGCGTCTTGCCCTCACCGGTCTTCATCTCGGCGACGTTGCCCATGTGCAGGGCCGCCCCACCCATGATCTGGACGTCGAAGTGTCGCTTGCCGAGGGTGCGCTTGCCCGCCTCGCGGACCGCGGCGAACGCCTCGGGGAGGATGTCGGTGAGGGTCTCGCCGTCGGCGAGGCGGGCACGGAACTCGTCCGTCATCCCGCGGAGCTCGTCGTCGCTCATCGCGACGAAGTCCTCCTCGATCGCGTTCACCTGGTCGGCGATGTTCTCGAGCTTCTTGATCGTCCGGCCTTCACCGGCGCGCAGCAGCTTCTCGACGATCTTCACCACGGGTTGGACTCCTCATGAGCTGTGGTCCTGCGGGGGAATCTCGACAGGACGTGAATCAGGGTAGTCGAGCCCCTCTTCCCCCACGACCAACGGGAGACACGCGTGATCGGTTCCGTCCGGCCGCGCCGACGTGATGACATTCGGTATGCCGTTCCCCGCCTCAGTGCCCGTGCTGACCGACGGCGTCGTGCGCCTTCGCGCCCACTCCTCCCGCGACGTCGACCGCATCGTCGAGCAGTGCGTCGACCCCGCCAGCCTGCGCTGGACGCAGGTGCCGCGCAACTACACCGTCGAGATGGCCCACGAGTGGCTCGACGCGATCGCGGCCGGCTGGGACCGCGAGGACGGCGACGGGGACAAGCTCTGGGCCCTCGAGGAGGTCGCCGACGTCGGCCACCGCTTCCTCGGGACCATCGACCTGCGGCCGCGCGCCGGCGGTCGGGCCGAGATCGGCTACGGCCTGCACCCCGCCGCGCGCGGCCGCGGCCTCATGGCTCGCGCCCTGCGGCTCGTGGACCAGTGGTGGTTCGACCGGGGCGGTCGGCGGGTCGACTGGCACGCCGAGGAGGGCAACTTCGCGTCATGGGCGGTGGCCCGGGCCGCGGGCTACGAGTTCGTCACGACCCTGCCCGAGCACGTCATCCACGGTGACGGTCGGCTCGTCGACACGTGGTTCGCCTCCATCGGGCGGGACGACCCGCCCGAGCCCCGGACGGCGTGGCTCGTGCCGCCGGTCCTCGAGGCCGACGGCATCCGGCTGCGCGCGTGGCGCGACGACGACCGCGAGAGCGTCGAGGCCCCGGAGCACCCACCGCACTTCCTCCCCGCTCGCGCCATCCCGACCGAGGAGACCTGGGACGCCTGGCTGATGCGCCGTCGTCTGTTCATGGCGCGCGGTTCCAGCGTCAACTGGTGCATCGCCGACGCGGGGAGCGACCGGGCGCTCGGTGAGGCCCTCGTCTTCGTCCACTCGGGCACCCTCGCCGAGGGCGACACCGCCGAGCTCGGCTACTTCCTCCACCCCAGCGCGCGCGGCCGGGGCGCCGCCCGCACGGCAGCCCGCCTTGCGGTCGCCCACGCCTTCGCTCCCGCCGTGGAGGGCGGGCTCGGCCTGCGCCGGCTCGTCGCCGAGACTGCATCGGACAACGGCGCCAGCAACGGCGTCCTCGAGTCGGTCGGGTTCACCCGCTGGGGCCACGAGGCCGAGGCCACCGCCCCCGACGGGAGCGTCGGACCGGCCGACCACTGGGAGCTGCTCAGGCGCTGAGCGCGACGGTCTCGACGTCGGCGAGACCGAGCCAGTCGGCCATGAGGCGGAGCTCCTCGTGGAGCTCGCGCGCGTCATCGACTCCCCCGCGACCCGGCTCCCAGGTGATCCGGCGGGCGAGCAGCCGGCCACCGAGCCGGTCCGCCTTGAGGTCGACCCGGGCGACGAGGTCCTCGCCGAGGAGGAACGGCAGCACGTAGTAGCCGTGGACGCGCTTCTCCTCGGGCACATAGATCTCGAGCCGGTAGTCGAAGCCGAAGAGCGCGCTGGTCCGGTCGCGCTGCCAGATCAGCGAGTCGAACGGGGACAGCAGCGCTCGCGCCGCGATGCGTCGTGGTCGCCTCGCGTCACGGTGCAGGTATGCCGGCCGCTTCCAGCCCTCGATCGTCACCGGCACCAGCTCGCCCGCCTCGACGAGGGTGGCGATGGCCGGGGCCGCCTGCTCGGGCCGGAGCCGGAAGTAGTCGCGCAGGCACTGCTCGGTGCCCACCCCGTGGGCCCGCGCCGCGATCCGGGTCAGCCCGACGAACGCCTCCTCGTCCGAGGGCCAGGCCTCGACGGACTCGGCCACGTCGTGGAGGTGCGGCGGCAGCACACGGGACGGGACGGCATACCGGCGTTCGAACTGGCTCGTGCGGCCTGCCGAGCTGACCCGGCCCGCCCAGAAGAGGTGCTCGAGGGCGTTCTTGACCAGCGACCAGTTCCAGCCCCACTGGTCTCGCTCGCGCGGCAGGTCGTGAGCGAGCGCCGCCTCGAGCTCGCGGCTGGTCATCGGACCGCGGAGGCGGACCTCGGTGAGCACGGCCTCGACGAGCGCCGGGTGCTCCCGCTGGACGCTCTGCATGCCGCCCCAGGACTCGTGCTGGGCCCGGCGCATGCGGAAGGTGAGCAGCGGCCAGGTCGAGGCGGGCACGAGGGAGGCCTCGTGCGCCCAGTACTCGACCAGGCGACGTGGCGCCCGGTCACGGGCCCGGTCGACGAGTGCGCTGTCGTGGGGACCGAGCCGGGAGTAGAACGGCAGGTAGTGGCTGCGCGAGACGACGTTGACGCTGTCGATCTGGATGACGCCGACGGTGTCGATGACGCGTTGCACCTGCCGCGAGCTGGAGGTCCACGGTGCCGGGCGAGCGCGGTCGAAGCCCTGGGCCGCGAGCGCGATGCGGCGCGCCGCGAGCCGGCTGAGACGAGTCGTCGGGTGGGGCGGCGTCATGGTCCCCATCATGTCCTCCGCCCCGGACACCGTCGCCCAAGCGGCCCGCGGCCCCGGGCGTCACGTGCGTGACGCTCGGGGCCGTGGGCTTCGCAGTGCTGCGGTGGCGGTCAGCGCAGGGCGCGGTTGCCCTTGAACTGCCAGTCGACCTTGCCCGTGCCGTTGCCCTTGCCCGTGCCGTTGACCGCGGAGGTCGTCTCGGCGAACGTCAGGGTCGCGTGCGCGATCGCGTCGGCCATCAGGTCGAGGGTGTCCTCGTTGATGTTGTCGATGGTGTCGCAGGCAGCGTGGTAGCAGGGGTCGTACGGGAGACCGGCCGTGCCGCCGTAGTCCGCCGCCTGCTGCGCGCTCTTGATGCCCTCGGCACCGGTGAAGAGACCGCCGGCGGGGATGCCGGCGTTGATGAACCCGAAGTAGTCGCTCCGGCCGTCGAAGTCCGTCGGCTCGCTCATCGCGCCCTGCGACGTGAAGAAGCCGGTGAACACGCTCTCGATGAGGCCCGAGCCGTTCGGCCCCGAGACCCCGAGCGCGTCGCCGTCCCCGTCGTAGACGAAGTTGACCGAGTTCGGTGAGCCGACCATGTCGAAGTTGAGGTTGAGGGCCGTGCCCTTGAGCTCCGCCTTCGACAGCTGCGCGACGTAGAAGTCGGACCCCAGCAGTCCGTCCTCCTCACCGCTCCAGAACGCGAAGCGCACGCGGTTCTCGGGGTTGATGCCGAGCTCGGCCATCTGGAGCGCCGTCTCGAGGATGGCCCCCGTGCCGGAGCCGTTGTCGTTGATGCCCGGTCCCTCGCCGACCGAGTCCAGGTGGCCGCCGACAACGACGGTGCGGTCGGTGCGACCGGTCGGGGTGTCAGCGAGGAGGTTCTCGGTGGTGACCTGCTCGAGGGCGATCGCCAGGGTCAGGTTCATGGCGAGACCCTCGGTGTTGACCCACTCCTCGCCCTGGGCGAAGGAGGCGCTGACCACCGGGATCGAGCGCACGGGGGGGTCGAGGGTTCCCGCGAACAGGCCGAAACGGTCATCCGCGGGGTCGACGTTGCCCTGGTTGAAGATGATGACGCCGCTGGCCTCGGCCGCGATGGCGTTGTCGGCCTTCTGTGCGAAGGGACACGAGCCGCGCTGGATCAGGGCGATGTGACCCGCGGGGAAGGTGGCGAAGTCGCTTGCCTCGCACCCGCTCGTCGAGGCCCGGTCGCCCACGAGGTTGACGTCGACGGCAGTGACCGGCGCCGCGGCCGTGCCTCCGCCGGAGAAGTCCATCGGGAAGAAGTCGATGCCCAGGGTGTAGGCCTGCGCGGTCGGTGCCGTCCTCGTCAGGGACGAGCCGGTGAAGTTGACGCGCTCGTAGCTGAACTCCTGGCGCCACGTGTCGTAGCCGGCGGCGTCGAGGAGGCCCTCGACGTAGTCGACCGAGGCCTCGTGCCCGCTCGTGCCGGCCTGGCGGTTGTCGTTGTTCGCGTCCGCGATGGCCTGGAAGGCCTCGAGGTGCTGCACGACGCCCTCGGCGGTCACGGCGGTGCGGAGCGCGCTGGTGTCGGTGACGACCGCGGCGCGGGCGGTGCCGGCCACGGCCAGGGCACCGACGAGTCCGGCCGTCGCCGCGATGGCGCCGACCCGGAATCTGGAGACGTTTCGGTGGTTCACGGGTCCTCCTCCGTCGAGGCATGGCGAGCGGCCGAGATGTCGCTCGTGCCTGCCATCGGACGCTAGACCTGCCTTCCCCCGGTGGGAATAGTCCCACCGGTCCCCCAACCGTCAGGGGGTCGAACCGCTGCTCAGGCGTCGGGCTCGATGAGGTTGCGCCGCATGGCGTAGAGGGCGGCCTCGACGCGGGAGTGGAGCTGCAGCTTCTCGAGGATGTTGCGGACGTGGTTCTTCACCGTGTTCTCGCTGATGAAGAGCATCGTCGCGATCTCCTTGTTGGCCTTGCCGCGCGCGACGAGGGCGAGCACCTCGAGCTCACGGTCGGTGAGGCGCGGACCCGGCGCGGAGTCCTTGGCCGGCTCGTTGCTCAGCCGGGAGAACTCGGCGATGAGCTGGCTGGCCATGTGCGGTGGGATCATCGACTGCCCGGAGTGGACCAGGCGCACCGCCTCGGCGATCTCCTCGGTCGGCAGGTCCTTGAGGAGGTAGCCGCTCGCCCCCGCCTTGATCGCGGAGAACAGGTCCGACTCCTCGTCGGAGGCGGTGAGGATGAGGATCTTGGTGCGGGGAGCCTTCTCCTTGATCGCCGTGCACGCCTCGATGCCGCTGTTGCCGGGCATGCGGACGTCGAGCAGGACGACGTCGGGCTCGTGCTCGAAGACCTTCTCGACGGCCTCGGCACCGGACCCGGCCTCGGCCACGATCTCGAGGTCGGGCTCCAGGCCGATGACGGCCTGCATGCCACGACGGTAGAGGTCGTGGTCGTCAGCGATGACGATGCGGATGCGCTGGCGAGCCTCCCCCGTGGACGAGGCCCGCTCTGCGGCTTCTGACAGGGGCGGACTCACGTGCCAATCTTGACACGGCGAGTCCGCCCCCGGAGCAAGGTTCGAAAAACCGCGCTACGCGACCCTCGTCACGATGCCGCGACGCGGTCGGTGTCCTCGACGTCCGCGGAGCGGGGTGCGTGTCCGTTGAGGTCGAGGTGGAGGACGCCGTAGGACCAGCCGCGGCGCCGGTAGACCACGCTCGCCTTGTCGGTCTCGAGGTCGTGGAAGAGATAGAAGTCGTGTCCGACGAGCTCCATCTCGCGCAGCGCCTGGTCGAGCGTCATGGGCGCGGAGGTGTGCACCTTCTCGCGGACCTCGATGGGCGAGTCACCGAAGTCGGCACCGGTCTCGTCACCGTCCTCCTCCTCGACGGGCTCGGGCTCCGGCGGCACGAAGGCCGTCGCTGTCGCCACGGACTCGGCCGTGTGCCGTCCGCGCCTCACGCTGCGGTCGTGCTTGCGGCGCAGGCGCTCGAGGAGCTTCTCCAGGGCCACGTCGAGCGCGGCGTACTGGTCCTCCTGGCACGCTTCGGCGCGCACGACCGGGCCCTTGATGTGACACGTGATCTCCACCCGGTCACAGGCCTTCGCCTGACGGCGGTTCGGCTCGTGGCTGACGATCACCTCGATGCGGCGCGTGCGCGGTGCGAGCTGCTGGACCTTGTCCAGCTTCTCCGCGATGTGCTGCCGGAATCGGTCCGAGACGGTCGTGTGGCGTCCGGTGACGACAATGTCCACTGGTCCTCCTGATGTGGGGTGCGTGCCTGTCGTGTGCCTGTCGAGGGCTAGGAGCGGCGGCACCACCTCCCGGGGAGGATGTCTCTCATGCACTGACGTTAGACCCCTCCCGGGTGCCTTTCAACCGGCGGGTCCCGGCGAGTTTGCGGGAACGAGGACGCGCCTCCTCGTGGCTCCGATCGCCGCGCCGAGGACCTGGGCGGCGCCGGCCGCGTGCAGCGCCCGGGCCGCCTCGGCGAGCGTCGCGCCGGTGGTCACGAGGTCGTCGACGACGACGCAGACAGCGCCCGAGACGGCGCGCTCCTGCCGCTCGCGGACCGTCATGGCACCGTGCAGGTTGGCCGCCCTCGCACGAGCGTCCAGGCCCGACTGGTCCCGGGTGACCCGGGTGGAGGCGAGGACCGTGGCGACCACCGCACGGCCGCCCAGCCCCCCGGCCGCCTCGCTCACCACGGCCAGGAGCGGGACGTCGCCGCGTCGCCGACGAGCCCGTGGGGACCCAGGCACGGGCACGACGAGCAGCCCGCGACCGTGGAGCGCCCGGCGCGCCGACCCGTCCTGACCGACCGCGGCCCTCAGCGCTGGGGCGAGCCAGCGACCCAGCTGCGGTGCGAGGTCGCGCCGGTCCTCGTCCTTGTATGCCGTGACGACGGCACGCAGCGCTCCGCTCGCCTCCCCGGTGACCCAGCACGACGGCATACCGGGTGGTGGTGGTGAGGGGACGGCAGGTCGCGGCGACGGGTGGAGACAGGCGGTGACGTCGGCGCGGCACCCGGCGCAGAGCGCCCCGCCCGGACGGTGGCACAGGGCACACGTCGCCGGCAGGACGAGGTCGACGAGGTCCGACAGCACGGGTCGACCCTGCCGGGGACCGGCGACGCACGCCAGCGCGTGCACCGCGCGCTGTGGACGAGCACGGACCCGCCGACGGGCTGGGGACGCGTCAGCGGGCGGGGACGGCCACGTCGGTGCCCTTGCCGAGCGAGAGCCACTGCTGACCCGCCCGGCGCAGGACGGTGCCAGCGGACGTCGTGACGATGATGTCTCGCTCGCCTCCTGCGGTGGTGATCGAGACGCCGGTCGGGGTCTCCGCCAGTGCCTGCTCCTCGCCGTCGATCGACAGGACGTAGGGGCGGGGGCGCGCGTCGTCCCCCGCCCGGCGACCGATGGTCGCCACGGAGAGCTCCGAGACCCAGACGAGCCCGGTCAGCCCGACCAGCGAGGGCCCGAGGCGGAGCGGTTCGGCCAGCCTCACCGGCGCACCGCCGGGTCCACGGGTCACCCCGGAGACGGTGACCTGGGCGCCCGAGCCGTCCTCGGCGGTGTGCAGGATCGCGACCCGGTCGCCGTGGGGCGAGGGCTTGGACTCGAGAACCCGCCTCTTGGCCAGCCAGGGCGCCTCGACGGGCGTGGCGGCGGGGCGGTCGACCGCCGGGTCGCCGGCCGTGTCGAACGCCCAGAGCCGGACCTCGTTGCGGTCCTCGAGCCCGATCCCGCCGGCCCAGAGGTAGCCACGGACGTCGTAGGCCGGGTGCCCCACCTTCAGGCCGATGAAGGCCATGTCGTAGCGGGTCGTGCCCCGGAAGCGCGAGATCCCCTGCCCGTCGGGGTCGACGGCGGCCACGTCCGTCCCGTCGGCCGACAGCGCGAGCGAGTGGAAGGTGGGCGTGATGTTCGTCAGTCCGGACGGGCGGGGGGCGGTCTCGACCGTGCTCGTGCTCGGCAGGAGGTAGAGGACGTCCTCGCGCCGGATGACGGCCTTGCCGAGCGGCACCTCGGGCAGGGGCGGGAAGTCGACCTGTTCGACCGTGCGCACGGGGAGGTCGACGTCGGGCAGCTCGAGGGTGACGTCGCCGATCCGGATCGAGACGCCCTGCACCGTCGGGTCCTGGAGCAGAGTGGAGACGAGCTGGGCCCACACGTTCTCGCGCTGGGTCCGGTCCGTGGGGACCTGCCCGGTGATCTCGACCCGGGCCACGCCGTCCGTGACGGACACCGAGTCGGCCGTGAGGCGCGAGCCGCGGGGAATGTTGTTGCGCACCGCCCCGTCGAGGTATGCCGGCGGGTCGGCCAGCTGCTCTCGCGCGAGCCGGGTGGCCAGGTGGTCCCGTGCGAACCAGCGACGGTCCGGCACCAGGGCCCGGCGATCCGTGGCGATGTAGTGCAAGGAGTAGGGCTGGAGGAGGCGGCCGAGGTCGGAGGTGGTGAGCCACCGGCCGAACTCCTCGGGCACGTTGCTGATCCGCCACTGCCCGTCGATGCGGGCGAACTCGAAGACGGCCTGCCGGACGGCCGTTGCCGGCGCGGCGACGTAGCGGCCGTCCGTGCCGATGGTGGCCTCGACCGGGCCGGACAGCACGGCGGCGTTGGGTGCCCGGGGGGTGACGACCAGCGGTGTGCTCGCCGAGTAGAGGACGACCTCGTTCTCGGGCGACCACGACTTGACCGCGTCCTCCGTGAGGAAGCTGCGGGCCGTCTCGTAGTTGCCGTCGCTGGCGGCTCCCGCCCGGACGAAGCCCCGCAGGATCTGGTCCTGGGTGGCGTCCTTCGCCGGTCCGGGGAAGAACGCGCGCACCGGCTGGACCTCCCCGCCCTGCACCTCGAGGCCCGGCTGGACGGAGGTGCCGGAGCCGATGCCGCTGCAGCCGACGAGGACGAGCAGGGCTGCGACGAGGGCGGCCCCGGTGCGGCGGCCGCCAGGGCGACCACTCCCCCGGTTCACGGGCGTTCACCCGGCGAGAGGGGCAGCGGCGAGGCCGTGAGCGAGTGCCCCTCGCGCTGGGGCAGCGTCAGCCGGAAGCGTGACCCGGCTCCCGGCTCGCCCCAGGCCTGGAGCCAGCCGTGGTGCAGCCGCGCGTCCTCGAGCGCGATGGCCAGGCCGAGCCCGGTCCCCCCGGTGGTGCGCGCGCGGGCGGGGTCGGCGCGCCAGAACCGCGTGAAGACCATGGACGCCTCCCCCTGGCGCAGCCCGACGCCGTGGTCCTCGACCACGACCGCGACCGCCCCCTCCTCGGCGCGGAGGTGGATGGTGACCGGCTTGCCCTCGCCGTGCTCGATGGCGTTGACGACGAGGTTGCGCAGGATGCGCTCGACCCGGCGCTCGTCGACGTCCGCCTCGATCTTCCCCCGCGCCAGCACCTGGACGGTGGAGCCCCGTCGCTCGGCGAGCGGCGCAGCAGCGGCGACGACGTCGGCCACGGTGTCGCGCAGGTCGACCGTGTCGAGCTCGAGGGCGGCGGCGCCGGCGTCGAAACGGCTGATCTCCAGCAGGTCGGACAGGAGCGACTCGAAGCGGTCGAGCTCACCCTGGAGCAGCTCGGCGGAGCGGCTCATCACCGGCTCGAAGTCGGCTCGCGCGTCATAGATCATGTCGCCGGCCATCCGGATCGTCGTCAGCGGCGTCCGCAGCTCGTGCGAGACGTCGGAGACGAAGCGCTGCTGGACGCGGCTCAGGCCCTCGAGCTGGCGGATCTGCGCCTGGAGGCTGTCGGCCATCGCGTTGAACGACGTGCCGAGCAGGGCGAGGTCGTCCTCGCCGCGGGCCGGCATACGTTCGTTGAGCTTGCCGGACGCCAGGCGTTCGGCGACCTCGGCGGCCCGTCGCACCGGTGTGACGACCTGCTTGGTGACCACCCAGGCCACGGCTCCCAGCAGGACGGTGAGGATGAGCGCGGCGAGGGTGAACGCCGTGGAGATGAGGCTCATCGTCCGCAGCTCCTGCGTCATCGGATAGATGAAGAACAGGTCGTAGCGGCCGGCGGTGGGGACCTCGACTCCGGTGCCGACGAACACGGCGGGCACCTGACGGCCGCCGATGATGACGTCGCTGACCATCGTCTGCTGGCGGTTGGGGTCGGCAGCCACGGCCTGGCGCAGCTCCTGGCTCACCGACGAGAGCCCGAGCTCCCCCGACCCGAGCGGGTCGAGGACGGTCTGGCTCGTGTTCTTTGCCCCGCGCATCATGACGACGTAGCGCGACGGCTGGGGGCCGGCGGGGGCGAGCGTCGACGTCATGAGGTCGCGCGCGGCGATGTTGAGCTCCTGCACCGACGTCACGGTGACGTTCTCCCAGCGCGTCTGCGCCTGGGCCGTGAGGGTGCGCGCTTCGTACTCGCTCGTCGCGACGCGCTCCCGGCGCAGGCCGTCGGCGATCTCGCTGTAGAGGTAGGAGCCGAGCAGGCTGACCACGACGAGGCCGAGGATCACGGTTGTCGAGACGACCCGGAACTGCAGCGACCGACGCCAGGTGCGCACGAGCCAGCGCGCCATGGACACGACGGCACGGCCTGCGGCGCGCAAGCCCTCCATCGCCCGGCCACCGATCTGCCGGACGTGCCCGGACAGGGTGGGAGACGGTGACGGTGACGTCCCGGCGCCGGTGGTCGTGGCGGTCGGCGTCCCCGACATGGTCAGGCCGGTCCCGCCCGGTAGCCGACACCGCGGACGGTGACGACGATCTCGGGGCGCTCGGGGTCCTTCTCGATCTTGGACCGGAGACGCTGCACGTGGACGTTGACCAGGCGAGTGTCACCGGCGTGGCGGTAGCCCCAGACCTGCTCGAGAAGGACCTCGCGGGTGAAGACCTGCCACGGCTTGCGCGCGAGCGCGACGAGGAGGTCGAACTCGAGCGGGGTGAGGCTGAGCGACTCCTCGCCACGTTTGACCGAGTGGCCGGCCACGTCGACGGTCAGGTCGCCGATGGTGAGGCGCTCGGGCTCGGCGTCGTTGTCGCGACGCAGGCGAGCGCGCACCCGGGCGATGAGCTCCTGCGGCTTGAAGGGCTTGACGACGTAGTCGTCCGCTCCGGACTCCAGACCGACGACGACGTCGATGGTGTCGGTGCGGGCGGTCAGCATGACGATCGGGACGCCGGACTCGGCGCGGATGCGCCGGCACACCTCGAGGCCGTCGATGCCGGGCAGCATGACGTCGAGCAGCACGAGGTCTGGCTTGGCCTCCCGGAAGGCGGCGAGCGCCCCCGAGCCGTCGGCGACGTGGCTCACCTCCAGACCCTCGTTGCGCAGGACGATGCCGAGCATCTCCGCGAGAGCGAGATCGTCGTCGACGACGAGCACGCGACCCTTCACGGTCAGTCCTCCCTCAGTGGCGACACAGCAGGTGGGGCGCTGTCGCTGCGCCGGTGGTCCATGTTCGCACAGCGAACTGTGCGCCTCATGGCGCTACGCCGGACGGGGCCCTCAGAGACCGCCGCTGCCGAACGCCTCGGCGATCTTGATGGCGCCCGGCCCGATGATGACGATGAAGAGGGCCGGGAAGATGCAGAGGAGGAGTGGGAAGAGGATCTTGACCGTGACCTTCTGCGCCTGCTCCTCTGCCCGCTGGCGCCGGGCGATGCGCATCTCCTTTGTCTGCTCGCGCAGGACCGCCGCGACCGGAAGTCCCATCCGGTCGGCCTGCACCAGGGCACTGACGAAGGTCTTGATCTCTGCGGCTGTCGTGCGCTCGCCGAGGGCTGCGAAGGCGTCGGCGCGCGACTTGCCGATCTGGATCTCCGAGAGCACACGGGCGAACTCACCGCCGATGGGGCCGGTGACCGTCTTGGCCACCTGAAGGATTGCCGCGTCGAAGCCCTGCCCGGCCTCAACGCAGACCGTGAGCATGTCGAGGGCGTCGGCGAGCCCCTTGCGCATTTCCGTCTGACGCTTGGTTCCCATGTTGTAGACCAAGAGGTCCGGCAGGAAGAAGCACGCTGCACCAAAGGCCACCGCGGCGAGAATCCCCATGGCGCCGAAGCCGAGGACCACGAGAGCAAGAACGACGCCGAGCACGAGCCCGATCCCCTTCACTCCCATGATTCGTTCAATGGTCCACGCCGGCGGGTTGCCCGCCTTGTCGAGGTTGCGGGCCAGCCGGTCACCCGTTCCACCGGGAGACATCCGCACGGCCAGACGGCGCAGACTGTTGATCAGGGGATCCAGCAGACGGTCCCGAGCGGCAAGCTCATGCTTTGCCACCGTGGTACGTGTCGGGGTGTAGTTCACCAGCTCGAGGGAGCGAGCAACTCCACGACTTTCAGTGGGGACGGCGCTCGTGGCGAGGACGGCAAACGCCACAGCCGCGACGAAGAGAAGAAAACCGAAGAAGAGCAGCACTGGTCACACCTCGATCTTGACCACGTTGCGCATCCAGAAGATCCCCATTGCCATCGCGAGGAGCCCCATGACGCTCATGATGATCCCGTAGAAGGTGGTCCACAGGAGACTGACGTATTCGTAGTTGCTGTACATCGAGAACAGCAGGATGCCGATCGGCAGGGCGATGAGGATGTAGGCCGAGAGGCGACCCTCAGCGGAAAGGGCGCGCACGTGCCGGCGAAGACCCTCGCGTTCCCGCAGGGTCGCGGCCGTCGTGCGGAGCGTGTCGGCCAGGTTTCCGCCGACCTCACGTTGGATTCTGATCGCCATGGTGGCCCAACGCATGTTGTTGCTGTCCATGCGGTCGGCTGTGTGCTCAAGCGCGTCGGAGACGTCAGCGCCGATCCGCGTTTCGGCCAGAGCCCGTGAGAACTCCTTCGCGCAGGGCTCGGGTGCGTCACGAGCAACTGCGTCGAGCGCTTGGAGCAGACTGAACCCACTCGCCAGACTCGTCGCGGTCAACATGAGCACGTCCGGCAGGACGAACTCGAACTTGCGGGCTCGCCGACGGGCTAGGAACCGTAGGCCGAACGCCGGCAAGATGAAGCCAGCCGCGACGCCCATCACCAACCCAACCCACGGGTTGCGTGGGATCAGCAGCACATAACCCACGAGACCGCCGACGATCACTGCGAGGACACGCAGGATGAACCACTCGCCCGCGCGCCACGGCAGGTCGGCTCGGTCGAGCAGAGCCATGGTGCGGCTGGTCGACTGCCGACCGGCCATGAGCTGGTCGCCCATCTGGACGAGGCCCTGACTGATGGCGCTGGGCGCGTCCTTGGCGCTCTTGGCGTCAGGTCGGGCGCGGCCGAAGCCGTAGGCCTCGATGGTCGCGACCCGCTCCTTGCGCCGCGATCGGAAGACGGGCGCAAAAGCGACGACCACGATGAGGAAGACCCCGAGAAACAACAGCAGGATGGCAAGAAGGAGGAGGATGCGTGAGGGCGTGGTCGCCCCCCCGGTCGCTCCGTTGCCGGCCACGGACGGCACAGGAGCGACGATCTTCTCCTCGTCAGTCGGCGCGACGACCGGCGCCTGGGCGCCGAGGTCAAGCGAGGCGGTTGCCGCGAAGGGTGCGCCGGAGGCGACTCCCTTGACGACCAGTGGTTGGACTCCGGTGAGCCCTGGGGGCCGGCGCACGGAGATGGAGACCTGGGACTCCAGCGCACGAGCGGCCGCGTTAAAGGCCTTGGCCACTGCCGCGCGATCCTCCGCGGTCACCACCGACCCACCGCCGGCGGTAGCGAACCGCTTGAGCACGTCACCGTTGGCTTCCGGGCTCTTGAACGCGACGACTTCAGCCCGGACTTTCCCACGGGCCAAGGCAGCAACAGCCGACGCCAGCTGTTTGGCCGCCACTGCGTCTCCGCCCCCGCTGCCTTCGACGGTGTCTCCCCCGTCACTGAGGAGCACGATGCTGCGTTCACCGACCGTTCCCAGCGCCTTCACGGCATCCTGGACACCCTTGTAGAGGGCGGTCTCACCCCGGGACCGCAAGCCGTCGACGGCCCGTTGCACGGCGGCGTGGTCAGTCGTGGGCTTCACATCCACGCCCGAGGTCGAGGCGAAGGAGACCACCCCTACTCTGACGTCCTTCGGCACGGCCGCAAGGAAGTCCTTGACCGCGCTGCGCACCGTGGCCATGCCGCTGACCTCCATCGAGCCACTGGTGTCGATGACGAGCATCGTCGTGCGAGTCTTCGCGGCCGCCGGCTTCACGGTGACCGGCACGCTGACCCCACCGATGGTCGCGCTGACGTTGGTGGGACTCACGACGGCGGTGCCGCCCCCACGGATGATGAGGGTTCCGTCGACCGTGGTGGCCGTGGGCCGAAGGTCGCTGAGCGATCCGCGCAGGGCTTTCGCCGCTCCTGCGGAGGAGGCTGGGGCCGCAAGCGCCAGCAACGGGACCAGCGCCAGCAACACCGGCTGGAGCCGCGTACGGAACGAGCGTGCTACCACGGTCATCGGGATCCAAAGGTGAACAGAGCAGGGGGCAGATCCACCCCCAGGTCGGCGAGGTCCTGGGCGAACCGGGGACGCAGTCCAGTGCCCACCAGCTGCCCGCGGAAGCGGCCCTGGTCGTCACGACCGGCTGAGAAGTCGAACGTGAAGATGTCCTGCAGAGTGATGACCTCACCCTCCATTCCCACGACCTCCGAGATCGCTGTGATCCGACGTGAGCCGTCCTTGAGCCGGGCCTGCTGGATGATGAGGTCGAGCGCCCCGGCGACCTGCTCACGGATGGCCCGCACTGGGAGCTCCACACCGGCCATCAGCACCATGGTCTCGAGGCGGGAGAGCGAGTCCCGCGGCGAGTTGGCGTGGACCGTGGTGATCGAGCCGTCGTGACCGGTGTTCATCGCCTGCAGCATGTCCAGCGCCGCGCCATCTCGAACCTCGCCGACCACGATGCGGTCGGGACGCATGCGCAGAGCGTTCCTGACCAGGTCCCGGATGGCGATCGAGCCCCGGCCCTCGATGTTGGCCGGTCGCGACTCGAGGCGCAGGACGTGATCCTGGTGGAGCTGGAGCTCCGCGGCGTCCTCGATGGTGACGATGCGCTCGTCCTCGGGGATGAACGACGAGATGACGTTGAGCGTCGTCGTCTTGCCCGAGCCGGTCCCACCGGAGATGACGATGTTGCGCCGTCCCAGCACACAGGCCTTGAGGAAGTCGCGAACAGTGGGTGAGATGGTGCCGAACGCGATGAGGTCGGCGTCGGTGAACGGGTCCGCGGCGAACTTCCGGATGGTGAGGACGGCACCGTCGAGTGCCACGGGGGCGATGACGGCGTTCACACGCGAGCCGTCGGGGAGGCGGGCGTCGACCAGTGGGCTCGCCTCGTCGATGCGTCGACCCACTCGGCCGACGATCTTGTCGATGACACGGCGCAGGTGCGGCTCACCGCTGAAGTGGGCGTCTACGGGGTAGATCTTGCCGCTGCGCTCGACGTAGATCGAGTCAGCCCCGTTCACCATGATCTCGGTGACCTCGGGGTCACGCAGAAGCGGCTCCAGCGGCCCGTGCCCGAGGATCTCGTCTGAGACCTCCTGGGCGATCCGCGTGCGGTCCGCGTGTGACAGCGGGGTTTGTTCCGCGTCGATCGTCACCTGCAAGGTGTGCCGCACCTGTGCGGCGAGCTCCGCCTCTGGCAGGTGCGGGTCGTAGAGGCGCGGGCCCAGGCTCTCGATGAGGCCTTGGTGGACGCGACCCTTCACCTTCGAGAACGGATCGACGGCTCGCCGACGGTTGGAGGCCTGGCCATGCTGCGTGCCGGCAGCCGGGGTGGGCTCTGAGCTGCGACGGGCGAGGTCGAGGCGGTCGGCGAGGCTCATCTGCGTCCTTTGAACAGGCTCTTGCGATGGGAGGTCCGGGCCCCGTTCACCGGGTCACCGAACCGCTGGCGAATGTGTCCGTCACTCAGTTCGCGAATGGCGACGCTCACGGCACCCTTGGGATCATCCAGGACGATCGGCACGCCTCGGTTGACGGAGGCAGGCACGGTCATCGAGCTCGGCACGTTCACGGCAATGGGCGTCTTGATGGCGGTGACGACGTCGTCGGCCCGCAGCCCCACCTTGGCGTCCGATCGGTTGAGGACGATGATTCGGGCGTCCTTGGGACTGCCCAGCATGTCGAGAGTGTCGATGGCGACCCGCAGGTTTTTCACGGCTGGGATGTCGAGTGTCGCGATCAACACCAGGGCGCTGCTGATGTCGCAGGCCGCGAGGACGTGCTCGGTGAAGGATGGTGGCGTGTCGACGATGACGTAGTCGTAGTGCTGTCGGGCCACCTTGAGGAGTTCGGTGACGACGTGGACGGGGATGCGGTCCGCATCGCTCGGGTCGTTGGGCGCGCACACGACGTCGAGGCCGCTGTCGTCGTGCGTCGTGACGAGGGAGCCTAGGCCCTGCTCGTCCAGGTGGCCGCTCATGCCCACTGCGTCGAAGACGGACTGCACCGGGATGAGCTGAAGGCTGATGGCGACATCCCCGAAGCTGAGGTCGAGGTCGACCAGCAGCGTCTTGGAACCGGTCTGCGCCAGATAGGTGGCGATGTTCGTCGACATCGTGGTCTTGCCCACCCCGCCCTTGGCCGAGAACACGGTGATGATGTGTCCTTCGTTCCCGCTGCCGGCACCGCTGTGGCCAGCCAGCTTGGCCGTCAGCTCGCGGCTCCGCCGGAGCGCATCAGCGAGCGCGGTGTGGTCGTCCGCTGTGACGACCTCGCGCATCCCGCTTCGGAGTGCTTGGCTCAAGGTCGTGACGTCGACCCGGTTGCGCAGCAGGATGACGCCCAGCTCCGGCCGGTCGAGTCGAGCGGACTCAGCCAGGTCGCACGCCGGCTCGAGTGCCACGTCAGGACCAATGATCACCTGTTGGATACCGAGGTTGTCGTGGAGCACTCGAGCCACCATGGCAGCGGAGTCCAGCGCCTGCGTGTCGGTCCCGAGCGCGAACCGGTACTTCTCGACGGCTTCGGGATCACTTGACCACAGAATGTTCACTGGATGGCCTTCGCGATGGTGATGTCGTTGACGCTGAGCTTCGGGTCGACCTTGACCTCGGCACCGCGCAGTCCCGCGTAGAGCACATACTGGTTGGTGCCGTGCACGAGCCGGGTGGCCTGTTCAGGGGTCACGGCGAGCGTGACGAGGAAGCTCGGCGTCTGTGCCGCGGGTGCGGCCTCCTCGCCATCGGCGGCGTTCTGCAGGCCGGTCTGGCCGGATTGGAGGGCGGTGTTTCCCATGCCGATGACCTGGATGTTGTCCAGGAGCACGGACGTTCCCTGCACGTCCTGCTCGTTGAAGACCTTCGAGGCCTCACTGGTGTCCAGCTGCTTAAGCTTGTAGCTCGCGAAGATCGTCAGCATGCTCCCCGGGGTGACGAAGTTTCCGACACGCGCAGGGTCGCTGAGCTGCACGGAGACCGCGAGCTTTCCAGCGGGCACTTGAATCGCCTTGTCGCCGATTACGGCCTCTCCGAACGCCGTGTTGAGCACGTACTGACCCGGGGGGATGTCGGTCAGGGCGAGGAGCGCCTCGTTGTCGGGCGTCACGGAGGTCAGCGCTCCCGCGGGCAGAGCCTTGGCGGCCGTCTTGGTCTCCGTCAGGAGCTTGAGCCGGACGGCCTCCTTCATCGAGGTGCCGGCGGGGATGGTCGCAGCAGAGACGTACACGTTGGCCGGGCTCGCCCCTGCCACCGCGCGCTTGTCGGCGCCGTTGGCGTAGAGCAGGACGAGCACTGCTCCGATGAGAGCGATGACCGTCGCCACGGCGATGGCAAGGATGCGCTTCCCCACGATGTGTTTCCTTCAGATCGAATGTGTGTTGGTCAGCCCGCGGGAACGACGGCGTAGGAACCGAAGAAACCGCTGCCCACGGGTGGGCCGCTGATGGCAGTTGCGGACAGTTCCCCGCTGAGGAACCAGCCGGAGATGCAGCGGTCCGCACCGTTGCATGGCCTGTTCCCACTGACGAGGCTCGGCTTCCAGTTGTCGAAGCTGCCGGTGACGTTGAGGTTGTAGCCGCTAAGGTAGAACTGAGCGAAACCGGCCCGGTGGTAGTAAGCGTTGTTTCCGGCGCCGGTCGTGCACCCGTTGACAGGTGGGCCGACGCCCGGTGCTGTGGCGTTGGTGCAGTCGAAGATGGGAAGGCTGACGGCCTTCCCGACGAAGTTGCTGAGGTTGCACGCGGTGTTGTTACCGGTGCTCGTGTGCATCCAGTGGTGGGGGTACTCGACGAACTTGCATGCATCGCTGGGCTCGGTCTCGAGCACACCGAATCCACCGGGAAGTGCATGCCCGTTCCACGTCGGACACGGCGTGGCCGGAGTCGCTCCCCCGGGCGGGTTCTGCGCCAGGAGGATGACCTCTTGACCTTGGATCTGTGCGGGTGGCGCAGCCGCGGCCGTCGGCCAGGCCGGCTGACCCGCGCCGCCGTAGCCGTTGGGCGACGATCCGTTGTAGACCGGTGACGGGTAGTAGCTGCCTCCGCCACCACCGGCCGTGCCGCCGGTCGCGTGCTCCCAGTCGCAGCCGGAGAAGCTCAGCGGCAGTTCGGCGGCGCCCCCGCTGGCCGTCCCGATGGCAGCCCGGGAACAGGCGTTCACCGTCGTCTCCGCGCTGTCTGACCCCCCGCTTATCCCGGCGAACCAGTTGGCGACACCACCACCACTGGGCTTTAGGCTCTCGGTGCGGACCTCGACGTACGGCAGCCCCGTCATGGACGCGAGCGTGCCGGGTAGTGGGGGGCACTCGGTCAGCGATGTAACCGGCGCGGGACAGACGGGGAGGGAGCCACCGATGTTGACCTGGCAGGCGGAGACGACCTCGGTCTGCCCGTCCTGCGAGTTACGGTCGGCATAGGCCTCGGTGTCGTCGCCGTCGACGTAAGCACACGATGCGGCGCCCTTGCCACACTCGACGGCGAGAGATAGAGCGGCCGCATCTGCAGCATTCTGCAGCTGGCGGCGCTCCCAGAGAAGATTGCCGACGTCCACCCCGATGGCCATGACGCCGAACAGGACACCCATGCCCATTAGCAGGGCAACCATGGTGGTCACGGCACCACGCTCGGGCCGGCGGGGACGACTCATCCTCCACACCTCATCTCTGATTGTGACGACAGGGTCGGGGGCGTCACGCCCGGAATGGGAAAGATGAAGGCGAAGTTGGGGTTAACCGTGACGCGCTGGCGGTCGGTGATCAGCGGCGTTGTCGGGCAGTTCGCGTTGGGCGTTACCGTGCCCGCGCCTGCGCCCGCGACGCCGTCGTAGGTAACGGTGAAGGTGGTGACGCCCATACCGATCATCGCGCTGTTGACTCGTTCCGTCGCCTGCACCGTCGTGTAACCGAGGGCGCGCATCCGGGCTCCTTCGCGAGCGGCGTTGGTCGCCATGTTCTGGATGAACAGGGCCCGGCCGAACTCGACGACACCGCCCATGATGAGCAGAAGCAGGGGCAGGACGATCGCCATCTCGACGGCAGCAGCACCGCGTTCTCTGCGGCTGCGCGTGTTGGTCGACATGTCACCCCTCGGTCGAAATTGCGTTGTGGTACTGCGGCTTCTTTACGTGACACGGTGAACTGTGCATGAGCGTTGGGCAGGGAACCCAGGGCGCCGACCGGAGAAGCCGGCCGGCGCCCTGGGATCCAACCAAGATCAGAGGCTGGCGGCGACCTCGTCGAAGGTGAGGTCCATGTTCTTACCGATGAGGGCAACGGCGGCGATGATGACGATGGCGATGAGCGCAACCATCAGGCCGTACTCGACGGCGGTAGCGCCCTTCTCGGAACGCATGGTGTGGAGCCTGGTGTGGAGCTTGACAAGTGCGGTGGTCATGACGGTGGGTCCTCCCCGGGATGAGCTGATGTTGTCTATGGTGTGTTTCCGGCGGCTGTTCGCACCGGTCCCAGCCGTCGTCCGGCTCCGCGACGGGAGCCGGACGACCGCCCGATCCGACAGGATCAGAGGCTGGCGGCGACCTCGTCGAAGGTGAGGTCCATGTTCTTGCCGATGAGGGCAACGGCGGCGATGATGACGATGGCGATGAGCGCAACCATCAGGCCGTACTCGACGGCGGTAGCGCCCTTCTCGGAACGCATGGTGTGGAGCCTGGTGTGGAGCTTGACAAGTGCGGTGGTCATGACGGTGGGTCCTCCCCGGGATGAGCTGATGTTGTCTATGGTGTGTTTCCGGCGGCTGTTCGCACCGGTCCCAGCCGTCGTCCGGCTCCGCGACGGGAGCCGGACGACCGCCCGATCCGACAGGATCAGAGGCTGGCGGCGACCTCGTCGAAGGTGAGGTCGAGGTTCTTGCCGATGAGGGCAACGGCGGCGATGATGACGATGGCGATGAGCGCGACCATCAGGCCGTACTCGACGGCGGTAGCGCCCTTTTCGGAGCGGTGGGACTGAAGCTTCACGAGGACCTTGGTCATGGCCTGGGTCATGGTCTTGCCTTTCCTGTCGGATCTGGGGGTGGTGGTGGTGCGACGAGGAAGATCCTGCCGCGAAATGTGGCTATGGGGAGCAGAATCGGAAAATTAGCCCGAAATTGGTCCCCGCCTGTTCGAGATTCTCGCGACGTCCTGTGATACTCGCACCGAATCAAGGTGGAGCCTATGGCCTGCGCGGGGAATGCGCTAGGACCAAAAGTCCCCGCGGTCAAGTGCCTGCGTCGACGGGCCCACCCAAGTACGTAACTTCGTGGGCGCAGGCCGTCTAGTGTGGTGCCGCAAGAGCGCGGGCAGAGGAGGGGGACCGAAGAGTGGCCGAGACCCGCGTGTCCCGGTCTGCGCCGGAAAACCCTGTCGCACAACCGCGCTCATCGTTGATGCCTATCACTGCCGGCCTGTGCGCTGGCCTCGTGTCGGGGCTGCTGCTCAGGGTTCGCACCACGCCCGACGTCGACCTCTGGCTCCACCTGCGGATCGGCGATCTGTTGCGGTCAGGGCAGCGCTTCTCGGAAGGAAGCGATCCCTTGGCGAGCCTGGCCGACCGGCGGTACGTCCCCTCCCAGTGGCTGTCCCAGATCGGCATGTCGGCTGTTCACGAGACGGCCGGGATGACCGGCATACAGGTGTTGCGGCTGCTGCTGGTGCTCGCCCTCGGCGCCGCGGTCCTCTGCGCATGCCGTGCGACAACCGGGCCTTCGCCCGCGCTGTTCGCCACGGCCCTGACCATGTTCGGAGCCGCTGCGTCGTGGGGTGAAAGGCCTCAGCTGGCTGGGATGGTGCTGCTGGCGCTCACCGTGGCCCTTTGGTGGCAGGCGTCGGTTCGGGGTGTCGTGCCCTGGGCGGTCATCCCCACCACGTGGCTGTGGACGATGGTGCACGGAACGTGGGTACTCGGTGTGGCGCTGGGCGTGGTTCTCCTGGTCGGCGGGGTCCTCGACGGCTGCTGGCGTGGTCGCACCGCGGCCAGCGTCGCGTGTGTGCCGGCGATCTCCGTCGTGACTGCGCTCATGACCCCGCTGGGCGTCAGTGCGTTGCTCGAGCCGTTTCGCGTGTCGGCGGTGGCCCGCCTCACCGCCAACGAGTGGCAGCGCCCGGAACTGGACAACCCGGTGCTCCTCGTGGTGGTGCTGTCGACGGTCCTTGCGGTGCTGGGCCTCCTGCGCTCGACACCACGACGATGGACCCGGGCGATCACCGTGCTGGCCGCGTTTGCCCTGGCGGTGTGGATGGTGCGTACCATCGCGGTTGGCGCGATCGTGCTGGCGCCGGCTCTCGCCCACGGTGTGGCCACCCTCCCCCGCAGGTCGTCGCCACTCTCTGCCCCTCAGGGGCGCAGCCCCCGTCCGGTAGGCCCGGAGACCCGGAAGACCCCTCGCGAGTGGCCGGCGTGGGGGCTCGCCGCAGGTCTCGTCCTCGTGCTCGGCGGCTCCCACATCGCGACCAACGACTTCGCTGCGCCCGTCTCTCCTCGGGCGTCTCGCGCGCTGTCATCACTGCCGCCGGACAGCGTGATCGCCGTCGACGGCAAGGCGGTCGGGTGGGTGCAGTGGGCGCATCGGGACCGCCGGCCCCTGCGTGACCTGCGCGCTGAGGTCTACTCCGTGCCGGTCGCGACGGCATACGAAGCCTTCCAGGAAGCCCGGCCGGGGTGGCAGGAGTATGCCGAGACACAAGGACTCACGGCCGTCCTGGCGGACCGTGGCCGCCCCCTCGATGCGGCGCTGCGTGGCGAGCCTGCATGGACGGTCGCAGCCGAGGATCCAGACTTCCGCCTGTGGGTGCACAGGTGAAGATGGCGAGGAAGAGGGGCGCACAGGTCCGCGCAGACGTCGTCGGAGCCGTCTGGGCCGCTGCCCTGGCCACCGCCATTGCGGGCTTCTCTCTGCGCGTCTGGGACTGGCGTCCGGGGTCTCCCCCGTCACTGCTCGGCGACAGCCCTGTCGTCCTCACGCAGATCCACCAGATCCTCACCGAGGGGTGGTTCTGGACCACCCAGGCCGTGGGCTTCCCGCTCGGTCAGAACGCCTCGTTCTTCCCTGAGCTCAACGTCATCCATGTCCTGGGTGTTAAGGGGATCGGCCTGCTTGGAGGTGACGCTGCCTCCGTCGGAGCCGTGTACTTCTTCCTCGGATTTCCGCTCGTCGCGCTGACCACCTACCTGCTGGGCCGCAGCGAACGGCTCTCTGTCCCGGCATCGGTCGTCGTCGCCGTGCTGTTCGCGGTGGCGCCCTATCATGCCGAGCGGTTCGAGCATCTCTGGCTGGCGTCCTACTGGACGGTCCCACTCGGCCTGTGGGTGGTATTCGCCGTGGCGCGGGGGGTGAGCCCGTTCGATGCTCAGCGGCGGCCACCCGGACGCAGGCTGGCCGTGACCCTGCTCGCCCTGACCCTGGTGGGGCTTAGTGGTGCCTACTACGCGGGGTTCACCCTGATCCTGCTGGCGGCAGCGCTGGTGCTGCGGGCCGGCAACGGGCGGTCTTCGGGGTGGTGGAGGGGCGGGCTGGTCAGCATGGTGTGGCTCGGCTTCGTGGCCGCGCTCCCCCTCGTCGCGGCGAAAGTGGGTATGGCCGGAACTGCCATGACCGGCCCTCGACCCGCCACTCGCACTGCACTTGAGTCGGAGCGGTATGCCGGACGCCTCGTCGACCTCTTCCTGCCCTGGGAAGGTCACCGGATCGAGCCGCTCGCAGCTCTGACGCAGGCGTACAGGGCAGCTGGTCGCCCTGTCACCGAGACGCTTTCCCTCGGAGTCGTCGGAGCGGCGGGAAGCGTCGCTCTCGTCGTGATTGGTCTCAGGGTGTTGGCCACCGCGCACTCGGCTCCCCAGCGTTTGCGGTTGTGGGGGGCTCTCTGGATCGTGACGGCGGCGTTCTACACGGTCGGCGGGGTCGGGAGCATCGTTGCGCTTCTTGCGACACCCCAGCTGCGAGCCTGGTCGCGGCTCTCCCTCGTCCTGCTGCTCCTCGGGCTCCTCGCCGTCGGGCACTGGCTGAGCAGGCCCCGGGCCAAGGTCCTCTCCGTTGCCCTGCCTGCACTCCTCCTCGTGGTCGGTGCACTCGACCAGACCAACCCAGCGCTCGCTCCCCGGTTCGTCGACATCGCCAGCCGGCTGGACGGCATACGTTCCTACACAGGGACGCTCGCAGCCGCGACCGGTCGACAGTGCGGAGTGCTCCAGCTTCCTGTCACGCGCTTCCCCGAGGGATACCTCCCTGAGACATACGACGCGAACGCCCAGCTCCTGCAACACCTGGCCGACCCCCGGCTCGCCTGGAGCCATGGCGGAATGAGCGGCACCAAGGCGGGCGACTGGTCGATGGGCATCGAGCTCTCGGACCCCTCGACGCTCATCTCCGGTCTGCGGGCGGCAGGCTTCTGCGCAGTCGAGGTCGACAGCGAGGGTGTGGACCCACAGGCACCAGCCGTCAGGGCGCTGACGTCGTTGCTTGGGCAGCCGGTGGCTCGCACACCCGACGGCCGCCTCACTGCTTGGGCCCTGCCCGAACGTCCTGTGAGCGAGTCCGATCGCGAGCGCCTTCTCAGCCCCGTGCTCGTCGGTCTGGCGGCAGGAGGAATCACGGTTGACGGCGAGGAGGTCATGCAAGAGAGCGGCTCCCGCGCAGGCATCACGACAGCGAACCTGAGCGGTACCGCGGTTCGCAACATACGGGTGAGCGTGGATGTCACTGCGCTGGGCGCGGACCGCCGCGACGTGGTCGTCCGTGACGGCAGTCGTGAGCTTGCTCGATCGACTGCGGTGTCCGATCGGGCCACCTCGATGACCTTCACCCTCGATGCACCTCCCGGGTACCGACGACTCGCCGTCACCATCGAGGGTGACTCCACCCGCAACTCTGCTGACCGGAGCGTCTCCGCCCGCTACGAGAACCTTCGGGTCAGCTCGGTGGGAGCGACTCGTGTCGTCAGTCTCCATGACCAGGCGCGCACCCGTGCCATCTACCCCTGACCCGAGGATGATCACATGTTCCACGAGCTGAGAGTCGCTGCGGTCGTGCCGGCGTATAAGGAGCAGGATCACATCGCGGCCGTCATCATGACGATGCCAGATCTTGTCGACCACATCGTCATCGTCGACGACGCCAGCCCCGACGCCACTGCTGAGAGGGCCCGCTCGGCGGCTGACGACCGCACCGTGGTCATCAGCCTCGAGAAGAACCAGGGCGTCGGCGGCGCCATTCTGACGGGTCATCGACGCGCTCTTCAACTCGGTGCGGACGTGTGCGTCGTGATGGCAGGTGACGGGCAGATGGACCCGGACTACCTCCCCGCCCTGCTCGAGCCGATCGTCAGCGGGCGCGCGCAGTTCACGAAGGCGAACCGGTTCTACGGCCGCGGCTCCTTCGCGGGAATGCCGCGTATGAGAGTGATCGGCAACATCGCGCTGTCCTTCATGACCAAGGCATCCAGCGGATACTGGAACCTCTTCGACCCGCAGAACGGCTACACGGCGATTCACCGCGACGCCTTGGCGCGGCTGCCCTGGGACCAGATCGCGCGCCGCTACGACTTCGAGAACGACCTGCTCATCAACCTCAACATCCTTCGTGTGCCGGCCGTTGATGTCCCTGTCCCAGCGCGCTACGGAGCCGAGGTGTCCGGGATGAACCTCGCGACGGTCGGGCCCCGCATCGCGAGCCGGCTCGTGCAGGGGTTCTGGACCCGGATGTGGTGGAAGTACGTGCTGCAGTCGTTCTCCGCCGTCGCGCTGTTGTTCTTCAGCGGTCTCGCCCTCCTCGCCCTCGGGCTCCTCATCGGTGTCTGGATCATCTTCAACACGCTCGGTCCGCCGGTGGCTTCTCCCGGCACGGTGATCCTCTGCGTGGCCCCCCTGTTGAGCGGACTGCAGATGCTGCTGTTCGCGATGCTGCTCGACATCCAGGACTCGTCGCCTCGATCCTGAGATCCTCGGCCGTCACCCCACCCGCACGGCCGTGAGCCCTGGCACGCAGGCATACCGTTCTCGCACCCGCTGTTCCGGTTCGGTCGACAGCACGACAGGCGCCTTGGCCTGTTCCAACAGCTCGCACTCCTGCGCGACGGACAGCCGGGCCTGCGGGGCACGCTCCCGGGTCGCCTCGACGCGGAACGTGTCTAGTAGGATTCGAGTGACCGAATCCGTCGTCGGGTTACCCCCGAGCCATACCACCGTCGACTCCGGAGCTCGCGCACTCGAGAGCGCGGTCAACACCCGCGACGCGTCCACCGTCGTCCAGGCGCCGGCCTGAGAACCCCAAGGCAGCAGAAGGCCGTAAGCCACACACACGGCGACGACTACCGTGCCGACGCGACTCGCGACAATCCTTGCGCCTGTGCCCCTTGCGAGGAGGCGGTCGGCCAAGACGGCAGAGGCAGCAGCAAGCGGGGAAAGGCCCAGCAGCGCGGACTGCCACAGCAGCTTGCTCGGGTAGTAGTGCAACAAGGCCACACCCAACCCGATGGAAAGCATGACGGCCAACAGCGACGGGATCACCGCCAGGACGGCGACACAGCGGACCTGCGGGTCGTGTTCCCTGACCGCCAGCGCCACGCACGACGCGAGCCCTAGCCCGAGGAGCACAAGCGGCACAGGACTGTCGGGGCCGGTTTCCGTGGCGTGGTCGATACCGACTCCCTGGACCACTGCGAGAACTGCTGGAGCACCCAGCGTAAGTGCCGCGACTGCCAGGACGACGACGGCGATCATTCCTCGATTTCCGCGCTCGCGCACGGCCTCCCGCCCACACCACAGGGCTGCTACCGCGACTACGGGGAGCAGCAGTTGCCAAGTGTGGGCCAGCACAACTGTTCCAGAGGCACAGACCGCCAACGACAGCACCTTCCCGCCCCGAACGAGCACCTCGCGCGAGCACACGGCCACAACGGTCGCTGCCAGCAAGGAGTTTTCGTACCCCAGTGCTTGGTAGTTGGCCAAGAAGACGTTCAACAGGGTGGCCGCACCTGCAGCCAGGCCGATGGTCATCGATGCCCATCGGCTCAGCCCGAGACGAACTGCCAGGTCGCGCCCGAGATGCGCCGTCGACAAGGCGAGCAGCGCCGAGAGGAGAAGGCTGCAGAACGCCATGACGCTGAGCAAACGAGTGATCGACGCCGGGTCGAGCCCGGCTCCCTCGAGGGACCACACGGCCGCGAGCAGCGAGTGCCAGCCGTGGGGGTATCCCTCCACCGTGTAGGAGAGGTTCCCTTGGACCCACGTGTCGGCGGCGTACACGACATGACGAGGGTGGTCGCCGTTGAGAAACCAGGCGATGCCGTCCGGCGCTCCCCGCAGGGCTCCCGCACCCGCGACCGCGGAGACGCCCAGGGCCGGCAGGGCGAGCACGAGACCGGCGAGCCGGTCGTGTCCGCCAGACTCTGGCCGCAGTCGGAGCACCATGGTGGTTGACACCGCGAGCGCCATGACGAGCACCGCGCCGGACCACGCAGGTGACTGCAGGAGCGCCCAGTTCAGGAGTCCGGCGCCCACCGCGATCGAGAACACCAGGGCCATTGCCAGGACGATGGCGGCGCCGAGGTCGCCACCGGCCGGCGTCCCGACTGCCCCCGCCGCCGGTCGCTCGGTCACCGCCGGTAGTTGGTCAAGAGTCACGGCAATATCACCTCAGTGGCTGGCGCGCAACCGAACCGTTGGCGGACGTCGTCGGTCGGCGCTCGCGAAAGGACGACCGGCCGGGCCACGGAGGTGAGGAGAGCACACTGCTCCTCGGTTTCCCGGGGTGCCAGCCCCAGAGGCGCTGTGGTGGCGGTTGCCGTGTAGAAATCGAGGAGAAGCTGACTCGTGGCGTCGTCGGTCGCCGTGCCGACGCGCCAGACCACGGTGGCCGACGGCGCCGCCTCCGCGGTGACGGTATCGATCACGGTCCTTCCGTCGGCGGCCGACCATGACCCTGTGATCCCCAGCACCGGGGTGGCCGCACACAGGAGCAAGACCAAGCCGCCCACAGAACCCGCCAGCACCAGGGCAGGTCGTCCCACTCGGGGCTCGTCCTGGGCCTGTTTGACCAGATGCGCTGCGGCTGCGCCAACCAAGGGCAGTCCGAGGGCGGTCGCCGTCCACAGCGTCTTGTTGGGGTAGTACGAGTCCAGTCCGACGCCTGCCAGGGCGGCAAGACCGAGCGCGGTGATGAGCGCCGCACCCACCGCAGTCGCGCACGCGGGGAGCCCCGAACGTGGTCGGGTCCCGAACAGCACGGCCGCGCTCATCGCGACGACAGCGAGCCAGGCCAGTGCGGGCGGTGGCACGTCCCCCGCAACAGCCGCTGCCTCAAACCCGTAGCCGCGTGCCACCCCGAGCAGCCCTGGCACGGCAACAGCAGCGGACAGGACCAGGAGCGCCGCATCCCCGACAAGGACTCGCGTCGAGGGACGCCTGCGCCAGCGGTCACCCAGAACAAGGACGAGAAGTGCGGCGACCACCGGCAGGAGAACCTGCCACACGTGCGCGATCAGGGCGCCACTGATCGCGACGACGAGCAGCGCACCTCGGTCGGCGCGGGCCTCCATCACCTGCAGGACTGCCACGGCCACCACGAGGAGGGCAAGAACGGATGTCTCGAAGCCGCGGGGAACATAGGCCCCGTAGAACCATGGCCCCAAGATCAGGAAGCCCGCGGCTGCACCGGCGAGGCCGCTCAGCACCGGACCACCACCCGCCCGGCGGTGCAGCCCTGCGGCTGTCAGTGCAAGTGCAAGGGGTACCAGTGCCAGGACCATCCAGGTGGCAAGAGACTGGAGTCGGATGAGCTCGGCGAGGCCCGCCTCGTCCCGCTCGGAGCCGGTCGCCGACCACATCAGCGCCAACGCCCCGTGCCATGCGCGGGGATACGTCTGGTTGACGTACTCCACTCCACCGGCGTCGATCGTGCGGGTCACGAGCCCGAGGTGCCGGACGTGGTCGCCAGAGAGGAACCAGGACGTCATTGTGCCCAGCTGGCTCACCGCAAGCGCACCTCCAATGACGGTCATGAGCGCAGTTGGTGCAGTCGCAAGACCAAGTTCAGCCCACGAACGCGTTCCCGGGGCCCTGGCGACAGAAAGCAAGGGCGCTGCGACGAGCGCTGGTACCAGGGCTGCCAACAGGAGCCGTCCGGACCAGGGAGACGACATCACGTCCACCCCAAGGAGTCCGAAAAGCAGAGTCATGGCGCCGGCAGCAGCGATCACCAGAACACCTGCCAAGGGCAGTCGCTCGATCGCACCCCGCATGCCAGTGCGCCCAGATGCCGCCAGAGTCATCACGCTGACCAAAAGCCACCCAAGAGGCAAGCCCAACAGTGCGCAGACCATGGCAACGGCCATGCCCACGAGCGCCACAATCCCTTGCGTGCTCATCAGAGGCAAAGGCCCGACGGTCAACCTGCCCTCCTGAGTGATCATCTGCCCGGTTGCCGCCATGCGGACACGATAGGTGCACTCCTCGCGTCGACGTGGCGTGTTCCCGGCACGTCGGCGCGCGGCCCGGGCAGGATGCCTCCATGCCCATCCCTCGATCCGTCTCACTGCACATTCGCAATCTCCTGGACAACTGGCTGCCTGCATCCATGCGCGACAGCAAGATCGTCATGGCGCCGCTGTTGCGCCTCGCCCTCGGTCGGCACGCGCGCGAGTTCATGGTCTTCAAGAGCGGAGCCTTCGAAATGTCGGCCGAGGCGTTCGCCGACGTGTACCGGCGCGTGGCCGGCTCCGAGGTCCAAGGGGAGACTGACCTCAACGCCGCCTGCACCGAGGCGATTCTTCAGCAGGTAAAGGGCCGGAGTGTCCTTGAAGTCGGATGTGGCAGAGGCTGGCTCGCGGAGCGCCTCGTGCAGGTGGCAAGCGAGGTCACGGCGTCGGACATCGTCCTGGGAGATGTGATGCAGGGAATAGAGGGCGTGACCTTCGACCAAGCGAACGTGGAGGCCCTCCCCTATGCCGACGACTCATTTGACGTCGTCGTTTGCACGCATACCCTCGAGCACGTCCAGAACCTGCCCCGTGCACTGGCTGAGCTCCGCCGCGTCGCTGCAGAACACCTCATCATCGTCGTGCCGAAGGAGCGACCGTACCGCTACAGCTTCAACCTTCATCTGCACTTCTTTCCGTATCCCTGGTCATGGCAGGCGGTCGCAGGCATCGTGCCCGGCGCCACATTGCTGGATCTCGACGATTGGTTCTACGTCGAACCCACACGATGAGTCGCGTCGATGCACTCGTCGCGGGCGTGAGGGAGTAGTTCGCCAAGAGGCGGAGGCCTTGGTACCGACTGAGAACGGCAACAGCGCCGGTGGCGCGGCTCTCCCCGGCTAGCAGCTCGTTGACGGCCAGGTGGAGCTGCGCAGGCGACTTAATGTGTCGAACACACCGTTCGGCTGTCGTGAACTCCTCAGGAACGCGTCGATGTCTTCAACGTGTGATGCGGCCGCGCCGACGGAGCCAACGGAGGTTGCTCCTCCTCGCCGACGCAAATGGGCCAATCACCCAACGATGCAGCACGTCCCGAACTAGTCTGCTGCCGACATAGGAGGGGTCCATGAACGAAGCCATCATCACCACCCGCACGCCGACGCCGACGCCGACGCCGAGGACGGACGTGGAAGAGGAACTGACTGCCGCCCGTGCGACGTCAAGACGAACGGGCGTGTCGGCGCCGCGACTGCTTCGATTCGGCTTGGTGGGCCTCTTCACCCTGACCGCCTTCGTCGGCGCTTCGCTTCTCTTCGTCGTGCAACCGCTCATTGCGCGGATCGTGCTTCCCTCCTACGGGGGATCGGCCACAGTGTGGAGCACGAGCAGCCTTTTCTTCCAGTTGCTGTTGCTCTTGGGTTACCTGTACTCGCACGTAGCGACCCGTCGCCTCGGCGCCCGCTGGCAGCCCCCGGTGCACCTACTCGTTCTCTTGGCACCGCTCGTTGTGCTTCCGGTGGCCTTGCCTCTCGACGCAGTGCCCGACGCCGAAGCCTCCCCTGTCCTATGGCTGCTGCGGACCCTCGTCCTGATGATCGGGCTACCCTTCGTCGTCATCTCCACCTCCGGTCCGCTGATCCAGCGGTGGTACTCGTGGTCAGGAGGCCCTCGGGCGGATGACCCATACTTTCTGTTTGCGGCGAGCAATGTCGGAAGCTTCGTGGGGCTCCTTGCCTACCCCTTCCTCATCGAACCTTTCCTGACGGTTGACCAACAGCGTGTCGCCTGGTCGGGAGCATTTGTTTTCTTCGCCCTACTGACCGCCCTCTGCGGGGTCGTGACGCGCATCAGAGCGCTCAGCGGCAGCCGAATCCAATCCCCGGAGGGAGAACTTGGCGCTGCTCGCATGCCCATAGCGAACGCTGCAGTCCAAGGCATCAGCCGCCATCGCCGGGCAACCTGGGTCGCAGCCAGTTTCCTGCCGTCCGCAATGATGCTGGCGGTCACCTCTCACATCAGCACGGATGTCGCCGCGATCCCTCTCCTGTGGGTGATGCCGTTGGCCATCTATCTTGCGACCTTCGTCCTTGCGTTCGGTCGGACGTCCCGAGTCACTCCCATGGCTGTCAACCGGGCTGCCATCATTGCGACCATCGCTGCAGCCGCCATCTACCCCGTGAGCGCATACACGCCCGTATGGGTCGTCGTCCCATTGCTCCTGACGATGCTGGCCGTTGTGGCGTACGCGGCGCACGCGAAGCTGGCGGCCGATCGCCCCGGTGTTGAGCATCTGACTGGTTACTACCTGATCGTGTCCATAGGCGGCGCCCTCGGGGGAGTGCTCAACGGACTGATAGCCCCCATCCTGTTCGACAGGGTGTGGGAGTACGCGCTGCTTCTCATAGTGGTTCCCCTGTTGCTGTCTCGGGACGCCGACTCGGGATCCCGGTTAGTGGCCTACGCCTCTCGACATTGGGTCGCCCTGGTCATCACGGTTCTTGGCAGTGTCGTGCTGCTCCGCATACCGACGTTCTCCCTCATGGCTGGTCGTGCCACCGGTGGCCTGCTGACGGCACTTGTCGTCGTCATTGTCGGAGCCTGGGCAATCAGCGGTTCGGGACGTCGCATTGCCGTTCTGGCCCTGACAGTGTTCATGGTCACGTGCTTCATTGATGCCGGGCGTGGGGCTCTGGAACACCGACGCACCTTCTACGGCAGCTACCGCGTGCTGGCAACTGAGGGAAAGCACGTGTTTATGCACGGCACGACCATTCACGGGTTGCAGTGGCAGAACGACCTCCGTAGTGAGCCCACTTCATACTTCTCACGATCCGGCCCGCTCGGCGATGTGTTCGCCCAGCCGAACTTGGTCGACGTCGCCACCGTCGGGCTTGGCGCCGGCACCGTCGCGGCACACGGCAAGGAGGGGCAGCGGTTCTCCTTCATCGAAATCGACCCCGCAGTCGTCGACATCGCCAAGGATTCTCGGTTCTTCACCTACCTTGCTGATTCCAAGGCGGACATCGACGTCGAGGTCGGTGACGGACGCCTAGCACTCGAGAACATGCCCGACGCGTCGAAGGACTTGATTCTGCTCGACGCATTCAGCTCCGACTCCATCCCCGTCCACCTCCTGACGGTGGAGGCAATGCGTACGTACGCCTCGAAATTGCGACCGGGTGGGCTACTGGTTGTGCACATCAGCAACCGGGTGTTCGATCTCCGACCGGTAGTGCGTGGCGCCGCCAACGACCTCGGGTGGCAGGCGGCCTTCGGCAGCAAGGGCGAGACGAACGAAGGGAGTAGCAGAAGTCAATGGGTTGCGCTGTCGTCGAACGCCGCTCGTATCTCGACGCTGCAGGGCAAGCAGGGCTGGGGGGCGTTGACCGAGGAGTCCCTGACGTGGACGGATGACTACTCCTCCGTGCTATCCGTCCTGCGCTAGCTGCACTCAACCCCGAAGGACCGTGGTCCGAGCGCAGCGGTCTCTGGCCGAAGCACCGGGCAGTGTCCTCGTAGGGCAGGTGAGGGCGCGGGATGTTATTCACGCACAGCCTTCGCGCGGCCATGTTGGCAGGAGAAAGACGCGAGATTGGCTAAGTTGGCCGGGCGTCGGTCGTTGCTCGTCCCACGACCGCTACGGATTCTGAGTAGGACGGCGGGATCCCCTACGTGTAGAGGAGTGCGCATGAGCACGAGAACGATCATTGCTGCTGCGCAGCCGCTCATTGGCGAGGAGGAACGTGCTGCTGTCGACAAGGTGCTCGCCAGTGGCATGCTCGCCCAAGGCCCTGAAGTGGCGGCGTTCGAGTCGGAGTTCGCCGAGCACTTCAACCTGGGTCGCACCTGCGTGGCGCTGAGCTCGGGGACCGCCGGACTGCACCTCGGCCTGTTGGCGGCCGGCATCGGCCCCGGCGACGAGGTAGTCGTCCCCTCGTTTACCTTCGCGGCCACCGCCAACGCCGTGGCGCTCACCGGCGCCACACCCGTCTTCGCCGACATCGACCCCGACACCTACTGCCTCACGGCCGACTCGGTTGAGTCCCACCTGACCCAGTACACCACCGCAGTCATGCCGGTGCACCTCTACGGCCATCCCGCCGACATGACGTCACTGACAGAGCTGGCCGAACGGCGTGGTCTGCGGCTTTTCGAAGACGCGGCGCAGGCGCACGGCGCCTCATGGCGAGGCACTCCCGTGGGTGCCTTCGGGGAGTTCGCGATGTTCTCGCTCTATCCCACGAAGAACATGACGTCCGGCGAGGGCGGCATGGTCACCGTTGCCGATGGCGACATCGAGCGACGACTGAGGCTCCTGCGCAACCAAGGGATGGAGACGCGCTACGAGAACGAGATCGTCGGCTACAACGCTCGGATGACCGACATCCATGCGGCCATCGGCCGCGAGCAACTGCGCAAGGTTGGCGCTTGGACCAGCCAGCGGCAGCACAATGCGCAGCACCTGTCTGAGCGGATCGAGGGTGTCGCTGTCCCCAGGGTCGTCGACGGCGCGGTCCACGTCTTCCACCAGTACACGATTCGCGTGCCCGAGGACCGGGACGGCTTCGCGCAGGCCCTTCTGGACGAGCACGGCGTGGCGACCGGCGCTTTCTACCGCGTGCCGACGCACCGCCTACCTGCCTTTGCTGCGACAGCCGACCTCCCGGAGACGATGAGAGCGGCCGACGAGGTGCTCTCGCTTCCTGTGCATCCAGGGCTCAGTGAGGCCGACCTCGACCACGTCGTCCACGCCGTCAACAACCTCGTGGGAGCCGGAGCGTGAGCCCCGTGCGACCGCTTCGTGCCGGGCTGCTTGGTCTCGGGATGATGGGGCGCCACCATGCCCGGATCCTGAGCGGGCTCGAGGGAGTCGAGCTCGTCGCCGTGGCCGACCCGTCCGGTGACGTTCATGGAGTCGCAGGTGGCCGGCCGGTCGAGAGTGACGTGCAGTCGCTCCTGACCCACGGCCTGGACTACTGCGTCGTGGCCGTTCCGGCCGTCCACCACGAGGAGGTGGGCCTAGCGCTGGCGGCTGCCGGGGTACACACCATGATCGAGAAGCCGCTGGCCCTCGACTCCGGCACTGCCAGGCGACTGTCGGCCGCTTTCGGCGCCGCCGGTCTCGTGGGCGCGGTGGGGTACGTCGAGCGCTACAACCCTGCGTTGCAGCAGGCCCGGAAGAGGGTAGCCGCAGGTGAGCTGGGTGAGCTCTACCAGGTGGTGACGCGGAGGCAGGGCCCCTTCCCCACCCGGATCTCGAACGTCGGCGTCGTCAAGGACCTAGGGACCCACGACATAGATCTCACCGCGTGGGTGACCCAGCAGAGCTTCGTCTCCGTGGCCGCGCGAACCGCCTACCGCTCGGGTCGTGAGGCCGAGGACCTCGTCGCCGTCGTGGCGCAGCTCTCCGAGGGAACCATCACCAACCATCTGGTCAACTGGCTTTCTCCATTCAAGGAGCGTGTCACGGTCCTGACCGGCAGCAAGGGGGCCTTCATCGCCGACACCCTGACGGCCGACCTGTCGTTCTACGCCAACGGCCGCGTGGAACAGGAGTCGTGGGATCAGATTGCCAACTTCCGGGGCGTGACCGAGGGAGACGTCGTGCGCTATGCAATAGCCAAGCCTGAACCTCTTCAGGTGGAGCACGAGCAGTTCCGGGACGCCCTCCTCGGCAAAGATGCCGACATTGTCACGATGGATCAGGGGCTCGCGACGGTTCGGGTCACCGAAGCCGTGCTCGAGTCGGCCCACACCGGTCAGACGGTCGACGCGACCCTCGGGTGACCCCGATCGAGGGACTGATCCGTCGAAACGGGTGCCCTCCCCACCGCACCCAGGGTCCGCCCTCTGCTCCTGCCGCCACGGAGAACAGTGCACAGCACGGAGGACGCCCACGAGCACGAGGCAAAGGGGCGTGGGTTTCCGGAAGCCGTCACATGGAGCGCTTATGTCGTGGAGTCGAGCGCGCTCTTGAACAGGCCCGTGAGAGCGCCACTCGCGTGCACACTGATGTGACTCCAGTTCGTGTAGAGCGGCGCCGAATCTCGGCTGGTTGAACAAAAACCGTCACGGCAAAAGAAGTTCCACGGGTCGACCAGTCGGCTGTCCGTGGCTTCAGCGACGCGAGTCAGCGCAGCCCGCGCCTCACCATGAATATCCTCGGCCTCGGACTCGGGGAGGACATCCGAACAGTCACCATTGTGGATATCGAGAGTCGAGCAGCGCTCTGGCTGATAGCGCTCGTGGAGAGGGACAGTCTGCACGAGGATCACGTCGTGACCGGTCCGCCGGAGTGCCGTGACAGTTCGCACCAAAGCACGCTCCCAATACCTCACCTTGTCTGCTGGTACCACCGACGGCAAGCCACCCGGCTCCGTCACGGCCCACGACTCCCCGGCCCAGTAGGTGTCGGCGCCAGCGATGATCACCGTGCCTGCCCGTTCCGTCATCAACGCTTCGAACACCGATTCGTTGTGCTCGAAGCATGTGGACTTCTGATTCAGCAGCCCTACTTGAAGTTCCCTAGTAAAGGGGCAGTTGTACGCCATCGATATGGCCATGGGTCGATCGAGTGATGTGGCGGCGCCAAGGACACCCGTACCGAAGTGGCCCGCGTGTGAGTCGCCCACCAGGTAGACGGGCGGACCGGGCGCCACGGTGTTCCAGCGGCAGAAATTGTCATCCCGCGCAACACAGGAGCCCGCGGGGTGCGGCGTCTTGGATGCCTGAAAGGTCTGGACCTGTCGGCTTCCGAAACCATTCATCGCGGCCGCTCCAGCAGCTCCAGCCACGAGCACGGGGGCCAAAAAAGTGATCGGGACAATGACACGTAGACGGCGGGAGACGTGCATGCCTTTCACGTGGTGCGGGCTTCGAAGGGGTTGCTCCACCCAGCGGTAGGACGCCACCGCTGGCAACCAACAGGCACATACCGCCAAGACAGCCACAAGTGTTCGTCCTGGCCATAACTGACTGGCAATCACGACGAAGGGCCAATGCCACAGATACAAGGAGTACGACCAGTCTCCGATGCGCGTCAAAGGAGGGCTGGACAAGGATCGGCTCACGAAACTATCCGGCCTGCCACCTGCATAGAGGACTAGCAACGTTCCCGTGACCGGCAACAAAGCAGCGACGCCTGGGAACGTCGACGCCTCGGTGATGATCCACAGCGAGGACCCCATCAGCAACGCGCCCGCGGGACCAAACACGTTGCTGCTTCGCCCAGACGGCTGCGGCAGTCTCCGGATGAGCAAGGCCAGGCCCGCCCCTGCGCAGAACTCCCACGCTCTTGTCAGTGGACTGTAGAACCCCAGCGCACCATTCAGACCCGGGACCGCAACGCCGAAGGTCGGTAACACACCCAGCAGCAGAGAAGTCAGACCGATGCTTCCTACGAGGAAACTCAGGCCGTATCTCGCCTTGGGAAATCTACTCGCGGCCGCCCACCCGCTGGCAAGGACGAGCGGAAACACCAGATAGAACTGCTCCTCGACCGACAACGACCAGGTATGCAGGAGTGGGTTCAGCTCTGCTGCATCGTCGAAATACCCCCCGGTACGGGCCGCGATGACGAAGTTGGCGACCAAGAACAGCGCACCAACACTGGTTTCCACCGCGACCTGCTGCGGCCCGACCGGCGAAAGGAAGAGGGACGATGCAAAGACAGTCACTGACGCCATCACCGCCAGCGCCGGCGTGAGCCGCAGGAAGCGCCGCAGATAGAACTGCGGGAAATTGATTCGTCCTGTTGCCGCCCATTCGCGGGAAAGCATCGTCGTTATGACGAATCCAGAAATGACAAAGAACACATCGACGCCCACAAATCCGCCAGGCACCGGAAGGCCAGCATGGAAGCACAGCACCATGAGCACAGCGACGGCGCGGAGCCCTTGGACGTCAGGACGGTGAGCGGCCGCTGACGGGGCGGTGGGTGAAGCGGGATCTGCCCGAATTGTTTCCCGGTCCACCGTCGGACCCTCCTCCTGAGGCCACACTCATGGCGACCCCATGTACCTAATCCAACTTGGCCTTGGCAGTATCACAGGGGTTCGACCTACCGACACGGCTTTCATGCTCATTGAGCGCGCCGAGGGTAGTGATCCGGCGAGGCCGAAACACTGCTCTGTCCTGCTTCCCTCTCCTTGCGCGTCACCACGGCCCTAGGCGGCCACGACGAAAAGTCCTCCGCCCTGCCGTGGTAATGCCGCGTTGTTCGGCTTGCGGGTCGGTCGACCGACGAGGGCCGGGTATGCCGGGAACGTGAGCTCCCGGCATACCCGGCCTGTGTGTCGTGATGAGTGAGCCTGGGCTCAGTACCGGTAATGGTCCGACTTGTACGGGCCGGCCACGTCGACACCGATGTACTCGGCCTGCTCCTTGGTCAGCTCGGTGAGCTCGACACCGATGGCGTCGAGGTGCAGGCGCGCGACCTTCTCGTCGAGGTGCTTGGGCAGGACGTAGACCTGCTTGTCGTAGTCGTCGTTCTTGGTGAACAGCTCGATCTGGGCGATCGTCTGGTTCGCGAAGGAGTTCGACATGACGAACGACGGGTGGCCCGTGGCGTTGCCGAGGTTGAAGAGGCGACCCTCCGACAGCACGATGATCGAGTTGCCACCGGCGAAGGACCACTCGTGGACCTGCGGCTTGATCTCGGTCTTGGTGACACCCTCGACCTTGGCGAGGCCGGCGATGTCGATCTCGTTGTCGAAGTGGCCGATGTTGGCGACGATCGCCTTGTTCTTCATCTTCGTCATGTGCTCGGCGGTGATGATGTTGAAGTTGCCGGTCGTCGTGACGTAGATGTCGGCGATGTCGAGGACGCTCTCGAGCTTGGCGACCTGGTAGCCCTCCATCGCGGCCTGGAGCGCGCAGATCGGGTCGATCTCGGTGACGATGACGCGAGCGCCCTGGCCACGGAGGGCCTCGGCGCAGCCCTTGCCGACGTCGCCGTAGCCGCAGACGACCGCGACCTTGCCGGCGATGAGCACGTCGGTCGCGCGGTTGAGGCCGTCGATGACGGAGTGGCGGCAGCCGTACTTGTTGTCGAACTTGCTCTTGGTGACCGAGTCGTTGACGTTGATCGCCGGGAAGAGCAGCTCGCCGGCGCGGGCGAGCTCGTAGAGGCGGAGCACGCCGGTGGTGGTCTCCTCGGTGACGCCCTTGATCTCGGCGGAGACCTTCGTCCACTTCTGCGGGTCCGCGGCGAGCGTCTTGCGGACGAGCTCCTTGAAGACGCCGACCTCCTCGGAGTCCTCGTCGTCGGTGGGGGGCACCTGACCGGCGGCCTCCCAAGCACGACCCTTGTGGACGAGCATCGTGGCGTCGCCACCGTCGTCGAGGATCATGTTGGCGCCCTGACCACCGGGCCAGGTGAGGATCTGCTCCGTGCACTCCCAGTACTCGGTCAGGGTCTCGCCCTTCCAGGCGAAGACGGGCACGCCCTGCAGGTCGTCGACGCTGCCCTCGGGCCCGACGACGACGGCCGCGGCGGCCTCGTCCTGAGTGGAGTAGATGTTGCAGGAGGCCCAGCGGACCTCGGCGCCGAGAGCGGTGAGGGTCTCGATGAGCACGGCGGTCTGCACGGTCATGTGCAGCGAGCCGGCGATGCGGGCGCCCTTGAGCGGCTGGGCCGCCCCGAACTCCTCGCGCAGGCTCATGAGGCCGGGCATCTCGTGCTCGGCAAGACGGATCTGGTGACGGCCGGCCTCGGCGAGGCTCAGGTCGGCAACCTTGTAGTCGAAGGACATGCGAAATCTCTTCCTTGTCGAATGGGGTTGGCAGACCCGGCGCAGCCCATCTGGGCGTCCACGAGAGCGGGGTATCACCCGCGCCGGCAGCCCCCATCGTACCGACTCCACGCGGTAGACATGGACGAGCGCGGGGCCGGCCCGCGCGGAGACGAGCGGAGAACCCGATGAGCGAGACCATGGGCACCGGCGGAGCCAGCGGCCAGGACGAGGTGCGCGACGAGGTGCGCCTCGACCTCGACGAGGACAAGCTCGACACGTGGGAGGACGTGCGCGGCGACTATGCCGTCGACCCCGACAGCGACCTGGCCCGCCCCGCGGTCAGCGAGCGCGACGACGACGACGCCGACGCCCCGGCACGCGGTGGGGACGGCGACGACCGCGTCCTCGTCGAGGGTGAGCGGCACGACGACCTCGACATGGCCCCTGACGGCACGAGCGCCGACGAGGACGAGTAGGCACGCTCGTCGTGGGTACGCTGAGCCGGTGCCCCATGACATCCCCCTCACAGACCGACAGGTGACCTGATGGCCGGCGGTCTGTTCGCCCTGCTCGACGACATCGCGGTGCTGGCCAAGGCCGCCGCCGCCTCCGTGGACGACGTCGCGGCCGCGGCCGGGCGCGCGAGCGTCAAGGCCAGCGGTGTCATCGTCGACGACACCGCGGTGACGCCGCAGTACGTCCAGGGCATCGACCCCAAGCGCGAGCTCCCGATCATCAAGAAGATCGCGATCGGGTCGCTGCGCAACAAGCTCCTCTTCATCCTGCCGGCGGCCCTGCTGCTCAGCCAGTTCCTCCCGGCGGCGCTCACGCCGCTGCTGATGATCGGCGGCACCTACCTCTGCTTCGAGGGTGTCGAGAAGATATGGGAGCGGGTCAGCGGCCACACCGAGGACGCGGCCGACAAGGCGCACGAGGCCGGGCTCGTCGCCGACGAGGACACCATCACGAGCGGGGCGATCCGCACCGACTTCATCCTGTCGGCCGAGATCATGGTCATCTCGCTCAACGAGGTGAAGGACGAGGGCTTCCTGCTGCGGGCCGCGATCCTCGCCGTCGTCGCCGTCGCCATCACCGCGCTCGTCTACGGCGTCGTCGCCCTCATCGTCAAGATGGACGACGTCGGTCTCCACCTCGCCGGCAAGACGGGCGCCCAGGCCACGATCGGCCGCGGGCTCGTCGCCGCCATGCCCAAGCTCCTCAGCACCCTCTCGGTGGTCGGCATCGCCGCGATGATCTGGGTTGGCGGGCACATCATCCTCGTGGGGCTCGACGAGCTCAGCCAGTACTGGTCGCCGCTGCACTACCCCTACCAGTGGGTCCACGGCGCCGAGGAGGCCGTCCACGAGGCCACCGGCGCGCTCGGCGGCGTCCTCGGCTGGGTCACCAACACCATCGGCTCGGCCATCCTCGGCCTCATCATCGGCGCCATCGTCGTCGCGATCATGCACGTCATCCCCCGCAAGGGCGGGCACGACGAGCACGCGGCAGTGGCCAAGGACCCGGCCACCGGGGCCGAGGTTCCGACCGACGAGAAGCACTGACCCGTATGCCGTCCGCTCGCGGATCGCTCCACTGGTCGCCTGCGCTCGACCTCCCCGACCTGCTCGCTCCCCCGGTCGCCGCCGCCCTCGGCGAAGCGTCCACGGGAGTCGCGGCAGCGGAGGTGGCGCCCATCGACGCGACGCTCGCCGACACGGCCGCCTTCTGTGCGGCATACGACGTCGCGCCCCAGGCGAGCGCGAACTGCGTCATCGTCGCCGGCAAGCGGGCGGGTGAGACGACGTACGCCGCCGTCATGGTCCTGGCCACCCACCGCGCCGACGTCAACGGCGTGGTGCGGCGGCACCTCGGGGTCCGCAAGATCTCGTTCGCGCCGCACGACGACGCCGTCTCGCTCACCGCCATGGAGTTCGGCGGGATCACCCCGGTCGGCCTCCCCGCAGACTGGCCGGTCCTCGTCGACGCCGCAGTGGCGGCCGCCGGGGACGTGGTCATCGGCAGCGGGATCCGTAGCAGCAAGCTGCTCGTCGGCGGCGCCGCCCTCGCCGAGCTGCCGACCGCCGAGGTGCTCGACCTCGCGCAGCCCGTCTCCCCCACCCCCTGACCTACTGCACCGTAGGAGGGGGTGGATTCAAGCGGTGAAGGAAACACCGGGGTTGTCGTGCTCGGACAGTAGCTTGTCGAGGA